>DATARD010000255.1:0-24749 GCA_036264355.1 Thermoanaerobaculia bacterium
CGCCACCCGGTTTGAGCACGCGCAGGATCTCGTGGATCACCGGGTCCCAGTCGAGATAGCGGAAGGAGAGGATCGACAGCACGGCGTCGAACGAATCGTCGGCGAACGGCAGCCGCGGACCGTCGAGCTTGACGAACGACAGGTTGGATTGGCCGGCCCAGCGCGCCCGCGCGCGCTCCAGCATCCCCGCCGAGATGTCGGCGCCGACTCCGGACGCGAGCCCGGGGCCGAGCTTGCCGAGAAACGCGCCGGTGCCGCACCCGAGATCGAGCACCCGCTTCTCCCGCGCGTCCCCCAGGCTCGCCGTGAGCCAGCGCCATTCGTCGCGGCGCACGCCGATCTCCTCGAAGGTCTCGTCGTAGAGCGCGGCCACCGAGTCATAGCTGGTGTCGACCGCCGATTCGCCCGGGACGAATTCCAGCATGGGGATCGCTTTGGAAAAGCCGGAGTATTTGAAGGCTGATCCGAGCACGCCGTGCGATTTCCTCCCCGGGCAGGAGATCACGTAGAGCGGCTCGTCCGGCCGGGCGCGGAAGCCCTGCCAGCGGAATACCCGCGGCGAGCGCGACACGGTGGTGTACCAGAAGTGCCCGTAGGCCGTCAGCCCGAAGGTGCGCGCGAAAAACGCAGCGAACCAGCGGCCGGTGCGGCAGGCATGGAACCAGGCGCGAGCGCCCGGCGCGAACGGCAACCGCGCCTGCCGCCATTCATAAGGGCTGAGCTGCTCCGGCCACTCGACGGTGCCGAACATGATGCCGTAGACGCCGCTGTGGCCGATGAAGTGGAACTCCTCGATCGCGCCGCCGGCCTCCGCGATCGCCGCAAACGCGGCCAGGAAGTCGCGCTTGCTCTCGACCGCCTGCGCAATCACCGTGAGATCGGGCCACTCCGCCCGCTTCTCCGCCGCCAACGTGCGCGCCGCCTGCACGAACTTCGGACCGCCCGTGCGGTAGAGGGTCGTATAGAGGATGAGGACGTGGGTGCCGTGCGGGACCGCGGGAGGAAAGGACCTAAAGGACTGCAAGGACATAAACGACATAACCCCAAGTCTTTTACGTCCTTGCAGTCCTTTGGGTCCTTTAAACCACCAACCCCGCCGCCACCACCGCCCGCAGCACCTCTTGCGCAACCCCCGCCAGCGCGCAAACCTCATTCGCCGCCCGCCGCCCATCGCAGACGGCGAGCACCCGCCCCTGCTCCACTGGAATCTGCCGCAAATTCACCCGGCCTCCTCCGGCGGCGCTCAGGAGAAGGAACCGCTCCTCCGCCGCCACTCCGTCCAGCGGCCGGCCGGCGTCCAGCGTGCGGATCACGACGTCCGGATCGTGCCGGAAGGCCACCACGCGGCAGAACGGATGGAGACGCGGCCGCTCCGGGATCTCTCTGTTTTCTCCAGGCTCCCAGGCGCCGTCGGCACGGCTGAGGACCAGGGTCTCCAGCTCCATCTCCAGCACCTCGCGGAGGAACGGATTCGCGAACGTGCCGGCGGCGAGGCGGGCGAAGGCGTAGTCGGCGAAGCGGCGGGCCTCCTGCACGTAGAGCATGCTCTGCGGCGGATGCTCGCTCCAATAGGCATGCACCAGCTCCTTGAGGCCGCGCGAGCCGAGCACCCGGCAGGTGCGCGGGATGGTGTTGGAGAGCATGCTGAGCCGCGAGGCGCGATGGATGACCGTGCCGGTGCGCAGCCCCGGATCGCGCGCCAGCGCCGCCAGCCGGCGGTGCTCCTGGTCGGACAGCTCGTAGCCGGCGAGCCCCGCCGCCGGGGCCTCCGCGACGCGGCTGCGGAGACCGGGGGACATCACCAGGTCGGAGAGCGCGCGCTGGAAATCCTGGAGAGACATCTGGAGTCGGATCGGGCTTCAGGCGCGGCGGTCGAGGATCTCCCGCGCCCGGCGCAGCTCCTGCCGGAGCGGCTCGGGGCCGACGCTGGGGAAATAGTTGCCGAACATTTCGAACACCACGCCGCACACGTTCGGCGTCCGCGGCAGGATCTCTGCGAGCAGCGTCCACACCTCCGGCGGGCACGGCCCGGAGTGGGCGTCGAGATAGGTGCCGTCCATCTCCATGCCGCCGCCGAGGTGGATCTCCACCACCCGGGTGAGGTCGAGCCGGTCCAGCAGCTCGCGGGGATCGAAGCCGTGGTTGCGGCCGTTGGTGTAGACGTTGTGGAGATCGAGCAGCAGGCCGCAGCCGGTGCGCGCGGTCAGCCGGTTGAGGAACTCGGCCTCGCCCATCTCCTGCTCGGGGATCGAGAAGTAATAGACGTTGTTCTCCAGCAGGAACGGCACCGGTACCGTCGCCTGCACGTGATCGACGCGCTCGCACAGCAGATCGAGCACCGCCTCGTCATACGGCACCGGCATGGTGACGCCGACGTCGATCGCGTGGCCCGACGCATGCTCCAGGCGGTTGAAGGAGAGGTGGTCGCTGTGCCAGGGGAAGCCGAAACGCGCCTGCCAGCCGGCGATCTGCTCGACGTGCGCGGTGTCGAAGTAGTCCGCGCTGCCGATCGACAGGCCGACGCTGTGGCAGATGACCGGCCGCTGCTCCGCCACCCGTGCGAGGTAGGCCATGCTGTCGCGGTTCTCGCGGTACCGCTCCGCGATTCCCGGCGTGCCGCGCCCCTGGTCGACCCAGAAGACGTCCGGAATCACCTCGAGGAAATCGAAGCTCGCCAGATTGTCGAGGACGAAGCCTTGCAGCGTGCCCTGGTAGGAGAGGCCGACGCCGAGCTTCGGCAGGTCTGCGATCCGGTCGGTGGTCATTCGGACTCCTCAATCGGCTTCTCAAATGGAAACGCGCACGCTCGCCGGCGTGCGCGTTCGCGGTCCAAAGCTGCAGGCGGGCTTACACGCCGTCGTGCAGAGCTTCCTGGAAGAGCGTGCTGCCGATCGTGGGGTCGACACCGGAAACGCAGGTGGGGCACTCGCCCGGCGTGATCGTCGAAACAAAGTCGGCGGGTGCCTGTGCTGCGGAATTCGTCTCGGTCCGGACCTCGATTTTCTCCATACTCTCCTCCTTCGGGAAGCGACAGGTTCGGCTGCCTTGTATCACCGATCGCCCGGGCGAAGCAAGGGCTTGCGGCGGTATCCGAAGGCATCCGGCGGAGACCGGCCGCCCTTGCATGCTGCGCACCCGGCCCCGCTCAGAGCTCAGCGAGGCGATCGATCAATTTCTTCAGTGCGCCGCCCCGTTCGCTCATCGGACCTCCCGACTCCCGCATCTCATCCATCATCATTCCTTTGATGGTGTCGCGCTGGGAAGCGCTCAGCGGCTGGTCCGAGCCCATGATCCACAGCATGGAAGGCTGCCGTTTGCGGATCACGGAGCGGAGGAGCTCTTTCTCTTCCGAGCTCAAGCTGACGTTGTCTGCCATAAGTCGAGGTCTGCCTCCCAAGACAAAGCCTATCACGGCCTCGCGCCGCTCTTCACGGCGTAGCCAAGGTACAGGATCTTCGTGTCTCGGCTCTCTTGCAGATCCAGCCGCCGCGCGGCCTCTGCATAGGTGATCTCACCGCGTTTGAGGGCGCGCACGATGCAGAGCGCCCGCATCGCGCCGACCGCCGGTTTGAGGCCCGTCAGGCCGCGATTTTGAAGCCCGTTCCGCGCCAGAACCGGAAGCAGCTCCTTCGGCGGAATGAAAAGGTTCCAATCGTGCAGCCCGGCCGGCAGGAAGCACGTCCAGCGCCAGTCCTGCAGCACCTTGATCATCACCAGCCAGCTCTGCAACGTTTTGTTCAATGTGTCATAGAGGAACACGCCGCCCGGCCGCAGCACCCGCGCCGTCTCGGCGATCACCCGCGGCACGTCCGCCACGTGCTCCAGGACATCGCAGCAGTAGACGATCTCGAAGCTCCCGCCGGCGAACGGAATCCCCTCCCCCGTCCCCGCCACATACTCGATCGCCAACCCCGCAGCCGCCGCGTGCGCCCGCGCCACCGCGAGCGACTCCCGCGACGGATCGATCCCGCTCACCGCGCACTCCAGGCGGGCAAACTCCTCCGCCAGCAGCCCGCCGCCGCAGCCGACGTCCAAAGCTCGCTTCCCCCGCGGATCGATCCCGAGTCCCTCCAGCGCCCGCCGCATGGCGTTGAATCGAGGCGGCGTGAACGCCGCCAGGATGTGCAGCAGGCCCGCCTCGTCCCACCACGAATCCGCCATCCGGTCGTAGAGCTGGTTGTCGACAGGCATGGGAAGCATCATCGTACTCCGGTCCGCGCTATCCTCCCGCTCGTCGGCCGCCGGCCTGATTCCCGGCGGCGCGGTCTCAGCCCGGGAGGCATGGTCCACGTCGTGGTCGACGTGATGGGCTACTTGGATTGAGGAGCTTCCCACTTTCCTCGCCGCCCTTCGGCGGCCGGGGAGGATGCCTCCAGTAACGAGAAGGCCGTGATCGCTCGAAGCGTCCAACGCGGCGAGGAGCGGCGGTCCGGGGAGGTTCTCTTCTCTATTCCCCTGGCAACTCCCCCGTGCCGGAACGATCGGACCGTGAGCACTGCGGCAGGAGTGGGACTCTCAACGGCTGAGGGTAGGACTCTCTGTGGCTGAGTATCCCACTCTCTGCGGCTGAGAGTCGGAGTCTCAGCCGCAGAGGGTGGGACTCTTTGCTGTCGAGTGTGGGACCCTTTGCCGTTGAGAGTGGGACTCTCCGTGGCAAAGAGTGGGACTCTCAACAGCAAAGAGTAGGACTCTCAGAGGCAGAGAGTCGGAGCGCCGGCACTGTGCGCCAAGCTTCCCGGAGCTTTGCTTCGACCTCGGCTGCAGGACCGGGCCATGGCCTGGAAAACTGGCCGGCCGAAGTATAGCCGGCATTCTGATCGGCCGGTCGGCCAGAAGCTTGGCGCCGTCCCCAGTTGCCGTCTCCAGAGACGAAATACATGCAGCTCCGTCTGCGGCACGGCCGGCCCGTCCTGCCGATCCTCCTCCGCCTGCGCGGCGGAAAGCCGGGCATCCGCTTCGAGTCCATGGTCGGAGCCGAGCTCGGCCCCGAGATCGTGCGCTTCAACTACTATTCCTTCGGACTGGCCCGCAGCCGAGCCGAAGACTACCTGGCGAAAGACCAGCCGCTCGCCGTGTCGAGACCTATTTACAATTGACTGGCCGCGACGCCGAGGAGATGGAAGCCCTCCAGGCAAAGGGCGGCACCGAGGAGGTTCGAGTCATGAGGAGAAAGCTGACCTGGGCGGAGCAGATCTTCGACGAGGGGGAGGAGAAGGGTGTCGAGAAGGGACGGAGCCCGTGGCTCACCTACCGATCTTCCGGCGATTCCATCAAGCCGCCTTGCGCTGCCGCTCCGCGGTCTGGAGCACGAGCGGTCCCACTCTCATCTCGCCGGAGAACGGCGCGGTGATCAGGAAGAACTCTTTGCCGATCCGCTGCACGGTGCCCAGTGGCAGGGGGAGCCGGTCGCCGGGGAGGGCGGAGAGGATGAAGACGATCCTCTTCGTTCCGGCCGGGACTTCGATCGGGCCGGTCTCGTGGACGAACGGGCGGTGCCCTTGCGTCACCTCCGCGAAGCGCTCTTCCGGCACGAGGAAGACGAGGGGATAGTCCGGCAGGTACCACTGCAGATGGCGGTGGTACGAATAGAGGAAGCCGTCGGCTCCCGAGGCGCCGGTGCCGGACAGCTCGACGGTGGCGAGGACGGTCTCGCTCGGCGGGTACTGATGGACGGTGGCGAGCAGGGTGTCCAGGGCGCTTTCGTATTCGGTGAGGGCGCCGCGGTTGAATTCGTGGCGGACGACGGCCCAGGCGCGCGGCTGGTCCGGCCGGCGGTCTTCGCCGCAGAGGAAGAGGCCGGCTCCGATCGCTCCGGCGAGGACGGTCGCTGTGATGGCCCTTCCCCGGCTCACCGCCAGCGCCGGCGCGGCGGCGACGGCGAGGATGGTCAGCAGGGCCGGCAGGTGGACCAGGGTGTAGCCGGCCTTGGTGATGTGGAAGAAGGCGAAGAAGAGCATCGGCGGCAGGGCCCAGGCGAGCAGGAAGGGCAGTCGGCCGATGAGCAGGCGCAGGCCCGGAACGATCCGTCCGGGAGCGGTGAGCCAGAGGACGAGCAGCGCGATCGCTCCGGCGACGGTCCCTTGCAGCGCCCACTTGGTGAGGACCTCGACGTTGTGCTCCAGGGCTCCGATTCCGGCGCCGTAGAGGATCGAGGTCTGCGGCAGGAGGATCTTGAAGTGCTCGCCGCTGATCTTCTGATAGGCACGGTAGCCGCCGGCGGCGAGGCAGAGCGGCACGAACCAGGCGGCGACCAGCACGGCTCCGAGCGCGCCGCCTCCCAGGAAGAGCCCCGCGCTCAGCCGTCCTTTCCGCCAGGTGCGCCAGAGGCCGAACAGGAAGAGCGGCGCGAGGAGGATGATCGTCGACTGCCGCAAGCCCCCCGCCACGGCGAAGAGCGCACAGGCGAGGAGGAATGGCCGGCTTCCCTCTTCCATGCGCATGGCGGCCCAGGCGAGCAGCACGGTGACTCCGCCTTCGAGGGCGTAGATGAGCGGCAGCTCGCCGTAGAACCAGAGGAGCGGATTGAAGATGTAGAGGGCCGCCGCGAAAACGGCAGCTCTCAGCCCGCTCAGCCGGCCCACCACGAAGACGATGCAACCCGCTCCGAGCGCTCCGCCGAGGATCGCCAGGGACACCATGCCGTGCAGCGGATCGATGCCGAGCGCGGCGAGGAGCTTCAGGAGGCCGATGTAGAGCGGGTAGCCGGGCGGATGCGGATGATGCGCCGCGAGATCGTACTTCTCCACTCCGAGCGCGAACTGGACCGAGTCGTGGTCCCACATCCGGTGGGCGGCGAAGGGGAGGCGGACCAGCAAGGCGACGGCCGCGGCGGCCAGCGCGGCCCGGCGGTGTCTTCGCAGATCACCGGGCCCGCCAGCCACCGCCGATTCTTCGGACGGAGCTTCGATTCCGCCGGCCAACCCTCTACTGGCTCCAGGGCGGAACGATGCCGATCGAGCGCGCGTAGGCGATCGACTGGCCGAGGTGCTCGTGGCCGTGGGAGACCAGCATCATCATGGCCTGGATCTCGGTGCCCTCCTGGGCAAAGATCTTGACCGGCTTGTGGAGGTCGGCGTCCGCAGCTCCCTCGATGGCCTTGTGGACGTTCTCGAACGAGGCCTTGAGGGTCGCGATGGTCTTCGCCTTGTCGCCGGCGTCCTTGTCGAAGGCGCGGGGGTCCACCCCGTCCGGCATCTTGGCGCCCCACAGGGTGGGAATGAAGAAGTTGCCGCCGGCCACGTGGGCATAGACCTCGCCGACGGTGCGCACCTTGTCGTTCGGACGCCAGGTGAACTTGTCTGCGGGGGTCGCCTCGGCCAGGGCGAGCAGCTTGTCGCGGGCGGCATCGATCTGCCGCAGGATCTCGCCGCGGATGCTCATCGGCGCCTCGGCAGCGTGCATGGGGGCGGCGTGCTCGGCGGCGGCCGGTTTGGCCGCCTCGGCGGCGGTCAGCGGCTGGGCCATCAAGGCCACCACGGCCAGGGCTGCACAACAATAGAGCCATCTTTTCATCTCGGTCTCCTCTTCGTCGGAAAACAGAACGGGGGGATCTTAGCGCTAGAATTGTCCCGTGCGCCAACCGATGGTCTGTTCTCGATGAAGGCGGTGCTCGGAATGGGGCCTGCGATGGGCGTCACCTTCGCCCTGCTGGCGAGCATCGGCGCCTTCGCCCTCCTCGTGGTCCTGGTCACCTGGCTGCAGCGCAAGGTCTTCCTCATCCGCCAACTCGCCTTCCCGCTCTGGGTGGCGGCGGCGGCCGCCGGACTGGTGGTGTTCATCCTCGCCGCGCCGGCGTACCGGCCGGCGGAGGCGCGCCAGCTTCTCGTCTGGCTGCTGGTGTTCTGCGGCATCGCCCTGGTGCTGCGCCTGCTCGGGCTGTACCTGTTCGACATCCACCTCTACGCCCAGAAGGGTGTGAAGGTGCCGCCGCTGTTGACCGCGGTGACCATGGCGCTGATCTACCTGATCACCGGCCTGATCACTCTCCGCCTTACCGTGCCGAACCTCGACGTCACGCCGCTGGTCGCCACCAGCGCGGTGACCTCGCTGGTGCTCGGCCTGGCGCTCCAGCCGATCCTCTCCAACTTCTTCGCCGGACTGGTGATCAGCGTCGAGCGGCCGTTCCGCATCAACGACTGGATCCGCGTCGGCGAGCAGGAGGGACGGGTGGTGACGATCACTTGGCGCACCACCCACCTGCGCACGCGGGACAACGACAACCTGGTGATCCCGAACAGCAAGATGGCCGACGAGCGGGTGCTCAACTACTACTACCCGCACCCGACGCACATGGAGCGGATCAAGGTCGGCGCCGACTACAAGACGCCGCCCTACCGGGTGCGCCGCGCGCTGCTGGAGGCGATAGCCGGAGTGCCCGGCGCGCTCGACAAGCCGAGCCCGGATGTCTATGTCCTCTCGTTCGACGACAACGCGATCCTCTACGAGCTGCGGGTGTGGATCGAAGACATGGCGCAGGCGCCGCGCATCGCGAGCGACATCCGGGCCCGCATCTGGGAAGAATTCAAGAAGGCGGGGATCACGACGCCGCACCCGATCCGCACCCTGGAGCTGCCACCGCGCTCGCGGAGCTCCAAAGCGGCGGCGGACGGTCCGCGGCCAGCCCATCTGTACATCGCGGAAGGACCGGACCGAGGACAGTCGTTCACTTTGGATGGCGAAACGGTCACCATCGGCCGCTCGCGGGACTGTACACTGCGCCTCAATGAGCCGAACGCCAGCAAGGACCATTTGAAGATCACCTGGGAAGACGGTGACTGGATGCTCACCGATCTCGCGAGCAGCTTCGGCACCAAGGTCAACGGCGATCCGACGACCAGCAGGACGCTGGCCCCCCTGGATCGCATCACGATCGGCACCACGGTGATTATCTTTGAGAGTGAAGCGCTTTGAAAGTGAAAGGACTTGATGCGGCCCCTGGATGAGATCCTGAAAGAACGGCGGCTGACGATTGGCGAGGCGATCACCGTGATGCGAGCGATCTGCCGCGGCTTGGCCCGCGCCCACGAGCAGGGCATGGTGCACGGTCACCTCTGGCCGCACGCCGTGCTCGTCGCGCCGAACCTGACCGAGGTGCAGATCACCGACTTCGGGGGCACGCAGGTGCTGGGCATGACCGGCACCATGACCACCGGCGCCCTGAACCTCGGCGCCTTCCGCTACCTGGCGCCGGAACAGACCGAGCCACGCCCGGGCGCGCCGCCGCCGGACCACCGGGCCGACGTCTACTCCGCCGGCGTGATCTTCCACGAGATGCTCACCGGCCGCGCGCCGGGCGAGCGGCTCTCCCTGCCGACCCAGCTCAACAGCGAGCTGCCGCCGGAGGCGGACATCCTCGTGCTCAAGTGCCTGGCGCGCAATCCGACCGAGCGCTACGCCAGCGCCATCGACCTGCTGGCCGGCCTGGCGAAGCTCGAAGAAGCGTCGCGGCTGCGCCTGATCTCGGAGCTGCGCGGCATCGCACAGGCCAGCTCGGGACGCCGCCCGCTGGTGATCGCGGGAGTCGTTCTGCTCGTCGTGATCCTCGTAGTGGTCGTCATCTTGTTAAAGCGCTGAGGCTCGTCCCGTGCGCTGGCGGCGGGACCACTCGCCCCGCCCCGGGTTGAAACCCGGGTCTACGCGCCTGCGCCCACAAGGGGCGCCACCCCCAGCGCCGCGCAGGCGTTAACTCAAAGTAGGGGAGGGGCTTGCCCCCTCCCGGGTGGGCGGAGGAGCCGGAAGAGAGAACAGAACCTTTCCCCGCCGCCCGCCCACTCCACGTCCCTCCCCCGCGCGTGCCACCGCCCCCCACCCCGAGCGGGAGAGGGCGCCCCCTCCCCAAAGCCACAACCATCGACGCTTCTTTTTTTACTGTTTTTGGGGCTGGGCGGCGGCGCCCCTCTCCCGTTCGGGGAGAGTGGGTGGAGGGACGCACGGGAGAGGGGACGGGGGTGAGGGCCCGGGCGGTGGAAAGGTTCTGTTCTCTCCTCCGGCTCCTCCGCCTCCGTTCGTTGAAATCCCACCATCGCAGACCGTTCGCCCCACCTCACCACACGTCGACCCGGGACGCCGGTTCGCGCGGCGGTGACGCCACCCGGCGGGAAGGGATCGGGCGCCGCGGGTCGCGCTGCCCAACCCCGTTCGCCCGAGTCCGAACCCGTGGGTTTCGCCGCCAAACCACCAAGGTTTACTACGCAGCCGTCGGGTGACAGGGAGGGTGCCGCGGGTTGCGCGGCGGGCGCCGCCGGTGACGGGCCGGGCGACGCGGGTCACAGAGGGGGTGCCGTGGGTTTCACGGCGGGCGCCGCCGATTTTGTCGCGGGTATCGGTCCCTTCCACACGGAAGAGGCGGGAGGGGGAGCCGTCCCGCAGGGACAAGGGTCTCCAGCCCCGGGTTTCAACCCGGGGGAGCGGAGGCCGCCGCCCCCTCCTATCTCCTACCCGAGCTCCCTCTCCAACCACCCCACCTCCCGCTCCCGCCGCCCATACCCCGTCTCCTTCACCAGCACCCGAGCCCGCGCCACATGCCGCCGCGCCGCGGCGACATCCCCTTGGTCCCGGCACAGCCGCGCCCATTCGAGGTGCGCATCGCACTCATGTAGTAGCATCGACCCGCGTTCGGCGATCTCCAGCGCCTCGGTGAGGTCCGCGGCGGCGCCGGTAAAGTCGGAACGGAAACGCCGGAGGGCGGCGCGGGCCAGGAGGCCGCGGGGGAGGTGGTCCTCCTGGCCGGCCCGCCGCAGGCCGTCCACCGCCCGGTCCAGTGGCTCGGCGGCCTGGGAGAGCCCGGCGGTGTGGTCATCTCCGGCGGCCGTCAGGACCAGCCCGAGATGGGCGCGGCCCAAGGTGAGGTGATCGAGCGCGATGTCGAGGAAACCCATGTTGTAGAAGGCGTTTGTGACCCAATCCAGCGTCTGCCGCGTCCGTTCCAACACCTCCCGGCAGACCTGCCGAAACCACTCCGCCTCCTCCGGCTTGGCGCCCAGCCCGGCTCCATCCTCCGGCTCCGCTAGGCCCAGCAGCAGCTCGCAGTACCGAAAACCCTGGACCGAGTAGAGCCGGGGGTACTGAGGCTGCCGCTCCGCCTGCATCGCCTCGGCCTCGCGGAATGCCGCCGCGCTCTCCTTCCATCGGCCCGCCTGGTGCAGAGCGTCGGCCCACGTCGTCCGGAATCCCATCCGAAGGAAGGCATCACCGCTACGATCGACCAGCTCGACGCTCTGCTCGCCGAACGCCACGGCGCGCGGCACGTCCCCCAGGGTCAGGCTCAGCTCGCTGAGGTTGCTGGCTGTGATCGCGGTGTTCTTCCAGTCCTCCTTCGCTTTATAGCCTGCCAACCCCGCCTGCATCGGCTCGACCGCCTCCGCCAGGCGGCCCAGGGCGCGCAGGACGACTGCGGCCTCGTTCAGAACGAACGCCTGATCCGCCGCGGTGAGGCGGGTGGAGGGCTGGGACCAAGGGCGATCGAAGAAGCCCGCCAGCGCCGTCAGCTCCGAGCCGAAGGCCCCGAGCTTGCTCCAACTGAAGTGCTCGTTCCCTCGCTGAATCCGCTGCCAGTAGACCTCTTCCATCACCTCCTGCTGGCGCCCCGCCCGGCAGCCGTGGACGACGGCGGCATAGAGAGGTTGCAGCGCTTCCAGGGTGTCTGGGAGATCCGGCGCTGTCTGACACAGGTGGTCGTAGAGGCGCCGGTTGCCTTCTTGCCAGGCGGTGGGGTGTTGGATCTCGATCTCTTCCGCGAAGCAGGCCCGCACCAGGGGATGAGCGTCGAGGGTCTCCGGTTCGCTCGGATCGGCCGCCGCCAGCAGGCTGTGGTCTCGCAGGGTGGAGACGGCGAGCCGCCAGTCTTCGCTGGAAAGATCCACCAAGGGTTCCGTGAGCCCGGGGACCGGCGGCGCGGCGCGGAGGGCTTTCAGGGCGCCGGCGTCCGCGGGCCGGTCGAAGAGGCCGAGGAGGCGGAGGATCGCCAGCTCCGGACCCTCTCCCAGCCAGCGGGCGTAGGCGGCGATGACGCGGAAGGCGTGGCCGCCCTGTGTCTCGTCCGCTCGGTGGAGGTCGATCTCTTTCCGCTTGCGGACGTCGCCGCCGTGGGCGCGGCGGAGGAAGTTGCCGAGGAGGGTGAGGGTGAGGGCGTGGTGTTGGAAATCCTCGGCCGCGGCGCGCAGCTCGGGCTCCCGGCCGGCCACGCCGAGCTGGCGGAGAAGCTCAACCGCCGCGGCGGGCTCCAATTCCTCCAAAGGAATCTGCGGCGCTGTCGTCTTGAAGCCGGCGAGGTCCGCGATTCGTTCGCGGGTGGTGACTACGCAGAGGCCGGGGTTGCCCGCGGCCAAGCCCTTGAGGAGGGCGGTGAGGCCGGGGTCTTTGAGGCGGCCTTCGATCTCCGGTCGGCCCGGCGGGTATTGCAGCGGCTCGACGCCGTCGAGGACGAGGAGGGTCCGCTCCTTCCTTATTAGATAGGCGAGACGGGCGCCGCGGTCGTAGAGGGAGCCGGCCTTCGGATCGGGGTCGCCGAAGAGGCGGAGGGCGTGGTCGATGAAGGGCTCGGCGGAGGTGACGCGGTCTTCCGTGCCCTGGCTGTAGAAGGACCAGTCGAGGACGCGGGCGGCGCCTCGCCAGTTGGCGGCGGCCATGCGGTCGAGCCAGCGAGCGACGAGGGCGGATTTGCCGACTCCTCCGAAGGCGACGAGGGTGAGGACGTGGAGGATTGGGTCTTCCCAGGCGGCGTCGAGATGAGCGAGCTCGGCGTCGCGGCCGAGAAAATGCGGGCCGGGGATGGGGAGGCGGCCGAGGTCGAGGAGGGGAGGAACCGTTCCTCCGCCCTCTTTGGGTTTGTGGAGATCGCGGATTTTGGCTTGGGCTTCCTCGATCTGCTTGCGCAGGGTGAACCTCTGGGCGGGATCGGAGACGATCGCTTCTTCTTCCTGGAGGAAGGCGAGGCGCTCTTTCCACGTCTTGAGCGGCTGAGGTTTCTTCAATGTGCTCACCCCTCAGAAGATTCTACCGGATGGAAGGGACGGAGATCTTGCGACATAATGACCCCGGCTCCCGGTCGCGGAGCGTCTCGCCATGGAAGGGGTGCGCAGCGTGAATACCCGCAATCTCGGTCATACCGGTCTCAAGGTCCCTCCGCTCTGCCTCGGCGCGATGATGTTCGGCGCGTGGGGCAATCCGGACCACGAAGAGTGCATCCGCCTCATCCATCGCGCCCTCGATGCCGGGCTCGACTTCATCGATACCGCCAACGGCTACTCCGAAGGCGAATCCGAAATCATCGTCGGCAAGGCGATCAAGGACCGCCGCGAGCGGGTCGTCCTCGCCACCAAGGTGTGGGCGCCGGTCGGACCGGGACCGAACCAGCGCGGGCTGTCGCGCAAGGCGATCCAGGAGCAGGTGGAGAACAGCCTGCGCCGCCTCGGCACCGACGTGATCGATCTCTATCAGATCCACCGTCCGGATCCGACAACACCGATGGAAGAGACCCTGTCGGCGCTCAACGATCTGGTGCGCCAGGGGAAGGTGCGCTACATTGGCTGCTCGACCAACCACTACTCCGGCGAGGCGCTGTGGGAAAAGCGCTTCTCGGCCTGGGAGATCGTCGAGGCGCTGGAGATGAGCCGGCGGCACGGATGGGAGCGGTTCATCTCGCTGCAGCCGCCGTACAGCATTCTGCGCCGGGTGATGGAGCTGGAGCACTTTCCGATGTGCCAGCATTTCGGCGTCGGCACCATCGTATGGAGCCCGCTCGAAGGCGGCTGGCTGACCGGCAAGTATCGGCGCGGCAGCGGCAACCCGGAGGACAGCGCGCGGTCGAAGAAGTGGATCGGCGACATCGAGAACCCGAAGTTCCAGCGCCGGCTGGACGTCGTGGAGCAGCTCATTCCGTTGGCGGAGGCGAAAGGCATTTCGCTCGCCCGTTTCGCCAACGCCTGGGTACTCCGCCATCCGGCGGTCACCTCGGCGATCATCGGACCGCGTACAATGGAACAGCTCGAAGACAGCCTCGCCGCCGTCGACGTCCGGATCAGCGAGGACGAAGCGGCAACCATCGACCGGCTGGTGCCTCCCGGCACCTCGGCCCTCTGAGACCCGGCGGACCGATGAACGCAATCGAGACGATCTCCTACCCCCCGATCCGCATCGCCCGGCGCATCGCCGACGTGACCTACGCCGTCCGTGACGTCGTCGCCCTCGCCCGCCAGGCCGAAGCGGCCGGCAAGACGATCATCAGCCTCAACATCGGCGACCCCTGCCAGTTCGACTTCCGCACCCCGGAGCACGTGATCGAGGCGATCGTCCGCGCCCTGCGCGACAACGAGACCTCCTACACCGCCTCCGAAGGCTTGCCCGAGGCGCGCGAGGCCATCCGCCGCGACGCCGAGGAGCGGAAAGGGATCCGCAACGTGCGCGAGGTGTTCATCGGGCACGGCGCCTCGGAGCCGATCGAGCTGCTGCTCGGCGCGATCCTGGAGCGCGGCGAGGGTGTGCTGGTGCCGAGCCCCGGCTATCCGCTCTACTCCGCCGTGCTCGGCAAGCTCGAAGCGCGCGCCGTCCACTACAAGCTGGACGAGAGCCGCGGCTGGCAGCCCGATCCCGAGCAGCTCGAAGGGGCGGTCGACGCCGGCACCCGTGCCCTCGTGCTGATCAACCCGAACAACCCCACCGGCTCGGTGGCGAGCCGCGCCACCCTCGAAGCGGTGCTCGAAGTCGCCGCGCGGCACCGTCTCGTCGTCCTCTCCGACGAGATCTACGACCGCATGCTGATCGACGACGAGACCTCCTTCGTGGCGACCGCCGCTCTGCGCGACGACATCCCCATCGCGACCTTCGGCGGCCTGTCGAAGGTCTGGCTCGGTCCCGGCCTGCGGATCGGCTGGTCGATCTTCTCCGGTCCGCAGACCGCGCTCGCGCCGGTGCTCGACGCCATGGGCCGCCTGGTGCGGGCGCGCCTCTGCGCCAACCATCCGGGGCAGTGCGCCATCAAGCCGGCCCTGGAGCACTCGAACCCGCACATCGCGCAGGTGAACGCCGTCCTGCGCCGCCGCCGCGATCTCACCGTCGCCCGCCTGAACGCCATCCCGGGCTGGAGCTGCGTGCCGCCGCGCGGCGCCTTCTACGCCTTCCCGCGCTTCTCCCTCGGCAACCTCAAGGACACCGAGCTGGTGCGCGACCTGATCCTCGACCACGGCATCATCATGGTCCACGGCTCCGGCTTCGGCCAGGAAGACTACAACCACGTGCGGATCGTCTTCCTGCCGCAGGAAGAGATGCTGGAGACGGCATACGCGCGGATCGCGGAATACTCCCGGGGAAAAATGTGACCATGGCCGACCTGAAGGGCAAGACCCTGTTCATCACCGGCGCGAGCCGCGGCATCGGCAAGGCGATCGCTTTGCGCGCCGCGGCCGACGGCGCCAACGTCGCCATCGCCGCCAAGACGGCCGAGCCGCATCCCAAGCTGCCGGGGACGATCTACAGCTCCGCCGAGGAGATCGAGGCGGCGGGCGGCAAAGCGTTGCCGCTCCAGGTGGACATCCGCGACGAGGAGCAGGTGCAGCGTGCGGTGCAGCAGACCGTGGAAAAGTTCGGCGGCATCGACATCCTGGTCAACAACGCCAGCGCGATCAACCTGACGCCGACGCTCGCGACGCCGATGAAGCGCTTCGACCTCATGTGGGGGGTCAACGCCCGCGGCACCTTCGCCTGCTCGCAAGCCTGCATTCCGCACCTCAAGAAGTCCTCCAACCCGCACATCCTCACCCTGTCGCCGCCGCTCAACCTCGATCCGCGCTGGTTCAAACTGCACACCGCCTACACCATCTCCAAGTACGGCATGAGCCTCTGCACCCTGGGCCTGGCCGAGGAATTCAAGGACGACGGCATCGCCGTCAACTCCCTCTGGCCGAAGACGGTCGTCCTCACCGCCGCCCTCGCCATGCTGGGCGGCATCACCCCGCCCGAGAAGTGCCGCAAGCCCGAGATCATGTCCGACGCCGCGCACGCCGTCCTCACCCGCGACAGCCGCTGCTGCACAGGGCAGTTCTACATTGATGAGGACGTGCTGCGGGAAGCCGGCGTCACCGACTTCGAGAAGTACGCGGTGAAGCCCAGCGAGCCCCTGCACCCGGATCTGTTTTTGGGCGAGCCGCCGGCGGAGTTGATGGGCCTGAAGCTAGGCTGAGGAGCTCAGCTCTATCCGCACGAACGTGCCGCGCTCGACGTCCTTGCGGACCCCGGGGAATGCCAGCGCGCGGCCATGCGCCACGCAGTAGACGCCCGGCGGCAGGACGCCGGTCGCGAAGATCGCCTCGGTGAGGTTCTGCAGCGCGTCGGAGCTCTTCATCTCGAACGGCCGCATGGCGCCGGTGAGGATGATGGGAACCCGCGGCCCGCTGATCTCCGCGTACAACTTCTCGCCGGTCTTCGCCAGCGTGTCGGTGCCATGGAGGATGACGATGCCGCCCGGCTGGGTTGCTTCCGCCGAGCGTACCGCCGCGACGACGCGCGCGCGGTCCTCCTCGGTCATGTCCAGGCTGTCCTTGCTCATCAGCTCGGAGATCTCGACGCCGGTCTCCTCCAGCCGCAGCTCGGAGAGCATCCGCCGCACCAGGCTCTGCCGGTTGGCAAGCTCGCCCGAGCTCTCGTCATAGGTCTTCTCGATGGTTCCGCCGGTGGTGATCAGGGTGACGTTGCGCACGGGCGAGACTCTATCGCGTCCGGCAGGCGGGAGCGAGAGGCGATAGACTCTCAGACATGCAGCCGATCCTCCAGCTTCCGCCGATCCAGCTCCCCGAGCCCATGGTCCGCGATCTGCGGCGGATGAACCCATGGTGGCAGGATGGAGAGATGCCGTCGCTGCCGGCGACCCGGCGCCATCTCGTCCGTCAGATGCAGCGGCGGCTGGAGATGCGCCTGGCTCCTGCCGTCGTGGTGCGGGGCCCCCGCCAGATCGGCAAGACGACGGCCCAACTCCACGTCATCGAAGACCTGCTAAAGCAGGGCGTGCCGTCGCGGAACATTTTCCGGGTGCAGGCTGACCAGCTCTCGGCAGTGGAAGAGGTCACAGAGCCGATCCTCCGCCTAGCCGACTGGTACGAAGAGGTCGTGCTCGGCGAGACGCTCAACGCGGTGGCCCGCCGCGGCGAGCCGACCTATCTCGTCTTCGACGAGATCCAGTACTTCGACCGCTGGGCTCCCCAACTCAAGTTGTTGGTCGACCATTCAACGACCCAAGCCCTGATCACCGGCAGCTCCGCCCTGCACATTGAGCAAGGACGCGACAGCCTGGCCGGCCGCATCACGACGATCGAAGCCGGAGTCCTCTCGCTGACCGAAATCGCGGCCTTCCGCGGCCTCGACCTGGGGGTTCCTTTCCTTGCCGACAACGGACTGCAGCCGCTGCTTGACCAGAAATTCTGGGAAGGGCTCCGGGAGCACGGCAAGATGATGGCGGCGGCACGCGACGAGACTTTTCGTTGGTTCTCCGAGCGGGGTGGATACCCTCTTGACCATCAGTTGGGTCAGATCAACGGCACGATCCGCCAAGAGCTGATTCCCCTCGAGCCGGAAGACTTGGCCCACAAGCTACATCTGAGCGCGCTCGCGGAAGACCGGGCGAAGAGCGTTCTCAGCGAGACCCTTTCCACGATCCGAAACCTTGATGTCCACCGGTTTCCTCTCCGGGCTGTCAAGCCCGAGATGGACTGCGTGCTGACGATCGGCACCCGCCGCATCCCTGTCGAGGTCAAGTATCAGCGGAAGATCGACCCTCTCCGGGACACCGAAGGGATCCGGACCTTCCTGGAGAAAGCCGCCAACAATGCCCCGTTCGGCCTGCTGGTCACGCAGACGGATCTGGAGACCGTAACCGATCCACGGATCGTGGCGCTGCCTCTGTCGACGGTGATGTTGCTGCGGTAGACGGGAGGAAGAAAGCTTTGGAGGCGACGAGCGGATTCGAACCGCTGAATAAGGGTTTTGCAGACCCTCGCCTTACCACTTGGCTACGTCGCCTGAGACGGGGAAGGCCGCTCGACGCGGCCTCGTCCTACATATTCTAACCGGCTTGGGGCCGGATGGAACCAGAAGATTTGGAGCGGGAAACGGGATTTGAACCCGCGACCCCAACCTTGGCAAGGTTGTGCTCTACCACTGAGCTATTCCCGCCCGCCCTGCTCACGAGGTGCAAAGGATAGTCACCGACCCCCAGGCTGTCAAGCCTCATCTCGCTGCGAGCCGCTGCGAGCACCCTCAGCCGGCGAAAGGGAATGCGTTCCTGATGAGAGTATAGCGCCAGCCGTCGCCGTGCCAGTCGAGGCCGAGCACGTCGAAGCGGCAGGGGAGGCGGTGGAAGCCTTTGGCGGTTCCCTTGGTGGCCAGGTAGAGGGAGGCGGCGCGGCTGATCTTGCGCTGCTTGCGGGCGTCGACGGCGGCGATGGCCGGTCCGAAGGCGTCGCTCGCCCTGGCCTTGATCTCCAGGAAGCAGACGGTCTCCCCTTCTTTCGCCACGACGTCGATCTCGCCGCCGTGGTTGACCAGGTTGCGCTCGACGATCTCGTAGCCGTTCGCGGTCAGCCAGCGGACGGCGTCCTCCTCCCCCACCCGGCCCTGGGCGCGGCGGTCCGGCTGGCGGTGGAAGTCGCCACGGTTTGATCCGGACATCTCAGCGCCTCTTCCAGCGCGTGCCCTGCGGGGTGTCTTCGAGCAGGATGCCGCGGCCGGCGAGCTCGTCGCGGATGCGGTCGGAGGCGGCGAAGTCGCGCCGCTGGCGGGCTTCTTTGCGCGCCTGGATCAGGCCCTCGATCTCTTCATTCTCCGCCTCGGCGGTCGCCTGGTGGCCGGGTGCCGCCGCGGCCGGCCAGGTCGCCGGATCGAGGAGGCCGAGCACCCGGTCGGCGTCGGCCAGGGCGGCGAGGATGCGCTCCTTGTCCCCCGGGCCCAGACGTCTCTCCTCGACCGCGACGTTCACCTCTTTGACGAAGATGAAGAGCGCGGCCAGAGCGGCGGCGATGTTGAGGTCGTCGGCGAGCGCCGCGGCGAAGTCGCGCGGCAGCTTGGCCAGGGTCTCGGCGAGGCGGGGCTCGGTGGTCTTGCGGGCCGGATCTTCCGAATGGGTCAGGCGGAAGCGCATCTCGTCCACCCGGCGGAGCGCGCCGGCCGCGGCGTCGAGCCCTTCGAAGCTGAAGTTGAGCTTCTGCCGGTAGTGGACCGCGAGGAGGGCGTAGCGCAGGGCGCGCGGCGCATAGCCTCGGTCCATCAGGTCCTTGAGCGTGTACTGGTTGCCCAGGGACTTCGACATCTTCTGACCGTCCACGATGAGGTGCTCGGAGTGCACCCAGGTATTGACGAATGGATGGCCGGTCGCCGACTCCGACTGCGCGATCTCGTTCTCGTGGTGCGGAAAGATGAGGTCGACGCCGCCGCAGTGCAGGTCGAAGCTCTCGCCGAGGTACTTCATGCTCATCGCCGAGCACTCGACGTGCCAGCCCGGCCGGCCCGGTCCCCAGGGGGATTCCCAGGCCGGCTCGCCGGGCTTGACGCCCTTCCAGAGGACGAAGTCGCGCACGTCCTCCTTGGCATACTCGTCGCTCGCCACCCGCTCGCCGCGCCGCACCTGGGCGAGGTCGAAGCCGGAGAGGCGGCCATAGTCGCCGTCGCGGGCGATGCTGAAGAACACCGAGCCGTCGGTCTCGTAGGCGAACCCCCGCTCGACCAGGCGGGCGATCAGCGCGATGATCTCCGCGATGTGGTGGGTGGCGCGCGGAAAGTGCTCGGCGCGCTCGATGTGCAGGATGTCGAGGTCGCGCAGGAACGAGGCGATGAACGGCTCGGTGTATTCGTCGAGGCTGATGCCGGCCTGGTGCGCGCCGCGGATCGTCTTGTCGTCCACGTCGGTCACGTTCATCACCTGGACGACGCGGTAGCCGAGGTAGCGGAGGCTCCGCCGCAGCAGGTCCTCGAACATGAAGGTGCGCAGGTTGCCGATGTGGACGTCGTTGTAGACCGTCGGGCCGCAGGTGTACATCCTGGCGACGCCCGGCTCGATGGGCTCGAAACGGGTGAGCTGGCGCCCCAGGGTATTGAACAGGACGAGATCGGGCATGGGCTGGTTTCTGGGCTCGGTCTAGAAGGTGACGCCGATCGTTCCGGCCGACCAGGAGAGATCGGACAGCGTCGCCGCGCTGGAGTTGATCGCTGTGTTGCGGCTGAAGCTGAACGCTCCCTGGCCGGTCGCGATGGCGTCGAACTGGAGAGTCAGGAGCACGCCCGAGCCGCTCGCGCCGGCGGCCGAGCCGAGCTTGGACAGGCCGACGACTACGGTGCCGGCCGGCGATTCCGCCACCTGCAGGCTGGCACTGCTCAGAAAGGTGCCCGCCGTGGCACCGGTGTAGCGCAGCGCGCTGTTCGGGTAGCTGAGGTTGAAGGCGACGCCGTAGAGATCGGTCACCGAATTCGCCCGCACCTCAAGGACGAAGGTGGTGGTCGTGGTCGCCGCGCCCTGGGCCAGGGTGATGCCGGTCATCCCCGCGCCGGGGGTGAAGACGAACCCCTTCGCCGGGGGCGGCGGCGCGGTCGGTCCACCGCCGCCACCGCCGCCGCCGCAGGCGCCGGCACCGAGAGTGACGAGGAGGAGGGGGACGGCGGCTCGCAGGAGCCGCCACGGACGCCGCTCGAGGATTTTCATACCAGCGCTTCTTCCCGGTCGGTGGCCAGCTTCTTGAGCTGGCGCTTGGCCCGCTCCCGCCGCAGCCCGTGCAGATGGTCGACGAAGAGGATGCCGTCCAGGTGGTCGAGCTCGTGGCACAGGGCACGCGCCAGCCACCCTTCGGCGGCGAGCTCGATCGGCTCGCCGTCCAGATTCCGGGCCTTGAGCCGCACCGCCGTCGGGCGGTCGACCTTGTCGGTCAAGCCGGGCAACGACAGGCACCCCTCCACCTCGGTTTCCTGCCCGTCCCGCTGGACGATCTCCGGATTGACCAGGATGAGGATCTGGCTCGGGTCCTCGCCTACCGACAGATCCACCACCGCCAGCCGCTCCTCGACGCCGACCTGCGGCGCGGCGAGACCGATGCCCGGCGCCGCGTGCATGGTCTCCACCATGTCGGCAGCCAGCTTGCGCACGCGGTCGTCGATGGTCGCGATCGGGCGGCACTTCACGCGCAGCACCGGATCGGGATAGATGCGGATGGCGAGCACAGCCATTCAGGAGCTCCGCAGGCGGCGCACCGTCGCCCCCAGGTCACGGTCGTTGTGTTGCCCGCGCAGGATCTCGATCAGCCCGCGCGGATCGGGGTTGCCGACCAGCACCTGCTCCAGACCTTCGCGGGTGAGCTTGAGCGCCGTCGCCGGCTCGCCGGCCCGGTAGCGGACCGGCCACGGCAGGCGTTCGAGCAGCGGCGCCTCGCCAATGATATCGCCGGACGTGAAGGTGCGGACAACCATCTCCCGCCCGGCCTCGATCGTCACCGCTTCGATCAGCCCGATGACGATGAGCAGCAGGAACGATTCGCGCTCCCCCTCCTCGGCGATGACGGCGCCGGTTTCGTAGCGGACGAGCTTCATGGAGGAGAACACCTTCTTGAGCTGCTCGCCGGGGAGCTGCTGCACGATCGAGCTCGCCGCCAGATGGTGCCACAGCTTCTTCATCTCCAGCGCCGAGGTGCCCGCCTGGGTGCCGCCGCCACCGGCCTGGCGGAGCCCTTCGAGGGCCAGGCCGCGCACCGCCTCCATGCTCTTCTCGCGCTGGATCTTCTCGATCCTGAAACGGATCGACTGGTCGAGGGGCGCCAGCTTCTGCGCCTTGGAGAGCAGGGCGACGCCCTTGTCGTGGAAGCCGTCCTGCGCGTACTCCTCGGCGACGAAGCCGAACTCGTCCACCGCCTTGTCGAACTGGCGGAGCTGGGCGTAGACCTCGGCGAGCCGGAGATGGGTGTGCAGATCCTGCGGGCTGACCTTGAGCTTTGCCTTGAGGCGCTCGGCCGCCTCGTCGTAGCGCTCCAGCACAATGAGGTCGTCGATCGTGTATTCCTGTTCTTTGCTGGCTTGTGTCTGCTTCGACCCGCCACCACCGAACCAGTTCTTGATCCCCACGGTTGAACGCCTCCTGCCGGTCAGACCCGACTCATCGATTGCCTTCCGCCTCGTCCACCGGGGAGGGCGATGCGGCGGCGTGGACGATCCTGACGCCTGCAGTGGACACTCCTCCCCCTCGGAAGCGGGCCTATTATACTCAGCTAAGACGGGAAAGGGACGGCAGGAGAGGAATTTAGAGGGTGGCCCGGAAGTTGCTTTTTCCAGAGGTTGGAGCGCATATCATCCGATGAGGATGGGAGGTTCGCGTCATGCGTCGAATCACACGGTGGACATCCGCGCTGTGCCTTGCTCTGGGCCTGGTGGCCCTGGCCGGGCCTGCCCTGGCGGTCGACCCCACCAACGATCAAAACGTTCAAAACACTCAAGATGCTGGCAGCTACGGCTATCTCCGCACCGTGGAGAGCGCCGCTACGCTCATACCGGCCGGGTCGAGCGATCGCACCCCGGCAGAGGTCAACCAACCCGTCATGGTGGGGGATCGCATCCAGGTCCCCGACGGCTCGAAGGCCGAGCTGATCCTGCCGGACCACAACCTGGTCCGTCTGGACGGCGGCAGCGACCTGATCCTGGAGCACCTGGCGGCGTCGCCCGACGCGAACGACCGGGCCACCGTGCTGCGTCTGCTCGAAGGCAACGCTCAGCTCGTGGTCATCGAGGATTCGCTGGGTGACGAGCTGCCGCGCGTGGACACGCCGAACACCTCGGTCTACCCGCAGGACTTCGGAACCTACCGGATCGCGACCACCAAAGAAGGCTGGACCGAAGTGACGGTGCGCAACGGCAAGGCGCAGGTGGTCACCGAGCAGAGCTCGGAGAATCTCCGCGCCGGCGAGCAGGCGGTCGTCGAGGCCGAGATCGACGTGCGCGAAGCCACCGGCCTGGACGGCCTGGAACGCTGGGCGCTGCGCCTGGACCAGGATTCGGAGCAGCAGGCCGACCTCGGCAGCTCCGGCGACTCCGGGGGCGGCCTCGACGAAATCAGCGTGGACCTGCGCTACGCCGCCGCGCCGCTCAACCGCTACGGCGGCTGGGTGACGGTCGAGAACCAGCGCTACTGGCGTCCGCGCGTCGCCGACGACTGGCGTCCGTACACCGCCGGCCGCTGGGTCTACACGCCGAGCGGCATGACCTGGGTCTCCGCGGAGCCCTGGGGCTGGGTTCCCTACCACTACGGAAGCTGGGACTTCGTCCCCGGCTACGGCTGGCTGTGGCAGCCGGGCTCCGTCTACGCCCCCGCCTGGGTCTACTGGTATTGGGGTCCGAGCTACACCGGCTGGTGCCCGATGGGCTACTACACCCGCTACTACGCCTCCGTCGGCTTCGGCGGCTTCCACGCCGGCCTCTACGGCTGGGCGGGCGGCGACTGGGGCCTCTTCTCGCGCTGGACGTTCGTCTCCAGCAGCTACTGGCGCGGCTATCATGACGGCTATCGCAACGGCTTCCGCGACGGCCGCCGTCATTGGGACGAGTGGGACGTGCGGCGCCACGCCGTGCCGATCCAGGAGCTGCAGCATCGCGGCCATCCGCTGGAGCGCGGCCTCATCACCACCGACACGCACCGCCTCCGTCCCGACACCTGGAGCGATCCCAACCGCGCGGTGCAGGTGCTGCGCGATTCCGGCGGAAGACCGGGGAGACAGGGCGGCGAGCTGCCCGACGTCTCGTCGTTCGTCGCTCGCAAGCCGCAGCTCCCGCCCAACGTGGCGCAGATCGTCAAGGCCGGTCCGGACGACATCAACCGCTACGTCGGCACGCCGCTGCGGCCCAACACGCTCGGCCGTGGTGACCGCGGCGTCCGCGGGGCGCACGTGACCCCCGTGGCTCCGATACCGCAAAACCAGCCGGGGGCCGGTGGCGTCACGGGCAATTCCGGAGGGCGCACAGGCCGCCGCCCCGTTCCCCGGACACCGCCCCAGACGCCGGGCGTCGAGGGCGGTGGCGCACAGCAGCCCGGCCGCCCGGGACGCAGCGGTGGCGGACCGCGGGTCACCCCCATCAACCCGCCGACCGCCGAGCAGCCGGCGCCCAACGACCGGCCGCGCCCCAAACGGCCCGCTCCGGGCGACCAGGGCGGCGCTCCGCGACCCGACCGCGGCGGCCGGGAAACAGGTCCCAAAGTCACTCCCGTGACACCGCCGCCGACCACCGACCGCAATCCGCGCGCGGGCCGGCCCGCCCCGGGCGACCAGGGCGGCGCTCCACGCCCCGATCACGGCAACCGCGGTGGCCAGACCGACCGTGGCAACCAGGGGAGCCGGGACCGCGGCAACCAGGGAAGCCAGGATCGCGGCAACCGGGAGAAGGCGAACCCGCCGAAGCAAGAAGAGAAGGACAAGGACAAGAAGCCGCCGTCCTACCAGTCCTACAACGCGCCGGACCGCCCGACGGTCTACAGCGGCCGGACCGGCGCGGTCGACCGCAGCAGCTCCCCGCGGCCGGTCTATACACCCCGGCCCCAGCCGCAGCCGGTCTACCGTCCGGCCGAACGGATGGCGCCACCGCCTCCCCGGCCGCAACCCGCGCCGGCTCCGAGCTCCGGCTCGAACAAGCCGGCCGAGCGGCACTCCGAGCCGCCGAAGGAGCGGCACGGCGACGGCCACTGACCTGATCCCGACGGCCGGCGGCGATGCCGCCGGCCGTTCCCCCTTCCCCCGTTCGGCGAC
>DATARD010000266.1:0-18401 GCA_036264355.1 Thermoanaerobaculia bacterium
AACATCCCACCCCCCTCCACTGTTATGGTCTCCGGGGCTGAGTCAGGCTCACCGCCGCCGCCCTTGGAGCCCACTGATATACTGACCCCGTCGACCAAACACCGGTCGCGGCCACGATACGGTCCTTAGAGGAGAGCGTCCTCGCATGTCTACTGCGCAGCCGCAGGAGAAGCATTCCAACTACCACCGCGTGATCATCCTCGGGTCCGGCCCGGCGGGGCTGACGGCCGCTCTGTATGCCGCTCGCGCCGACCTGGCTCCCCTGGTGCTCGAGGGGCTGCAGCCGGGTGGCCAGCTCACCATTACGACGGATGTCGAGAACTTCCCCGGGTTCCCGGAGGGGATTCTCGGACCGGAGCTGATGGACAAGATGCGCGAGCAGGCGAAGCGGTTCGGTGCCAAGGTCAAGTTCCAGGCCGGCGTCGAGGTCGACCTCATGCACCGGCCGTTCACCATCCGCACGGATGAGGAGACGTTCCGCACCGACGCGCTGATCATCTCGACCGGCGCCAGCGCCCAGCTCGGCGGTATCGCGGGCGAGCAGGAGCTGATGGGCTATGGCGTCTCGGCCTGCGCCACGTGCGACGGCTTTTTCTTCCGCAACAAGGAGATCGTCGTCATCGGCGGCGGCGACTCGGCGATGGAGGAGGCCACCTATCTCACCAAGTTCGCCAGCAAGGTGACGATCATCCATCGCCGCCATGAGCTGCGCGCTTCGAAGATCATGCAGGACCGCGCGTTCGCCAACCCGAAGATCGCCTGGATCTGGAACACCGTGGTGACCGAGATCGTGGGCTCGCGCGAAGGCGGCGTGACGGCGGTCAAGCTGTACAACAATCACTCCGAGCTGGAGTCGGTGTATCCGACGCAGGGTGTGTTCTACGCCATCGGCCACAAGCCGAACACCGGTCTGTTCAAGGGCCAGGTGACGATGAACGACGTCGGCTACATCCTCGTCCAGGAGCCCAGCACCAAGACCAATATCCCCGGGGTTTTCGCGTGCGGCGACGCGATGGACCCCACCTACCGGCAGGCGATCACCGCCGCCGGCACCGGCTGCCGTGCGGCGATCGACGCCGAGCGGTGGCTTCAGGAGCTTCACGACTGATGGCTTCACAGATCAAGACCCTTGGCGCCCTGCGGAAGAGCGGCTACCGGCCGCGTTCGATCAAGATCGAGATCCGCGACAATCTGCGCACCCGCCTGAAGAGCGGCGCACCGCTGTTCCCCGGCATTCTCGGCTACGACCGCACGGTGATTCCGTCGGTGGTCAACGCCCTGCTGGCCGGCCACGACTTCATTCTTCTCGGCCTGCGCGGGCAGGCGAAGACCCGCATCCTCCGCGCGTTGACGACGCTGCTCGATCCCGAGATCCCGGTGCTCGCCGGCTCGGAGCTGAACGACGATCCGCTGGCGCCGATCTCGACGACCGGGCAGCGGCTGGTGAACGAAGCCGGCGACGACGCGCCGGTCGAGTGGCTGACCGCCGAGCAGCGCTACAACGAGAAGCTCGCGACGCCGGACGTGTCGATCGCCGACCTGCTGGGCGACATCGACCCGATCAAGGCGGCGACCCGCAAGCTCACCTTCGCCGACCCGGAGGTGATCCATTTCGGCATCATTCCGCGGACGAACCGCGGCATCTTCGCGATCAACGAGCTGCCCGACCTCGCGCCGCGCATCCAGGTGGGCCTGTTCAACATCCTGGAAGAGCGCGATCTGCAGATCCGCGGCTTTCCGGTCCGCATTCCGCTCGACATCCTGATGTGCTTCTCGGCGAACCCCGAGGACTACACCAACCGCGGCAGTATCATCACGCCGCTCAAGGACCGCATTTCGTCGCAGATCTTCACCCACTATCCGCCGGACACCCGGATCGCCGCGGACATCACGCGCCAGGAAGCATGGACGGAGCGCGAGGCCGGCTCGAACATCACGATCTCGGACGACGTCCGCCTGCTGGTCGAGGAGGTCAGCATGGCGGCGCGCGAGAGCGATCTGGTGGATCAGTCGTCCGGGGTGAGCGCGCGCGTCGCGATCAGCGCCATGGAGCTGCTGGTGTCGAACCTCGAACGGCGGGCGCTCGCGACCGGCGACAATCCGGTGGTGCCGCGCCTGTGCGATCTCCAGATGCTGCTGCCGGCGATCACCGGCAAGGTGGAGATGGTCTACGAGGGCGAGCAGCAGGGCGCCGAGGTGGTGGCCCGCCGGCTGCTCGGGCAGGCGGTGCGGAAGGTGTTCGACGGCCGCTTCCCCGAGGTCGGCAAGGAAGCCGGCAGCGGCGGCGAAGACGACCGCGGCCCCTATTCAAAAATCATCCGCTGGTTCGCCGAGGGGAACGCGGTGACGCTCTCCGACGAGCAGCCGTTCGGAGACTATGAGACCGAGCTGCACAAGGTGCCGGGCCTCAAGGATCTGGCGGCCAAGTACGGCAAGAGCCGCGAAGAGCGCGCCTTCTCCGCCGAGATGATCCTCGAAGGGCTGCACCAGCACCTGAAGCTCGCGCGGGCGGATCTGGACAGCCAGGTGTCGTACAAGGAGATGGTGAAGTTCCAGCTCCTCAAGCCGCACCGCGGACCGAGCCGCGGCGGGCGGGACCGGGGGGATATCAATTGAGACACCCCGCCGAGGCCTGACATGCGTCACCAATACCTCTATCTCGACCCCGAGCTGATCCGCCAGCTTCTCGCCGGCCTCGACCTTCTGCGTCTGTTCAACCAGCTCATCCTGGCGACCGGGGGCGACGTGGAGGAGGCGATGGACTGGATGCGCTATCTCCAGCAGGAAGGGCACATCCCGGAGGACATCGACCTCGAGGCGTTCTTTGCCAGCCTGGAGGATCAGGACCTCGTGCAGCGCGACGGCGAGGGCGGGCTTCAGCTCACCTCGGGCGGCGAGCGGAAGGTGCGACGGAGCGCGTTCGAGGAGATCTTCTCGGGGCTCGACCGGTCGGGGCCGGGCTACCATCCGATCCATGCGGCCGGCGAGGGGATCGAGCGCCAACCGGAGACCCGGCCGTACAAGTTCGGTGACGACATCCATCTGCTCGACTCGTCCCGCTCGCTCCAGAACGCGATGCGGCACCAGGAAGGCGACGATTTCGCGCTGGCCGAGGACGATCTGGAGGTCTACGAGACCGAGCACCTGACTTCGTGCGCCACCGTCGTCGCGATCGACATCAGCCACTCGATGATCCTCTATGGCGAGGACCGCATCACACCGGCGAAAACCGTCGCGCTCGCGCTGACCGAGCTGATCACGACCAAGTATCCGAAGGATCAGCTCGACGTGATCCTCTTCGGCGACCGCGCCGAGCAGGTGCCGCTACGCGACATCCCCTACATCCAGGCGGGTCCGTACCACACCAACACCCGCGAGGGCCTGCAACTCGCCCGCGGCCTCCTCGCCCGCCACAAGCAGCCGAACAAGCAGATCTTCCTGATCACCGACGGCAAGCCCTCGGCGATCACCGAAGGCGGCCGGGTCTACAAGAACCCGTTCGGGCTGGACATGCGGATCGTCAACCTCACCCTGGAGGAGGCGGACGTCTGCCGGCGGCAGAAGGTGGTCATCACCACCTTCATGCTGGCCACCGATCCGATGCTCACCCAGTTCGTCGAGAAGCTCACCCAGATCAACCGAGGGCGCGCCTACTTCGCCTCCGCCTACAACCTGGGCGAGTTCATCCTCGCCGACTACATCAAAAACCGAAGGCGGCGGGTGCGGTAGAACGAAGTGGAGACGAAGGTGGCGCCCCTGCTCCTGGGCGCCACCGGATTTTGAAGCCTCAGCGGCTGCGGTCCTCGAGGGCCGTCCAGATGCGGATGTCATCGGGCTGAAGCGGGACGCCCTGGGTTGGGGCGATTTGGCGCACGCAGTCCTGAAGTCCCTTATCGAAGATGTCGAACGGCTTGGGGTTGCGTTCCAGGGCAGCCAAGATGCTCGCCTTCAGATCCCTGATGCGGTCGTCCCTGTTCTGTGTCATGCAGGTCTGGACCGCGCTCTCGAGCAGTTTGTTTCCTCGCACCGTGACGAACGTCTGACTGGGATCGGCGACGACTTGGCCGAGAAGCTTTCCTGATTTCAGAAGCTCGACGATAGCGGGGCGTATGAAGGGGCCGAGAAAGCCGAGGTCGAGGTTGTCTGCGAGGATGTCTTCCGGCGAGAGGTTGAGGGCCTGCACACTGCTCTCGAAGAGGACCTCCTGGTCCTGGGCCCAAACCGGGACGTCCTGCCAGATCTTGTCCTTCACATCCTTGACCTGAACTGTCGGATCGATGGGCTCGGCGTCGACGAAAAGGTTGGCCGTCGCTACTTTGAACAGCTGCCGTGATGGGGGCCATCTTTGAACACCACATCCTCGCTGTCCGTGAAAGGCACTACACTGCCATCGGGGAGTGTGACCTTCAAGTCGTATTCCCAGCCCTCCGTCTTCTCCCAGCTTTGGCCGTTGTGAAATGTTTTTTCGTTGAACACCAGGAGCGAGATCGGATTGTCGCCCGACTTCAAGGTAAGTACCTTCTCCTTCTGGTCGTTCGCGTCGAGCGCAATTCCGCCAGGAAGGACAAGAATGAGGTCGTCGTCGGCTTGATCGACCCTCGCGTTGACTGTGACCGGGTCGCGCAGGAAGAAGCCCAGCGGCACGCCGTTGTTCAGAAAAGCGGGAGACTGGCCGACTTTCATGAGCTCGGCGAGCACCGTGCCGAAGAGATCTCCTAAGCTGAGGCCGGGCTCGCGAATGTGCCGAAGGAGGGCCGCAGTATAGGGGGAAGTTCCGTCGGGCTTGCCGCTCGCCGCCACAAGGTTGGGTCCGGCGGCGAACGCATACAAGCTTCCGGGAAGAGGAGGTGCCTGCTCCTGGTCAAAGCCCTGAGGCGCCCCGTCCGGGAGGCCTTTCTCAGTTCTACAGGCGTCGAGAATGACAAGTTTGACTGCCGTGTTGGAGGCGAAGCCCAGAACCACCTGGACCTCATCGAGCGACAGCGATCCGAGTGAATCCAGAGTTCCATCGATCGGATAGAGGTAATTCTTTCGGTCGAGTTGAAACCCATGGCCGGAGTAAAAGAAGACGACAACGGAAGCGCCATCCATCTGATCTTTGAAGTCTTTAAGCGCCGCACGTATTGTAACCAGGTCACCATCGGGCACCTGCTTGGTCCAGGTAAAGCCCAGTTGTTTCAGGGCGGTATTCATGAGGATCGCATCCTGCCGTCCGCTGACGTCATCCTCGCCATAGTTGCTATTGCCAATCACGAGCGCAATCTTGCTCATAAAACCTCCGATTAGGTTTGAGGAGGGGCGACGAAGCTGCCCATGGGACACATGGGGCGGCTGTTCACTGTCTTACCGCCCTGACAGGCAGGGGCATCCAACTCGCCGGCACCCTTCCAGCGTGTGTACTTGATATGCGGGACCTTGCGGTCAGGCCAAGCAACCTGCTCCGTTGCGAGGTCGTAGAAGAAGGCAAAATCACGGCCTATTCCGTCGTCACAGGGTGAGTCCAGGGCCACATCCTCGCGCTCGTTGACGAGGAAGACGTCATACCCGTTGGGTCCCTGCCCCAAGACCATTGAATGGATGACGGCAGGGTTGTCGAAGGACTTCAGCGTAACGGTCACCGGCTGGCCATCGTCGACCTCATACATGGCCATCACCTGCTGGGCCATCGCCTGGTTGACGTCCGTTTCCTTTTCCAGGGTGCCGAGGCGCCGAAACCCCATGGGGTGCACATTGAACCCCCCTTCGTCGCGCCGCGTACCCAGAGCGCAGGCACTGACCATCTCGAAGGGAAATTTCATCCGCGCGACCAATTTTGTTGGCGGCACGTCATCATCGCGAAAGTGCGTGTTGAGGGTCAGGCCGAGCGCTGGGCCTGCGAGGTTCGCCACGTAGGAGAAGTCCGCTGCCTTGTTCTTCTCGAAGGGCAGGCTGGTTGCGGGGTGATCCGCAAACGACTGCACATCCGTAATGACGTCCGGTGTCAGGGAAATCTCTTGGCGTGACAGATCACACGTACAATCCTGACCGGATACGGTACAGCCGGCGTCCTGGCATTCGCGGGTCGAGGTCGTAATTTTGAGGGTCGGCCGATGAGATGAAACGCACTGCGGATTCGCTTGAGCTTCCGGAGGGACGGTCCGTGCATCCACCAGAAGCGCTGTCATATGATTGGCCATCCCGCTCTGGTCGTTCATCGGCACCAGGGCAATCAGGCCATGCAGCATGATGTTTACAGCGATTGAGCTCATATGATCTCCTTGTCTCTAGTTGATCGGGTCTCGGGGAGAGGCTCCGCTCATCATTCCCGACGTCGAGATAGACGGACAGCGGCCTCTCTTTTCCGGCTCGCCGGTCTTGTTTTTTGGGTCCTCTTCGTGGGCTGTGCCCCACGGCAGAAAGAGAACGCATTGGCTGAAGGGCGCCCGGGGGAAGGCCGCTGGGCGGGCGTCGCCTGGGCGGCTCGCGAAGCCACGCACTCCCCCACGGCCGCGGCATGCCGGGCTAAGCTCCAAAGCGGGTTGCAGCGCAGCCGAACGGTGGACTCTCTGCGGCAGGACGCCTTCGCGGCTCTTTGCCTGGGAGCGACCGACCGAGCGGTCGGCGATCTCTCCGCGGCGTCGGAGATCGAGCCGTCAAACGCGGCGGTCTGGAGTGACCTCGCCGCGGCGCACTTGCAACGGGCAGCGGCCCTCTCCGATCCCTATGAGTTTTTCCTTGCTCTCGGCGCTGCCAACCGCGCCGTCAACCGCGACTCCGGACTCCTTGCCGCGTGCTTCAACCGGGCTCTCGCTCTCGAACACCTGGCGCTGCACCGTCAGGCGGCCGCGGAGTGGCAGATCGTCGTGCGAGGCGAGGTCGACCCGCGCTGGCGGCAGGAGGCCAGAGAACACGTGGAGGCACTCGCTGGACGAGTGAGCGGCAATGATTGGGACAGCCGCCGGCAGGCCGTTGAAAAGGCCATAGAGAAGGGCGATACCAAAGCTATCGCGTCACTCGTAATAAGCACTCCCCAAGAATTCAGGGAGTACGCCGAAGAGCATCTCCTGCCTTCCTGGGCCCTAGCGGAGAAAAAGCATGACAAGGAGGTGGCGCAAAAGGAACTGGCCGTCGCACGCGCCATCGGCCGCGCTCTGGCGGCGGCCAACGGTGAGCACCTGGTTGCGGATACCGTATCCTTGATTGATCGATTGAACGAGGCAAGCCCCGAGCGTTTGAAACCCTTGGTTCGCGGGCTCATTGCTTACACGGATGGGAGATCCTTGATGGCGGGAGGTGATTTCTCACACGCTCTCGTTCGGCTCAAGGATGCGAACAGCGCTCTGGAGAGCCAGAAGATTCCTTTCTCCCGTTGGGCCTTTTTCAACATCGCTCTTTGCGAGTATCAGCTTTCCCGATACGACAGGGCGCGCGCCCTGTTCCAAAAGCTCGCCGACGATCCAGACCGCAATCGATATAGGGCCCCGCACGGAAGAGCCCTCTGGTTGATCGGCCTGATGGCCATTATCGAGGGGAGTCCGACGGCCTCCATGACTGCCTATGAGTCCGCTTTCTCGGATTTTCAGAGCCTGGACGAGAGGCCATTCCTGGCTCGACTGAACGCCCTGATGGCATCCGATCTCGCGAACCTGGGTCAGCCCATGCAGGCGTGGCGGCGGCTGTATCCCGCATTGGTTGAGCCGGCAACCTTCGGCAGGCCGGCCGATCGGTTCTCGATTTCCGATATCGCTTACTCGTTCGCCTGGGAGCAGGGCGAGACCGAGATCGCGCTCAGCTTTCTGGACGAGATGCTGCAAAGCGCTCAGGCGACCAGCACTCCCTATGCGATCGTTGATGCGTTGCGTTCGCAGGCCTCCATTCTCGCTGCACTTGGTCATAAGGATCAGGCCACCAATCTGCTCAAGCTGGCCAGGCAGACTCTGAACCGCATCCCCGAAGAGTCGACGCGCCAGGTTTTGGAGGGGAATATTCTGTGGGTTGAAGCCACTCTGGCGGCGACGCCGGAGCAGACCATCGATGTGCTCGACCAGGATATCCGGATCCTCCGGACAACTTCGTATCATCATCTCCTGGGCCTGGCACTGCATATGCGAGCCCAGGCCGAGATCACCCTCGGGAAGAGCGAAAAGGCGGAGCATGACCTCGTAGAATCGATCGCGGAGTCGGAGCAGCAACGGGAACGGATCGATCAGCCGGATGAACGGATCTCCTATTTCGATCGGACAGGACAGATCTTCGATACGATGATCTCCTTCAAACTCGACCAGCGCAGGCGCCCCGAAGATGCTCTCCGCTTCAGCGAGCAGGCCAAGGCGCGGGTTCTGTGGGATTGGATCCTGGCCCAGCCGGGCAAGCCGGGGCCGCAAAGGCCGGCGAGCGCGGCGGGCGCCTTGGACCTGGACGAGGTCCGGCGGAAGCTTCCCACCGGAACGGCAGCAATCGAGTACGCGGTGCTTCCGGAGCGGACGGTGATCTGGGTTCTCCGCGGCAGCGGCCTCGGCCACGAGATCGTCGTGACCCGTCAGGCCGCTCTCAACGACCTCGTTCAGAGGCTCTACAGCGCGATTCGAGAGGACCGGACCACTGAAGCGCACAAGCTCTCCGAGGCTCTGTACGATCTTCTCATCCGGCCGGTGGCTGGCCAGCTCCGCAGCGGCGAGCGCCTTGTCTTCGTTCCCGACGGAGCTCTGCACACCCTCTCCTTTGCCCTCCTGCGCGACCGGCAGACCCAGAAATATCTCATTCAAGATCACATCCTGTCGGTCGCGCCGAGCCTTCGGGTCTTCGCAGCCAGCGCCCAGCGCGACGAGGATCTGGCAAGCGACACAGAACCGCGCGCCCTGATCATCGCCGCCCCCGATTTCGACCGCCAACTCTACCCCACTCTGGACACCCTGTCGGCGGGCGATACCGAGGCATCCTTCACCAAGCTTTTCCCCGGATCGCTCACCCTGCAAGCTCAAGAGGCCACACGGCAGGCTTTTCTCCGGTCGGCAGGAGAGTTCGAGATCATCCATTTCGGCGGTCATTCGATGGTGAATCCGGATCTTCCCCTGCTCTCCCAGATGCTCTTTGCCAAGGGCTCGGACGATCCGGCGCGCGGCGTGCTCTACTCCGGCGAGATCCTGCACCAGCGCTTCCGGCGGACACGCCTGGCTGTGCTCGCCAGTTGCGCCACCGCGAGCGGCAGGGTCTCGCGAACCGAGGGTGTCGAGAGCCTTGCCCGTCCCTTCCTGGCAACAGGCGTGCCGAACGTCGTGGCCTCTCTATGGAAGGTCGAGGATCAGGCCACTGCGGATTTTTTCACCGGCTTTTACCGGCATCTCAAAGATCGATTCGATGTCGCCGCCGCTCTCCGGGCGACACAGCTCGACGCCATCGAGCATGGCTCCGCCGAAGCCCGGAGCCTGCGCGCCTGGGGCGCTTTCGAGGCGATTGGCGGCGGTCAGGAACTTATTCAGGGCAAGGGCAGTCAATAAGACGCATGCCTGCTCTTGACAAGCCGGCCGCTTTATCCGCGCTCGCCAACCTCACGCAGGACCTCCGCTACGGCCTCCGCCAGATGGCGCGGCGGCCGGCGCTCTATGGGCTGGCGCTGCTGTCGCTGGCGCTCGCCCTGGGCGCCACCACGGCTCTCTTCTCCGTCGCCAACGCTCTCTACCTGCGCGGCGCTCCCGGCATCGGCGAGCCGGCGGGGCTGGTGGCGGTCTATTCCTGGGAACCCAATGAGAGGTGGGGCTCTTTTCCGTATTCGGACTTCACCGCTCTCCGCGATCAGACCGGGGTCTTCTCTGCTCTCGCGGCACAGATCTTTCCGGTCGGCGTCAATCTGGGGACGGCAGGAAGGGAGCCGGAGACGGCGCAGGGGCTGCTGGTCTCCGGGGAGTATTTTCCGGTCCTCGAGGCGCGGCCGATCCTGGGACGCATCTTCGGCCCCGGCGCCGCGGGAGCTCACGAGACGGGCGTGGTGATCAGCCACTCTCTGTGGCGGCGGCGGTTCGGCCGCGCGCCCGGGGTGATCGGCAAGGCGGTGACGATCAACGGCAACAGCTTCACGGTGATCGGCGTCATGCCGGAGGGGTTCCGCGGACCGCGGCTCGAAGACAAGACGGAGATCTGGATTCCGCTGGACAATCTGCCGCTGGTGGCTTCGGGGCTGATCCCCCGCGACCTCCTCACCTCGAAGAGCGGATTCTTCATCTTCCTGGGCCGCTTGCGGCCTGGTGTCTCGGCGAAGGCAGCCACCGAACGGATCGATAGCGTGCTGCGCGCTCTCCGGCCGGGAGACAAGGAAACGCCGCGGGCCGCGCTCGTCACCGGCGCCGCGCTCCGGCTGGAGCCCGCATCGCAGAAGAGCATCAACCTGTTCACGGCCCTCCTGGCGGCCGCGGTGGCGCTCGCTCTGGCGGCGGCTTGCGCCAACGTGGCGAGCCTCCTCCTCGTGCGGGCGGCCGAGCGCCGCCGGGAGCTTGCCATCCGGCTCGCTCTGGGCGCGGGCCGCGTCCGGATCGTCCGCCAGGCGCTCGCCGAGAGCCTGCTGCTCGGCTTCACCGGCGCTCTCCTCGGTCTGGGGATCGCCCGGCTTGCCCGGCCGCTGGTCGCTCTGCTCCAACTTCCGGTCACCGACTTCGATCTCCGTCTGGACGGCCGGGTGCTGCTCTTCAGCCTGACGGTCTCGCAGCTCACCGCGCTCCTCTTCGGCCTCGCGCCGGCGCTCGCGGCCTCGCGGCAGAGCCTGGCCTCCGTGCTGCGCGACACGACCGCCGGCGGCCGGCTGCTGCCGCGGCGGCTCCTCGCCGCGGCGCAGGTCGCGCTGGCGATGATCCTCGCGATCGGCGCCGGACTGTTCCTGCGCACCCTGGCCAACCTCGGCGGCGACCGCCTGGGTTTCCAGCCCGGCCACGTCCTCACCGCCACGATCGATCTCACCACGCGCGGCTATCCGGCCGGGAACATCCTGCCGTTCTACGACGATCTGACCCGCCGCCTGGCCGCGCTTCCGGGCGTCGAGTCGGTCAGCCGCACGGGCATCCTGCCGTTCTCTCTACAGATCCAGATCGGCCTCTTTCCGGAAGGAAAAAGCTCCCCGGTCGAAAAGAGCGGAACCTACGTGATCTACGCCGGAGAAGGCTTTTTCCACACGCTGGGCATCCCGCTGACCGCCGGCCGCGACTTCACGCTGCGCGACAGTCCGGACGCGCCCGGCGTGGCGATCGTGAACCAGGCGCTGGCGCATCTCGCCTGGCCCGGGCAGAGCCCGCTGGGCAAGCGATTCCACATCGATCCGCAGGCGCCGCCGTACGAGGTCGTCGGAGTCGTCGCCAATACGCGCTACTTCCGGCCGCGTGAAGCGGAAAAGCCGGTCGTCTATCTCCCGCATCGCCAGTCCAGGAAATTCGTGATCGGCCAGTTCCTCTTCCCCACCCAGTCCATCCTCCTGAAAACCAGCGGTCCGCCGACACACTTCGCACGGGCATTGCGCGAGCAGGTGCGCGCCGCCGATTCCAGCCTGCTGATTCAGGATCTGAAAACCCTCGAGGAGCAGGTGGACAGGGCGACGGCGCGCGAGCGGCGGTCGGCTCAGCTCCTGGCGATCCTCGCCGGTCTCTCCCTGGCGTTGACCGCGGTCGGACTCTACGGCGTGCTTGCCGCGTCGGTCGCGCAGCGCACGCGCGAGATCGGCATCCGCATGGCGCTCGGCGAGGACCGCCCGAGCATCCTCGGCCGCATTCTGAGAGACGCCCTCCTTCTCGGTCTCCTGGGAGTGCTCGCCGGCACCGGAGCCGCTCTCGGCCTCACGGCCCTGGTGCGCAACCAGCTCTTCGGCGTCACTCCCACCGATCCGCTGACTTTCGTGCTCGCCGCGCTCCTCCTCCTCGCCATCGCGCTCCTCGCCGCCCTCGCTCCCGCGTGGCGGGCGACGCGAACCGCACCGGCAGTGGCGTTGCGGGCGGGCTGAAGCTAGCGAATGACGGTCGCGCTGAGCCCTCCCCCGCTGCCGGGCCGGGGCTCGATCGCCAGCGTGTCGAAAACCTTCTGCCAGCCGGGCTGGACGGTGGCGAGATATTGCTGCGCGGTCTGCGCCGTGATCACCACCTTGAGGCCGCCGGCGTGCACCAGGTAGTAGGACGCCTGATGCGGCAGCGACTGGCCCAGCACCTCCAGGTCGAACGTCTGCTCGATGCCGCCGGTGCTCTGTCCCGCGATCTTCGCGGTCACGGCGCGGGAGGTGAACGGCGTGGCACCCTTTTTGACCAGCCCGGCACGCCCCTTCGCGGCGCTCGCCGCGTAGGACTCCAGAGTCACGTTGATGTCCTCCGGAAAGCACAGCAGCAGCAACAGCGCATGGTTCGGCCCGTTGAGCATGACTTGCCGCACCCTCGCGTCTCGCGGCAGGAGCATGTCCGTCGTGACCATCCAGTCCGACAGGTACGAAAAGCGGAGACCGCTCTTGTCATAGGTCTTCACGGTCCTCGGCGCGGAACAGGCCGCGAGAGCGGGCAGCAGCGCCGTCAGAAAAAGCAGGAAGAAGCCCGCAGGTCGTCGCATCATGTCTTCAGGCCTCTCTCGGGGGGTCCGCGCACCGGGAATCCGGCCCGGGTAGTCTACTCCAGCCTCCCGGCTTGCAGTCATCTGCACCCTCTGCAAGCCATCTGAGAAAGCAGCCGCAGGAAATCCTCCGCTCCTGTGTTACATAGCTTAGTGCGCATATCTCTCGACGAGAGGAGGACCCGCGTGACTGGCGAGACTCTGAGCCGAAGAACCCTGTTCCAAGCGGTCGGTGTGGGTGCCGCGGCGGCGGCGCTGCCGGCGGCCCGGCTGGCATCACCATCGCGACTGTTTGCCGACGAGATCCCCACCCTGGTCTGGCCTCGGCTGTCGACTTCGATCGCCGATCTTCCCGCTCCCGATCCCATCGTCCACGTGGTCAACCGCATCACCTTCGGGCTGCGGCCGGCGGACCTGCAGCGCGCCCGGTCGCTCGGGTTCACCGGATTCATCGAGGAGCAGCTCGTGCCCGAGGCGATCGACGACTCCGAGACGGCGGCGGCGCTGGCTTCGGCGTTCCACACCTTGCCGCTCAGCGCCGCGGCGCTGCTCAAGCTCGACAAGGGGGACGTCGCCCGCGAGCTCAAGGCGGCGGCGGTCTATCGCGCGGTGCACAGCCGGCGGCAGCTCTACGAGATGATGGTCGACTTCTGGACCAACCACTTCAACATCTACCAGACCGAGAACCTCATCTACTTCCTGAAGACGGTGGACGACCGCGAGGTGGTGCGGGCGAACGCGTTCGGCAAGTTCCGCGACCTGCTCGGCGCGTCGGCGCGCAGCCCGGCGATGCTCCTCTTCCTCAACAACGCCGAGAACAAGAAGGACGGGCCGAACGAGAACTACGGCCGCGAGGTGATGGAGCTGCACACGATGGGCGTCGACACCGGCTACACGCAGACCGACGTGCAGGAAGTCGCCAAGGCGTTCACCGGCTGGACGATCCAGAAGGCCACCGGGACGTTCTACTTCTCCGCCGCCACCCATGACAACGGAGCGCGCACGGTGCTCGGTCAATTCATTCCGGCGGGCCTCGGGCAGGAGCACGGCGAGCGGGTGCTCGACATCCTCGCCGGCCATCCGGCGACCGCCCAGCACCTCGCGACCAAGCTGTGCACCCGCTTCGTCTCCGACACGCCGCCGGTGTCGCTGGTCAACGCCGCGGCGGCGGCCTTCAGCGCGTCCGGCGGCGACATCCGCGAGACCATGCGCACCATCCTCCTCTCGGCGGAGTTCCGCGCCGCGGCGGATCAGAAATTCCGCCGGCCGCTGGAGCACGTGGCCGGCGCGGTGCGCACCCTGGACGCCCAGATCAGCGTTCCGGACGGCACCAAGGCGCTCCTCTACGTGCTCAACCTGATGGGCCAGACCCCGTTCGGCTGGCATCCGCCGAACGGCTACCCCGACGCCAACGGCGCCTGGGCGAACACCAACGGCCTGCTCAACGGCTGGAACCTGGGGCTCGCCCTGGGCGGCAACCATCTCGCGGGCGTCTCGACCGACCTCACCGGCCTGACCGGCAACCTCAAAAGCCCAAGCGCCGCGATCCTCACCGACACCCTCGCCGCGCGTCTGCTGAACCGTCCACTCACCGCCGCCGACCGTGACCGCGTCGTGCAATACGTCGCCGCGGGCCGGCCGGCGAACGCGCCGATTCCGACCCTGAAAGTGAAATCGGCGATCACCGGAGCGGTCGCCGTGCTCCTCGACTCACCCTATTTCCAGTGGCGCTGACCCGGTTCGAGAGGAGAGAGCCCATGACACCGTTCACCCGCCGTAACTTCCTCCGCTCGGCCGGCCTCGGCAGCCTCACCCTGCCGGCCTGGTTCCCGCGCGTCGCCTTCGCCGCGACGCCGTCGCCGCAGCGCGACGTCCTCATCTGCATCTTCCAGCGCGGCGCCGCCGACGGCCTCAACATGGTGGTGCCGGTCGGCGACGACGACTATTACAAGAACCGCCCGACGATCCGGATCGCGCAGCCCTCGGGCGCGGCCGGCGCGGCCATCGACCTCGACGGCTTCTTCGCTCTCCATCCGTCGCTCGCGCCGTTCAAGGAGCTGTGGGACGACGGCGTGCTCGCCGCCGTACAGGCCACCGGCTCGCCGGACAGCACGCACTCGCACTTCGACGCCATGGACTTCATGGAGCGCGGCACGCCGGGCAGCAAGTCGATCCCTACCGGCTGGATCGGCCGCCATCTCGGCAGCGTGAGCACGGGCAACGCGTCGCCCTTCCGCGTCGTCGGCATGGGCACGCTGGTGCAGGCGTCGCTGCGCGGACCGGTGGCGGCGACCGCGCTCCAGTCGATCGCGGATTTCCATCTCGGCGGCAAGGGAGCCCAGGCATCGCAGATCGCCACCTTCCAGGCGGGCCTCTCCTCCCTCTACGCCGACAGCGCCTGGCTCGACCTCCAGGCGCAGCAGACGGTGAACGCGATCAACACCCTGGCGGCGGCGAACCCCGGTGCCTACCAGCCGCAGAACGGCGCCAAGTATCCGGACACCGACTTTGGCAGCGCCATGATGCAGGTGGCGCAGCTCATCAAAGCGGATCTGGGAATGGAAGTCGCCTGCGTGGACCTGGGAGGCTGGGACACTCACGCCTCGCAAGGCGGAGCGACCGGCCAGCAAGCCAGCCTCCTCGCCGAGCTCGCGGGCGGCCTCGCCGCCTTCCACGCCGATCTGGCGGACCGGATGAGCCGGATCATCGTGGTGACCATGAGCGAGTTCGGCCGCCGCCTCCTGGAGAACGGCTCCGGCGGCACCGATCACGGTCACGGCAACTGCATGTTCGTCCTCGGCGGCGGCGTCAACGGCGGCAAGGTCTACGCCGACTGGCCCGGTCTGGCCCCCGAGCAGCTTGCGAGCCCGGGAGATCTCGCCATCACCACCGACTACCGCACCATCCTCGCCGAGATCGTCGACCGCCGCCTGCTCAATTCCCGGCTCGGCGACGTCTTCCCGGGGTTCACACCGCCGGCGTATCTGGGGTTGACGCGGGCGGCTTGAGGGGGACCGGGAGGGAGCCGCGCCCGAATGCTCGGGCGCGGCTCCAGCCAGCGCTCCTGCCGCTCCGGATCCTTCTGAGCCGCGCCCCCAGTCGTCGACTCCATCCACATATCGCTATCGCCACGTGTGCCGCTGGCCATTTGGCGATTTGTCATCCCTCCGTGCTTCTCCGTAAACTAAACGGTTGCACCGGAGAAGGAGGGAAGCATGAAAGCAACGTGGTCAGCCATCCTATTTTACGCGTTGGCCTCGTGCGTCGTGGCCAGACCCTCCTGCGAAGGGCAAGCCTTTCAAGTGCAGCCGCTGCCGCCTTTCAATCCAGGGCCGGTCATTCCACCCGTAGCGCCACCGATACAATTTGCCCCACCGCTTCTCGACCCACCGATACGATTCGATCCACCGGTACGATTCGACCCGCCGGTACGATATGACCCGCCACCAAGCATCGAGCAAGCACCAAGGAACGAGCAGCCGCCAAGGACCGAGCCATCACAGCCCCAGGACGAAACTCCAGCCGACAAATCACATCAGACCCAGGACCGGCAAGCCTCGCAGCTCATCGAGTTGCGCCGAAATCTCTTCGTGCCTGCGGGGGCCCAAGACGTTGCCCATCTGGCCAGCAAGCTGGAATCTCAGCCGTTCTCTGGCTCCGAGTTGCGCGTCCTCTCCTTGACCACCAACGTGGAGACGAACCAGAAACTGAGAGAAAAACTTCCCGAAGCAAACATCATTGTTTTCGACGTCGAATCTCCAACCAAGGAGGGGCTCAGGGAGACGCTCTCTCATCATCAGAAGAAAACTGTCTTCGTCCTTGGGCACTTCGAGAAGGGCGCCTTCGTTCTGGTCAACCCGGAGACCCATGCAGAGTTCTCCGTGTCCAAGGAAGAGCTCATCAGCATGGCCAGAGACTGTTGCCAGATCACCATCTTCGCGCTCGGCTGCGAAACCGCTCTGAGCGATGGCGGAGCAGGCGTCGTGACATCGTTCGACACAATGGATGTCGTCGACAAACTTCCTGAGCTCTGGAGGGCAAATAATCTGCTGGACGCCTTCGAAGCTCTGACATTCGGAGACAAGGGGCTCGTTCTCGTAATCGACGAACAGTTCGTGACGGAGCCGGAATTGGAGATCACGGCTGTCCTCTCTACGGCGCTGGCCGGGGGAGAGAGAGTGGCAACGGTGTTTTATGCAGCACCTCCGCCTGGCTCGGAGCCACCTGGCGACGAAGACAAACCTCTTGGCTGCTCCAGCCTCCTCTTTCCTGCGCTCGGCCTCGTTGTGATCGCGATCATCGGCGGATGGATCTGGAACCGAAAGAAGGACAACCGATGAGTGACGAGAGACCACCAGCCATCGACGAGATCGTCGGACTGCTCCGGCGTCACGCACCGGACGTCGTCGAGACATTCCGCCAGACCTATCCGGAGCACGGCGACCTCTTCGCGGCGGGAGTGTGGGCCGGAGAGACCGCAGCGCAAAAACGCATTCGTGCCGAAGTCGCGCTCGCCGGTCTGAATCGAGCCATCGACGTCTGCGCCGCCTGGCTGCCGAAGCTCCGCCAGCGTCTCCAGAGAGCCAGACAGTGGCAATTCGCCGGACAGCTCGCCGCCATCCTCGGAGGTGCCTCGATCTTCGGCACCGCCCAACTCGCAACCCCGGTCGGAAGCTACATCGCCGCCTCCGTCACCCTCGCCGGCTCCCTGGCAAGCGCCTACGCCCACCACTTGCAAACCGCCCTCCAAGGCCGAGCCGGAGGCGTCTTCGACTCCTACCGCCTCTTCGTCGAAAGCGAGCTCGAAGCACGGCAGATCAAGGACGAGCTCGTCCAACTGATCCAGGAAAGACTCATCAACGACGCCGCCAAGCTCGTGCGCAAGGCAAACGCCGTGTGCTTCCGCATCAACAAGGAAGAGGCGAAGATTTGAAGGGGGGAGAGTATGAGAGGAAAGTTCGCTGCGGTCCTTGTCACCGTTGGCGCCTCGTGCCTCCGGATGGCACAGCCCTGTGAAGCGCAGGGAATCGTTGCGCCGCAGATCAGTCTACCTCCAGTGGCACCGGTTCCAATCCATCCGTTCATACTACCCGGGCCTCCAATACAGCTCTCGCCACCCGTGCTGAGCCGACCGCCACAAGGCACTAGTGCGCTCTCCGGCACTCCTCCGGATCTAAGACCATTGAGCGAGCGCAGAGCTCAGCATGACCAGGCGGAGAACGGCAGCAATCGCCCGCCCGACTCCTCGCAGCCTGCAAGCTCGGCCGCAAGCCCTGTGCAGGTTACGTCAACGGATGAGCTCAGCAGTCTTGAGCCAACGACACGCGAACAGTATGAAGAAGCACTCCGCGGCTACTACACGTATCGCATCGAGGGCTATCACCACCGGCAGAAGGTCCTCGAATGGCAACTGGAGGCGAGCAAAATTATCTTCACCGTCGTGCTGCTCGTTGTCTTGGCTGGTGTCTACTTCGCCGCAGTCCAGTTCCACGTGGGCCTGAATCACAGAACCAAGGAATTGGCGACGACCGAGATCGATGCCTCGCTGAAAGGCATAAGAATCAGCTCCCACGTGCTCGGCGTCATCATCCTGGCCCTTTCGCTGGCGTTCTTCTACTGCTATCTGACGTATGTGTATCCCGTCACCGAGACCTTCTAGTGCGTCTGATATCCGGTGGCGTTTAGGCTGTCCAGTCCGAGGCCAGCAAGGCGGTGCGTAGAGATGGGATGAGAAGGCCACCCTCCCTTGACGCAGTGCCAGAACATGGCCTGCAGGGAAACCGCGCCGGATGGGGCGCAAGGAGGATGACCATGATCGAGTCTAGCAGAGCCGCCTGGCAGGGAGTTGTGGGAGT
>DATARD010000291.1:0-35339 GCA_036264355.1 Thermoanaerobaculia bacterium
CGCGGCGCCAGCTCGTTGACCAGCAGCCGGCCGTCGCGGGTGAGGAACATCTCGACGCAGAGGACGCCGACGACGCCCAGGCCGTCGAGGATGCCGCGGGCGATCTCGACCGCTTCGCGGACCGTCGCCGCGTCGACCGGCGCCGGCGCCACCGAGACGTCCAGGATGTGGCGGCTGTGATCGTTCGCGATCAAGCCGAAATGGGCGAACGAGCCGTCGAGGCCGCGCGCCGCGACCACCGAGACCTCCATCGCGAAATCGACGAAGGCTTCGAGGACGGCCTCTTCGGTCTGCAGGGCGCTCCACGCTGCGTCCGCTTCTTCGAGAGCGGTGATCTTCACCTGGCCTTTGCCGTCGTAGCCCCAGCCGGCGGTCTTGAGCACGGCCGGCGTGCCGAGCCGGGCGAGCGCCTGGCGCAGCTCCGCCGCCGAACGGACCGCCGCGAACGGCGCGACCGGGACGCCGGCGCCGGCGAGGAAGGCTTTTTCGCGCAGCCGGTTCTGCGTCGTGTGGAGCACCGCGCCGCCCGGCCGCACCGGCGCCTGCCCGGCGGCGGCTTCGGCGGCGGCGGAGGTGACGTTCTCGAACTCGAAGGTCACCACGTCGACGCCGCGGGCGAAGGCGCGCACCGCGTCGAGGTCGTCGTAGGCGCCCTGCACCTCGCGGTCCGCCACCTGGCCGGTCGGCGTGTCGTCGTCCGGCGAGAAGGTGTGCACCCGGTAGCCCATGCGCCGCGCCGCGATGGCGAACATGCGGCCGAGCTGGCCGCTGCCCAGCACGCCGACCGTCGCGCCGGGCAGGATGGGTGAGGGCTTCAAGGCAGCGTCTCGGCGCGCACCGTCCGCGTCTGCTCGGCGGCGAAGGCGGCGAGCTGCTCGCGCAGGTCCGGACGGCTGCGGGCGAGGAAGCGGATGGCGAGGAGCGCCGCGTTGGCGGCGCCGGCCTTGCCGATGGCGAGCGTCCCCACCGGCACGCCGGAGGGCATCTGCACGATCGAGAGCAGCGAATCGAGACCGTGGAGCGCCTGGCTCTGCACCGGCACGCCGAGGACGGGGAGGAGCGTCTGCGCCGCCACCATGCCGGGCAGATGGGCGGCGCCGCCGGCTCCGGCGATGATCACCTCGACCCCGCGCCCCTCGGCGCCCTGGGCGAATTCGGCCATCCAGGCGGGAGTGCGGTGGGCGGAGACGACGAGGCACTCGTGCGGTACGGCGAAGCGGGTGAGCATCTCGTCGGCGTGGCGGAGCGTCTCCCAGTCGGACTTGCTCCCCATGATGACGCTCACCAGAGGCCGCGTTTCGAGTACCATATCCGCGCCGGAGCTTAGCACAGGGGGTCGAGCGGGGCGGTGAGGCGGGGGGTAACGGATGGTTTGCCATCAGTCCGTCACGCGGACCTCACAGTCGTGCTTCGCTTGTCGGCCGTCTCTCGCATAGAATTCGTTGGAAAATTTACGCACGCCTAAAGGAGGGCTTCTATGAAGCGTGTTCTGGTTACTTGTCGCAGGGGGGCGGGGCTGCTGGCTGTCCTGCTCACGATCTTCGCTCTGGCGGCGCCGCTCGCCGCGCAGACCGACGTCACCACCAGCCGGGTCACCGGCACTGTCGAAGGCGCCGACAAGGCCCCGCTGCCGGGGGTCACGGTCGAGGCGGCCAACACCGAGACCGGGCTGCGGGAGACCGCGGTCACCGACGAAAAAGGCTTCTACCGCATCCTCAACCTGCCGACCGGCATCTACAAGCTCTCGGCGAGCCTCGACGGCTTCGTGACGTCGACCGCCGACAACGTGCGCCTGCTCCTCGGCACCAGCCCGACGGTCAACTTCACGCTGCAGAGCTCCTCGGTCTCCGAAGCCATCACGGTGACCAGCGAAGCGCCGGCGATCGAGGTCACCAACACGTCGATCTCGACCACCATGCAGACCGAGCAGATCAAGAACCTGCCGATTCCGAACCGCGACTTCAAGAACCTGGTCCTGCTCACGCCGGAGACCCGTCTCGATTCCGAGCGCGGCAACCTGGCGCTGTCGGGCCAGCGCGGCATCAACACCAACATCACCGTCGACGGCGTGGACTACAACAACGCCTTCTTCGGCGGTGCCACCGGTGTCGCCGAGGGCCGCGCGCCGCTGTCGATCTCGCAGGAGTCGATCAAGGAGTTCTCGGTCATCACCAACGGCGCCTCGGTGGAGTTCGGCCGCTCGGGCGGCGGCTTCGTCAACATCATCACCAAGAACGGCACCAACAACCTGCACGGCTCCGGCTTCTTCTACGACCAGCCGCAGAGCCTGATCTCCGACTTCGCCAACGGCCAGAAGCCGGCGGACCAGAAGAAGCAGCAGTACGGCGCCTCGCTCGGCGGCCCGATCACCAAGGACAAGCTGTTCTACTTCCTGTCCTACGACAAGCAGAAGCAGGACGTCACGATCCCCATCCAGTCGAACAACCTGGATCCGGCCGTCTTCGCCAAGTACCCGGCCCTCGCCTCGGCTCCCCAGTACGTGCAGACGCAGGACGGCTACGTCGGCTTCGGGCGTCTCGACTACCAGATCAACGAATCCAACCGTCTGTTGGGACGCGTCAACGTCGCCAGCTACACCGGCGACAACGGCACCTCCAGCGCGCAGAACCGCACCGCCAGCCTGAACGGCCTCGAGGGGATGAAGGCGTGGACCTACGTCGGCTCCTACTCCGGGCAGCTCAGCGCCAGCCTGCTGAACGACCTGAGCTTCACCTATGTGAAGGAAGACACGCCGCGCGCCGACAAGGGGCTCAACCTCACCGAGGTCGACGTCAACGCGCCGAACACCCACTACGGCGAGGTGAGCTTCCTTCCCATCACCTCGACCAACAAGCGCAAGGGCGGCAACGACACGGTGACCTATCTCGCCGGGGACCACGTGGTCAAGGGCGGCGCCGAGTACAACGACACCTCGATCGACCAGGTGTTCAAGGGCAACTGGCGCGGTGTCTACATCTTCAACAACCAGGCCGACCTGCTGGCCGGCCGCTGGTCCCAGTACCGGCAGTTCGCCGGCTTGAACGGCCTCACCGCCGACCAGGCGGGCCGCGCCGCCTTCGGCCAGAAGGAGCTCGCGCTCTTCCTCCAGGACCAGTGGTTCGTGCGTCCGAACCTGACGGTCTCCTTCGGTCTGCGCCAAGAGAGCCTGGACAACCCGAACGACGCGGTGCTCAATCCGAACGACCGCAACGCCAACGGCTCCTTCAACCTCACCGCGCACATCCCGGACACCAAGACCCAGCTCTCGCCGCGCCTCGGCGTCACTTGGTCGCCGGACGAGAAGAGCGCTCTCCGCTTCTCCGCCGGCCGGTTCTGGAGCCGCACCCCGGCGATCCTGTTCGCCCAACTCCTCACCTCGAACGGCATCCGCGCCACCCAGTACACGATCAACGCCGCCCAGGCGGGTGGGATCGTGACCGGTCCGCCGCCGTCGGGCCTGTATCCGGGCTGGGGCGCCGCCTTCAATCCCGTGGGCGTCGCGCCGCTCGACCTCTCCCACCTCTCCACGCTCGCCGCGCCGGGCGTCTTCGCGATCGATCCGAACTTCAAGGATCCCTACACCGACCGCGTGACCATCGGAGGAGAGCGGGAGATCTTCATCAAGACGGTGCTGTCCCTCGACTTCACCTACGCCAAGACCAAGCAGCTCGAGCGCCTCACCGACCTGAACCGGCAGTACGACGGCACCATCTCCTCGAACGGCCTGCCGCACTACAGCACCACGCGGCCCGATCCGTTCTATGGCACCATCACCACCCTCAAGTCGGACGCCGAGTCGAAGTACACCGGAGTCACCGCCACCCTGCGCCGGCGCTACGACAACCACTTCAGCTACTACGGCGCCCTCACCTACAGCAAGGACAAGGACAACGACTCCAACGAGCGCAACTTCTCCGGCATCCAGGCCGAGGACTTCAACAACCTGGATTTGAACTACGGCTACTCGAACCGCGACCAGCGGTGGAAGGGTGTGCTCAACGGCGTCTGGGACACCCCGTGGTGGGGCCTCGGCCTCTCCGGCACGTTCCGCTACTTCACCGGCTCCCCCTTCAACCCGACGGTCGGCGCGGACATCAACGGCGACGGTCAGAGCGGCACCGACCGCCCGACGGTCAACGGCGTCCACTTCGACCGCAACAGCTTCCGCCAGCCGGACTTCTACAGCCTCGACCTGCGGCTCTCCAAGAGCTTCAAGATCTGGACCGGTGACCTGTCGATCTTCGCCGACTGCTTCAACTGCACGAACGCGGCGAACCGTTTCACCACCAACACCACCTGGGGCACCGGCCAGACGCCGCGCGCCGACTTCGGTGTGCTGAACAACGTCACCACCACCCCGCGCACCATCCAGCTCGCGGCCCGCTACGACTTCTGATCCGGACCGCTGTAATTGCAAAAAGGTGAAAAAGGGAGCGGAAACGCTCCCTTTTTGCTTGCGCTCCGGTTCTCTTGTGCTAGTATCCGCCGGTCGTTTCTTGGTCGAGCAACTCAATACCGAGGGAGGTCTGCACGGGATGCAGTCAACAAGGGTGAAGCTTGTCCCGCATATCCTCCGCCTGGCGCTTCCGCTCGGGCTCGCCCTCGTGGCCTTCGGCCTCTTCCTGTCTACCCAGAACCTGCAAGCGTTCAACCGGTCGCCCTTCCCCCTGGCGCCGACACCGCGGTACAGCGCGCGGATGACCCTCCCCACCGAAGCGACGGCGCAGCTCGATCAGGCGCGCCTGCCGGTGGAATTCACCCTGTTGCGGGGTGAGACGGTCAACCAGGTCTTCGCGAAGCTCGGCCTGCGCGGCGCGGAGATCCGGGAGGCGACCAACCTCCTGGCGGAGCATGTGAACCTGCGCTCGCTCAAGGCCGGCAATCAATACTCGGCCTTTCTCAATGCCGACCGCCGCCTCGCCTCCTTCACCCTGGTGGTCGACGGCAGCGGGCGCGTCCAGATGACCCGCCAGGGCGACCGCTGGTCCTCCTCCTGGCAGCCGTTCCGGCGCTCGGCGGAGCTGCGGGTGGTGCGCGGCCGGCTGAACGGCTCGCTGGAAGCCTCCATCCGCGAGTCCGGCGGGCCGGTCGAGCTCGCCTACCGGATGGCCGACGTCCTGCAGTGGGATCTCGACTTCAGCCGCGATCTGCGGCGCGGCGACAGCTTCGACGTCCTCTATGAGGACGTTCTCCTCGACGGCGTCCATCACGACATCGGCCGCGTCGTCGGCCTGGTCTATGACAACCAGGGGCGGCGCCACGAGGCGTACCACTGGGACGACTCGGGGACCTATTACGACGGCGAAGGGCGGCCGCTCAAGAAGATGTTCCTCCGCTCGCCGCTGCGCTACTCGCGCATCACCTCCATGTTCACCCAGAGCCGCTTCCATCCCGTGCTTCACACCTACCGCCCGCACTACGGCGTCGACTACGGCGCGCCGGTCGGGACGCCGGTCGAGGTGACCGCCAACGGCGAGGTGATCTCCGCCGGCTGGGACGGCGGCGGCGGCAACGTGGTGAAGGTGCGGCATACGGGTGGCTATGTGACCGCCTATCTCCACCTCTCGCGCTTCGCCCCCGGCATCCGGCCGGGCGCGCGGGTGCGCCAGGGGGACGTGATCGCCTTCACCGGCGCCACGGGCCTCGCGAGCGGACCGCATCTCGACTACCGGGTCAAGCTGCATGACGAATGGATCGACCCCCTGAGCCTGAAAGGTGTGCGGGCCGATCCGATCCCGGCGTTCAAGCTGGCGTCCTTCCACTCCTGGCGGAACCAACTGCTGAGCGCCTTCCAGACCGGCAACGTGCCGAATCTGCCCGACTTCGACCGGCAGACGCAGCGCGCCGCCGCCGCTCTCCCCGCCCCGCAACTCCGGCCAGGAGCCGTGGCCCGCTAGGTCCGCGCCGGGATCGTTCCATGGTGACCGCCCGCGCCTGGTGCCGGGCCGATCTCGGCGGTGGCACGCTGGATATCTGGCCCCTCGGGCTCCTGCATCCGGGAGCCCGCACGGTCAACGTCGCGCTCGATCTCGCCGTCACCGTCCGGCTCCGCCGTTCCGGCGACAGTCTGTACCGGGTTCTCCAGCAGGGCACCGAGCCCGTCGAAGAAGCCACCGCCGCCGCTCTCCGGGCGCACCCCGAAGCCGCTCTGGTGGGCGTGGTCGCCGCGGCGTTGGAGCTGCCGCCGATCGAGGTGACGCTCGCCAGCGATTCGCCGCGCGGCGGCGGTCTCGGCGCCAGCTCGGCGATGGCGGTGGCCCTGATCGCCGCCGCCGAATCCGAGATGGGACCGGAGCTGGGGCGACCCCCCTCCTCGGCCGCCGAGCGCGCGCACCTGGCGCGCGATCTCGAAGCGTGCCTGATGAGCCTGCCGACCGGCATCCAGGACCACTATCCGGCGTTGCTGGGCGGCGTGCTCGACATCGAGCAGCGGCCCGGCGGAGAGCGGGTGCGGCGGTTGGACGTGGACCTCGATCGCCTGGCGGCCTCCCTGCTCGTCGTCTACTCCGGAATGAGCCACTTTTCAGCCGGCAACAACTGGCAGGTCGTGCGGCGTCGCCTCGATGGCGATCCGGAGATCAGCGAGCTTTTCGACGGCATCGCGGAAGCCGCCGCGGCGCTGCCGGAAGCTCTCGAAGCGGGTGACCTCGCCCGCGCCGGCGCGCTGATGGGCAGCGAGTGGAGCCTCCGCCGCCGGCTCGCCGAAGGGATTTCCACTCCGGTGCTCGAAGCCCTGGTGGCGGCGGCGGAGGCCGCGGGTGCCTGGGGCGGCAAGGCCTGCGGCGCCGGTGGGGGAGGGTGCCTCGCGTTTCTCTGTCCGCCGGAGCGCCGGGCGCAGGTGGCCGCGGCGCTGGAGACGGCGGGCGGGAGGGTGCTGCCGGCGCGCCCGGCGGGCGCGCCGTTGAGCCTTCGCCCGAGCTAGTGGCTGCGGGCGCGCTGGTCGAGGATCGAGTAGGCGTTGTCCAGGCTCAGCGAGCTGGAGAGCTTGATCACCAGCGGATTGCTCCAGGTTCCGTCGTCGCTCATCCGGTAGAAGACCTGGCTTCCCGTGCTGTCGAGCCAGGAGGCGATCACCCGCTCGCCGGTCTCCGAGACGAACAGCCGCGTCGCGCCGGTGCCGACGTTCGGCGTCGGCCGGCTCGACGTCACCCGCAACTGCAGGATCTGGGAGGGCTGCGTGCCCGGGCCGCCGCCGTTGTCCTGGTTCAGGTTGACCTCGGCGATCTGCGCCGCGGCGCTGTCGCCGAAGGAGCGGAGACCGCGGCCGGCGAACTCGGCGCCGGTGGTGATCACCTGCTGCCGCGCGCTGTCGGAGAGCTGATCGAGCGACAGGTTCGGGCTGTTGACCACCTTCGTCCAGAGAGCGTCGGCGATCGCTTGCAGCACGTCGGAGCGGAAGGCGGTTGCCCCCTGCGTCACGACGGCGGAGCGCGCCTGGTCGGCGATCGTCTGGAGGCTCGACTTGTTGCGGCCGGTCTCGATGATCTGCGCCCGCGCCTTGTCGGCGATCTGGCTGAGCGCCGCCGGCAGCGTGTCGAGCTCGATGGTCAGCACGTTCTGCGTGGCCGCCGACACGAAGCCGACGGTGACCGTGCGGCCATCCTGTCCGGCTTCGAGAGTCGGGCTGTGCAGGAGCATGGGCGACAGCGGGTAGCCCGGCGAGGCGGGGCTGCTGGAATCGAGGTCGTTGAGACGGTAGACCGGGTTCCAGCCGATGTAGGCGCCGTCCTCGAAGATGACCGGAGAGTAGAACGTGTCGACGGCGGCGCTGTCGTCCTGCGCCCAGAGGATGTGCAGGACCGTCCGGGAGTGGGGCACGGCGTTGCCGCTCGCGTCCTGCGTCTGATAGCGGTCGCGGGTCAGGGCGATCTGCGGATGGGTCTTGTCGGAGAAGGAGTCGCTGATCAGCTCGATCGGGGTCGAGAAGCTGCCGCCGCTGAAGCCGGTCAACATCAGCACCGGATGGATGTTGTTGACCCGCCTCTCCCACAGCAGGTAGACCGTGCTCGCGGCGTCCTCATAGAGCAGGGACGGCTGCAGCTCGACGTCGCCGCCGGCCGTGCCCGGCACGAGGAACCGCTGCGGCGCGGCACCCGGCAGCACGACGTCGAGAGCGAGGGCGGAGCTTGCAGGATCGACTCCCGCCGGCGGTTTCTGGCCGGGGAAGAGGTCCTTGTACGCGCCGGTCCGCGCCCGGTAGAGCTCACCGCCGGAGCCCAGGGTGGTGTCGCTCTGGGCGAGCAGGAGGGAGGCGGAGCCGAGGCACCACGCGATAAGGGCGATGAGGATCAGGGAAAGCCGGCCGATAGTCCTGGTATTCATGGTCTTCTCGATGTTCTCATCGTGCTCATCAGGCGTGGAGGTTGATCAGTTTCCTGACGTCGACGGTCATCAGGAATGCCGGCAGATAGGAGGCGTCCGGAAAGAAGTCCTTCTGCAGCCGGGTGAAGTAGGTATGGGCCTCGTCGCCGGAACCGCTCAGGCTCTCCGTTTCGCCGAGGAGGTAGAGGGCGTTCTTGACCGCTTCGGGCTGATCGGTCTGCTCGGCGATGCGCAGCGCCGCCTCGCCCTGCCGGCGGGCGTGGGTATAGCGCCCCGTCTCCAGGTGGGCGAAGCAGAGGTCGAGCCGCGTCGCGGCCTCGTAGCGCCGGGCGCGGAACCGCCGCAGCACGGCGAGACTCTGGTAGAGCAGGGTGTAGCCTTCCTGGAAGCGCTTCTGCAGGACGCGGCAGTACCCCAGGTTCTGGAGCGCCAGGGCACGCCAGACGCTGGGCTCGGCCGGCATCAGGTCGAGCGCCTTCTCATATTCGCCGCAGGCCTCGCTGACGTAGCTTTCGCCGAGGAACGCGTTGCCGATCTGGTTGTGGCTGTAGGCGAGCCAGTCCGGACGGCCGACGGTCTCCGCCCGGTCGCGGGTCAGGCGGGCGTAGAAGAGGCTCTTCTTATAGTTCTTGCTGAGCTCGTAGTGGAGAGAGATGGGGTAGGCGGCGAGCCAGCAGATCGCCGGGTCGCCGCTGCGCAGGAGGATCTCGCGCAGGCGTCCGAGCTCCGCTTCGCCGCGGCCGAGCTGAATCGCGACCGAAGCGCCGGCGCAGACCGCGGTGTCGACCTCGTGGGTGTTGCCATGCTCCCGGGCCCAGGCGAGCGCTTCCGCGATGATCTCCGCGGCGTCTTCGAGGCGGCCGGCCTCGATGGTGGCCCGCCAACGATTCTTGAGCTCTTCAAAATGGTTCATCGTGTCTCTCTCTCACGTCTCTCACGCGGCTACTGTTCGGTGTCCTGGGGACCCCGGGGACCCTGACGGCTCTGCGCCTTCTTGAAAGCGATGAAGTCCTCCACCTCGCGCTGCGCCTCGTGGGGGAGGGTGTTGAAGCTCTCGACCAGCCGGACGTCGCGCGGGGTGATCGACTCCTGGGCAATCTCTTCGAAGAACTCCCCCATGCTCATCTTGAACTCGGCGAGGATCCGGAACAGCGTGTCCAGGCTGACCCGGTACTCCCCCTGCTCCATGCGCGACAGGTCCGACTGCTGGATGCCGAGCCGGGTCGAGAGCTCGACCTGGGTCAGCTTGTGCTCCTTGCGGAGCTGCCGGATCTTGCGGCCGACGAGCTGGATCTGCTGGACTTTTTGCGGGGCCTGGGGCCGCTGGGGCACGGGCACCGCCGGGGGGTTCTGTTTGAGGCTCATATATGTCAGACTAGCATATGAAAAGGGCTACCGTCTGCATCCTACGGCGGCTGGGGCCGGCTGTCAAATAGAACCGTCTAGATAGAACCGTCTAGAACCGTCAACCTGCAAGGTGGGGATTGCGCCGCTACGTCTTTCTGCTCCGTGAGTTGGTGAAACGAGATTTCCAGGGCCGCTATGCCGGCTCCGTCCTCGGTTTCTTCTGGTCCCTGGTGCAGCCGCTGTGGATGCTCGTCCTCTTCACCTTCGTCTTCTCGACGGTCATGAAAGTGACGCCGGTGGGGGCGCACACCGGCCACTTCGCGATCTTCCTCTTCGGCGGTCTGCTGCCCTGGACGGCGATGCAGGAGGGGGTGCTGCGCTCGGCGACGGCGATCACCGACAACGCCAACCTGGTCAAGAAGCTCCGTTTCCCGGCCGAGATCCTGGTCCTGGCGGTGGTGCTGGCGGGGCTGCTCCACGAGGCCATCGCGGCGGTCGTCTTCGTCGGCGCCCTGCTGTGGGTCGGCGAGTTCTCGTGGGGCGGCCTGCCGCTGCTCCTCCTCGCCATTCCGCTGCAGGTCGGGCTGACCCTCGGCCTCGCCCTGATGGTGTCGGCGCTGCACGTCTTCTTCCGCGACACGGCGCAGATCCTGGGGATGGTCTTCAACGTCTGGTTCTACGTGACGCCGATCGTCTATCCCCTGGCCCTGGTGCCGTCGCGCTACCGCACCTGGCTGGAGCTCAACCCGCTGACCGCGCTGGTCGGGCTCTACCGGCAGGCTTTTCTGGGCGGCCGCCTCGAGGTGGTGCCGGGAGCCGTCTCCCTGGCCCTCGTGGCCGCCGTGTTAACATCCGTCGGCTTTTGGCTGTTCCGTCGCCTCAAGCCCGCCTTCGTCGATGAAATCTGACGCCGGAGCAACGCTCCGGCCAGGGAGTCCCTTGATGCACAGCCCAAGCTCTTCGCCGCACGGTCCGTTCCATGCCTTCGTCCTCTCCGCGGCCCTGGTGCTGGCCGTGGCGGGAGGCGCCGCCGCGGCCACCGCCGCGCCGCCGCCGAGCGCCGCCCCTCCTTCGCCCGCCGATCAGACTCCGCCGCTCCCGTCCAAGCCGGTGCCGCCGGCCGTCGCCGCCGCCGCGGCGAAGAGCGCCGCGGCGCCGGCCCCCGGTCCCGCGGCCCTGGAGCCGCCGGACGGCAAGTGGCTGACCGATGAGAAGGGACGCCAGTATTTCGTCACCCCGGCGCCGCGGCAGGAGGGGCTGTACCGCTGGGAGAACCCGGAGCACACCCGGGTGCGCCTGCCCTACGGCCTCATCATGGACGTGGCCTCCTACGACGACAAGAACTTCTACGTGAAGATCTACCGGTCGGAGGCCCCGCCGGCCCCCGCCGCGCCGCAGCAGACGCCGGAGAGCCTGGCGAAAGCGGCCGCCTCCTACAAGTTCGACACACCGGACGCGCACCGTGTCACCTTCCAGCCGTTCGACGCCGGCCTGCCGCGCCGCGGCCAGTGGCGCAACGGCTTCGTCGTCGCGGACATGAACGGCGACGGCCATCCCGACATCGTGCACGGCGTGCCGCGCAAGGGCGGCGTCAAGCCGGTGATTTTCCTGGGCGACGGCAAGGGCCATTGGAAGCAGTGGGAGACCACCTTCCCGCCGGTCCGCTTCGACTATGGCGACGTGGCGGTCGGCGACCTCAACGGCGACGGCAAGATGGACCTGGTGGTGGCGAGCCACCTGCGCGGGATCACCGCCATGCTGGGCGACGGCAAGGGCAACTTCAAGCTGTGGAGCCAGGGCATCGAGTTCCAGGAGCCGGGCACCGGGGAGACCAAGCCGCCGTTCTCCTCGCGGGCGATCGTGCTGTACGACTGGAACCATGACGGCAAGCTGGACATCCTGGCGGCCGGCGAGGGCCCGCGCCTCGCCCTCACCCGTGCCACCGGGTCGGACGACTCCTTCAACCAGGGCGCGCGCGGCTTCCGGGTCTACCTGAACCAGGGGAACGGCACCTGGACCACCAAGGCGGAGAAGGGCGTCGAGCTGTTCGGCGACGCCGTCGCCGTGGGAGACTTCAACGGCGACGGCATCGCCGACGTCGTCATGGGCAGCGGCATCCAGGGCTACCGGAACATCCTCGGCTACGGCCAGGCGGACGGTTCGTGGAAATGGGCGAGCCTCGACGGGCTGCGCCCCGCGGCCTCCGTCACCGCGCTGGTGGCGGCCGACTTCGACCACGACGGGCGGCTGGATCTCGCCGTCGGCTACACCTCGGTCGAGCTCGGCGTCTGGCGGACCGGCATCGACATCTTCTTTTCGCGCCCGGACGGCACCTGGGAGCGCCGGCCGTTGGCCAATGAAGAAGGGCGCAACGGCATTTTCGCCCTGGCGGTCGGCGACCTCGACGGCGACGGCCAGAAGGACCTGGTGGGGTTGACCGGCAACGGCGGCTCCTGGGTCTTCCTGGGCGACGGCAAGGGCTGGTTCGTGCGCGAGAACGGCACGCCGGGCATGGCCGGGGACAACGGGTGCCGCGGCTACCGGGTGGTGCTCGCCGACCTCGACGGCGACGGCAAGGACGAGGTGGTCGCGAGCTTCGCCGGCGAAGGCGTCTCGCAGGCCGGGGTGCCGCAGTGCGAGAGCGGCGGCAGCCTCCGCGCCTGGAAAGCGGCCAAAGTGGGCAAATGAAGGGGTTGACAGCCCGCTGGGGCGTTGTTATTGTGCGGAAGCATAATTGGTTGGGGGATTCCGACTTGAAGCGGGCTGTCGAGTCTCCCTGGAAAAACTTAACGCAGCGCTAAACAGGCTTTCGGGCTCTGAATCTTTCATCGGGAGGTGATGTCTTCCAGCAGGTGTAGTTTGCAGCTCAGGATCTCTCGTTTGGAATTTGTTTCAACTCAACGACTTACCAGGAGATTGTCCCTATGAAGAAGATCGCGCTTTGCCTCGCCCTGACGAGCCTGCTGGCTCTGGGCGGTTCGGCAATTGCCGAGATCGGGACCATCGATGCGGTGCCGGCAGCCACGCTGCTGTTGCCCTATTTCGAGGTCGATCTTGCCAATCCGAATGGCATCACCACTCTGTTCTCGGTCAACAACGCGTCGGCGACCGCGGTGGTCGCCCACGTCACGGTGTGGACCGACCAGTCCATCCCGACCCTGGACTTCGACATCTACCTGACCGGGTACGACGTCCAGACCATCAACATCCGCGACATCTTCAACGGCAACCTGCCGCGCACCGCGGACGCCGGCTCCGATCCGGGCGACAAGATCAGCCCCAAGGGCTCGCTGTCGCAGGACATCAACTTCCCGGGCTCGACCGGCCCGTGCGCCAATCCGTATCCGGCGACCGGCGCGTTGAGCGCCAGCCTGATCGCCCACATCCGCGCCGCCCACACCGGCGTGTTCGACTCCCTCTACGGCGGCTGCTCGGGCGCGGCCTACGGCGACAACATCGCCCGCGGCTACATCACCGTGGACACGGTGAACTCGTGCAACCTGTCGTTCCCGTCGGACGCCGGCTACTTCACGACCCTGGCCACCAACCAGAACGTCCTGTGGGGCGACTTCTTCTGGATCAACCCGGGCCAGAACTTCGCCACCGGCACGACCCTCGTCCACATCGAGGCGTGCCCGACTCCGTCGGTCGGCAACGGCGCGGGCCACTGCCCGTTCTCGTTCGCCGCGGGCAACTACACCTTCTACGGCCGCTACAACTCGGTGGCCGGCCAGGACCAGCGCGAGCCGCTGGCGACGACCTTCGCCTCCCGCTACATCAACGGCGGCACGTTCTCGGGCGGCACGGACCTGATCGTCTGGCGCGACTCGAAGACCCGTCCGGTGGGTGCCAACGGCACGCACTCCTGCTCCACGGTTCCCTCGTGGTTCCCGCTGAACCAGTCCGACGTGGTCTCCTTCGACGAGACGGAGAACCCGACCAACCTCTGCTTCCAGAGCGACAACGTCTCTCCGCCGACCGGCGGCACGCAGACCTGCTTCCCGCTGGAGACGCAGCGCGTCCACCTGGCTGGCGGCAACGTCATCGGTGCGGACCCGGGTCCGCCCGCTCCGTTCGGCTGGATCTACCTCAACCTGAACCAAACGCTCGCCTCCGGCGACCCGTATCCGGGCCGTGCGCAGGCGTGGGTGATCACCTCGATGTCGGCGTCCGGCCTGTATGAGGTCGGTTACGACGCGATCGCGCTCGACAACGCCACCTCGTCGGTTCCCGGCGGCGTGGTCCTGATCCCGTAGTCCTTCGCTGCAACCCCTGGCCGGGTGGGCCCCTCGGGCTCACCCGGTCTTGTTTCCGGCCCTTCCGCAGTGCCTCGTGCTTGCGCTGCGCGGTACTGCTGAGAGGCTGACATGCTGCAGATCCTTCCCCATCGACGGCTCGCTTGCTCTCCGATGCCAGAGCGCGCTAAGCTTGTTCATCATATTGACGTAGGTCTATCGGCCTTCGACTTCTGCGATTCACTGGTGGCTCCCGATTCGGGGAGCTGCCTGGCCCATCGACCTCGGCTGCTTCTGCTCTGACTCGTGAGGAACAGGACCAGCGAAGTCCCTGTAGGAGATTTTGTAATGCCCAAGAACCCTTGCCGTAGACCGCTGTCCATCGCTGCCTTGTGCCTCGTGCTGGCAGCCGCGCTCGCTCTGGTGCCCACCTGGTCGTGGGCGGCGGCCGGAGCCTGCAGCATCTTCAGCACGCCGGACACGACCATGCCGCGGACGGCGCCCCAGGCCCTCTGGGGCGAGCTCAAGCCCGCCGGGGTCATTCTGGACACCACCGGATACACGGGTAACCAGCGGGCCGACTCGCGCTACCCGCAACCGACCTCGGTCGACGTCGAGAACGGCTATCTCTTCGCCTCCTACTGGGCAGGCTTCATGATCTTCGACTTGCACACCACTCCCGAGGCGCCGGTGAAGCTGAGCACGATCGACGGCTGGAGCGGCGGTGGTTTCCCGCAGTGGCTCCTCGGCCAGTCGGAGACGGATCAGTTCATCTACGCCATCGACGCTCCGGAGGGCGACGATTCGATCATCGCCCTGGGCGGCATCTCTCCGATGGGCTTCTCGATCTGGGACACCCGCAACAAGAGCGCGCCGACCGCCCTGTATCAGGACGCCAACGGCAAAGAGATCGCGGGGCTGTGGGCGACGACGATCAATGGGCGCGAATACGCCTTCGCCGGCGGTGCCTTCTCCGGCGGGGAGTACGGCCTGTTCGTCTACGACATGACCGCGGCCCGCAGCTTCCACGGCTGCCTGGAAGACGTGTCGCACGGTGTGCGCAACTGCCCCGGGGTCTACATCACCAAGATCTCCACCGGCGGCGGCGCGGTTCAATACGTGCACGGGATGCAGTTCGGCTCGAAGACGTATGTCGTCACCAGCCCGGGCCAGTCCTCGATCCATGGGGTGCAGATCTGGGACGTGTCGAACCCGGCGAACCCGATCCGCGTGGTGATCGACTTCACCCCCACCAGTCTCGCGACCTTCACCTCGGGCGTCGCCCTCTGGCAGCAGGGCAGCTCTGCCTATCTGGCAGTGCGTTTCGAAAGCGCCCTCGAGGTCTTCAATGTAACGGCCTGCCTGACCGGCGGCTGCAGTGCCCTGCCGAGCCCGATCAGCGTCCTGCCGGTGCAGCCGGTCACCGAATCGGACTACTGGAAGACGGTGACCTACTCGAAGAGCGGCAGCACGCCGTTCCTGTTCCTGGGCAACCAGCTCCTCTGCCACGCCGGGCAGCCGCCGGGGCATATCGAATATCTGCTCGACATGACCGATCCGACCTTGCCGCGTGACATCACGCCGGCGGGGACCACCAACTTCATGAACGAGCCCGTCGACTACTGGAGCTATTACTATAACGATGATATCAAGGGATTGGCCTTCTCGGCGTCGCGCACCGGCAAGATGTACGCGGCGTCGAACGGCAACTCCTACTTCTACCGGACGGATCTGACGCTCTTCGACGTCCATCAGTGGACGGGTGGCGCCAACACGCCTCCGACCCCCAACTTCACCTGGAGCCCGTCGCCTGCCTACGCCGGCGACAGCATCACCTTCACCGACACGTCGGGGGGATTGGTGTCGTCACGCGCCTGGACGTTCCCGGGAGGCGCTCCGGGCACCGACACGAGGAGCCCGGTCAGCGTCACGTTCTCGACGGCGGACACCAAGTCGGTTGGGCTGACCGTCTTCAACGCCGCCGCCCCGCAGGGAGTTTCCATCACCAAGCCCGTGACGGTGCTCGACCCGTCGCCGGCGGTGACCGGCGCGACCGCCTCGGTCTCCGGAGGGGGCGCGAGCGGCCCGGTCTGCTCGCCGGTGACGCTCACGGCGGTCGGCGCGACCGGCCGTGGCACTCTGGCGTTCAGTTGGAACGTCAAAGACCCGAACAGCCATCTGGTGGTCACGGGCGGCGCGGGCAGTCCCTACCTCTGGGACACCACGGGGCTCAGCCCGGGCATCTACACGGCGGCGGTGACGGTCAGCAACGGCTTCGGTTCTCCTGCCACGTCGCCGCCCACCAACGTGACCCTCACGGCTCTCGACCCGCTGCCGGGCGCCGGGCAGTTCACGCCGGCCAACGACTCCTTCTCGTTCGGAACCGTCAGCTTCCACGCCAACGTCGGCAGTGCCACCGCGTGGAACTGGGACTTCGGTGACGGCCAGGGCTACCGCGGCTGGACCGGTCCCTACGCCGTGGCGAATCCCACCTTCACCTACAGCGCGGCCGGCACGTATGCGGTCAAGGTGAAGGTCAAGAACTGCGTGCAGACCACGGAAGTGGAGAGCGCTCCGCTGAGCGTGCACGTGACGCAGGTGCAGCCGGTCGTGGTCCAGACCTTCCAGGCCCAGTGCAACCTGGCCCCCTGCTCCTTCTCGATCAACCAGGCGATCCTCTTCAACCAGGTGGTGACCGGCAGCCCGACGCAGCTCCAGTACGACTGGGACGGCAACGGGACCTTCGACCAGACGGTGGCGGTGACGGGAGGCGCGGTGGCGAGCACCATCACCCACACCTACACCACGATCGGACGGTATGCACCGATCATCCGTGCCATCCGCGGCACCGAGCCGCCGGTCGACTTCCAGCAATCGGCGTTCACCGTGGACGACGGGAGCGGTGGCGGCGGCAACGGCGGAACGGCCACCATCGCGCTCAATGGCCCGGCCACGGGCTTGATCAACACGCCGTTGACGTTCACGGCGACGGCGACCAACTGCACTCCCGCGGCCACCTGGAGTTGGAGCCCGGCGGGCGGCACCGTCTCCGGCACCGGCAGCCAGGTGACGATCACCTGGCCGACCGTCGGCACCAAGACGGTGACGGTCACCAACCTGGGTTGCAGCGGCGCCACCGGCGCCAAGTCCGTGAGCGTCACGGACAACGGCAACAACAACGGCCTCGCCTCCTCCTTCACTTTCAGCCCGGCCGCCCCGGCGACCGGCCAGGCGGTCTCTTTCGACGGCTCCGCCTCCACCGGCAGCCCGACGGCCTATTCGTGGGACTTCGGCGACGGGCAGACCGCGAGCACCAGCACGGCCACCACCAGCCACGCCTACCAGACGGCGGGCTCCTACACCGTCACGCTGGCGGTCGGAAAGCCCGGCGCGAACTGCTCGTTCGGAGTCTGCTCCGTCAGCTCCTCCAAGCCCATCACCGTGACCGGCGGGCCGCCACCGCTGGTGGCCACCTTTGACACCGGCGCGGTCTGCTCCGACGACCTCGCGGGCTTCCGCTGCGTGGCGAACACCGGCGACGCGGTGTCCTTCACCGCCACCACGGCCAACGCCACCAGCTACTCCTGGTCCTTCGGCGACGGCGCGACGGCGAGCGGGCTCACCGCGACCCACACCTGGAACTTGCACGGCACCTACTCCGTCGTGCTCACGGTGAGCGACGGCCGCAGCACGGCGAGCACCAGCCGTACATTCATCATCAGCGGCACCGACGTCGGCGGCAAGAAGGCCGTGATCCTGCCGTGGGTCGCGCAGACGCGAGGCGCACTGGTGCAGACGACCGACCTCTATCTGCTCAACCCGACGACGACGCCGATGAACGTCACCCTCGCCTTCATCCGCCGCGGCAACACGCCGGAGACCAATCCGCCCAAGGCGTCCCGGACCATCCAGCCGGGCACCACGCTCTACGTCGCGGACGTGCTGGGCACGCTGTTCAACCGCGAAGACGTGGCCGGCTTCGTCACGGTGACCGTCGACCAGGGGAGCGTGGAGCCGGTCCTCACCGCCTTCAACTCGACGGTGCAGAGCGGCAAGACGTTCGGCCAGACCCTCTCCGGCCAGTCCTGGAGCTCCACCCCCAGCGCGACCAGCAGCACCCCGGGCTCCGTGCAGGTGCAGAACCTCGTGGGCCTCGCCGACAACACCAGCCTGCTGGCCTCGTTCGGCGTCAGCAACCCGGGCTCGGCCGCCGCGACCTACACCATGCGGTTGTTCGACAAGCTCGGCCAGCAGATCGGCACGTCGCACGACTTCGTGGTGGCGCAGTTCGGCCAGCGGCAGTTCCTGCCGCGGGACATCCAGAGCCTGTTCGGAGTCACCAACCAGGACGACTACCGCGTGGAGGTCCGCAACAGCGGTGCGCAGATCTTCCCGTTCTCGGCCAACCTGCGGGGCGGCTCCAATGATCCATCCTTCGTCGGCGCTGCTGCCGGGGCGCCCGAGAAGGTCTACCTGATCGGCGCTCTCAGCTCCCCCGATGCCCTCCATCACCAGTGGAAGAGCGACGTCGTCCTCTCCAACGTCGCCTCGGAGGTCGTCCTCACCGACGTCTCCTTCATCGGGACCGGGGTCACCGCCAGGCCGACCGCTCCGGTGCACGTCACCCTGCAGCCCGGCACGACCGAGCGCATGGCCGACGTCATCGGCAGTCAGTGGAGCCTGCGCAACACGGTCGGCGTGATCACGCTCGACAGCAACGCACCCGGCGGGGTGTTCCCCGTCGTCCAGGGTGAGAGCTACGACAGCTCGAATCCCGCCAAGCGGTTCGGCCAGCTCATGCCGGCCATGACCGACTCCCAGGCCGCCGGCACCAACGCCTCCCACTATCTGGTCGGGCTGCGCCAGGACGCGCAGAACCGGACCGTCTACTGGGTGTTCAACCCGGGCACGGTGCCCTGCGTCTACGACCTCGTCTACCTCGGGCTCGACGGAAAAGAGCTCGGGCGGATCCCGGGTGTCGCGATGAACCCTGGAATCGTCCGGCAGTTCGGGCCGACCCAGCACAAGCTCCCGACCGGCGGAGTCACGGGTGGCTTCACGGTCCAGGTGCAGGTGAAGAGCGGTAAGGTGCTCGCGGCGGCGCAGGTCGTCAACGCCGCCAGCAACGATCCGGCTTACATCGTGGGCGTGACGCGCTAACCAGCGTCACGGTGCGCCATGATGTGATTGATGGGGCCGCCGGCTGCAAGGCCGGCGGCTTTTTCTCTTGTCGGTTACAATCGCTGAAGATGCGAGCTCCTGTCGTCGCCGCCGAAAATCTGTCCAAGGTGTACAGAGCGTACCCGTCCCCCTGGGACCGGCTGTACGAGCTGTTGACGCGCCGGCCGCGCCACCGCGAATTCCATGCTCTCGAGAACGTCAGCTTCGATCTTCCGCGAGGTGAGGGGCTGGCCATCATCGGCGAAAACGGAGCCGGGAAGAGCACGCTGCTCAAGATCCTCGCCGGAATCACCATGCCGACCTCGGGATCGGTGGCGGTCCGCGGCAAGGTGGCGTCCATCCTGGAGCTCGGCTCCGGATTTCATCCGGATTTCACCGGCCGGCAGAACATCGTGCTCAACGCCGCCATGCTGGGGCTGACGGAAGACGAGCTACGGCAGAAGATGCCGGACATCATCTCCTTCAGCGAGCTGGGCGAATTCATCGACGAGCCGGTCAAGGCGTACTCGACCGGCATGGCCATGCGGCTCGGCTTTTCCATCGCCACCCAGGTGGAGCCGGACATCCTGATCATCGACGAGGCGCTCTCGGTCGGCGATGGTTATTTTCAGAAGAAATGCATGGACCGGCTGCTGCGGTTCGTCGAAGGGGGCGGCACGCTCCTGTTCTGCTCGCATGCGATGTATTACGTCTCGGCCTTCTGCCAGCGGGCTCTCTGGATGCGGCACGGCCGCGTCGAAGCGCTCGGGCCGGTTCTGGACGTGATCCGCGACTATGAGAGCTTCCTGCTCGCCAAGGGCGCCGCGACCGAGGCCGCCGCTGCGGCGCCGGCCGCCTCCGCCGAGCCGGTGCGGCCCCTGCCGGGGCTGCCTGCCCGGCTGGTGGCGGCGCGTCTGCTCGGCGTGCCGGAAAACCCCATCTACGCCCCGGACGAGCCGTGGGAGTTGGAGATCGAATGGGAGACGGACGACCCGCGGATGAGCTTCCATGCCGGGGTCGGGGTCAACCGCATCGACGAGGTCGAGGTCTTCTCGTTTTCGACCCGGGCGGACGGTCTGCCGCCCTGCACCGGACAGACGCGCTACCGGGTCCGCCTGCGCCTGCCGCGCCTGCCGCTGGTGAAGGGGGAGTTCACGTTGTATATTTTCCTCCTGGACGAAGAGGGCCTGCACATCTACGACCAGCGCATCCTGCGGCGAGCCTTCAGTGTCATGAGCCCTGCCTACTCCTTCGGGCTCGTCCGGACCGACCACGTCTGGGACTTGGACACGCACACCGTCGCTGCCGTACACAGATCGATCGCCCGAGCCTAAAGAGCCTTCAGCAGACCGCGCATGAGCAAAACCGCAAGCCTCCCGGTCCTCGCCCCCGAGCCCGCCGCCGTCTCCACAGCCGCTCCAGCCTTGCAGCCGAACCCGTTCCTGCACATCGGGGCCGACCGGGTCTACGATCCCCTGACCGACCGGACGCTCCTCGCCGGCGAGCCCGGGTACGCCGCGCTCCGCGCCGTGCTGGCCGGTGCCCTGACGGCCGAAGGGATCGCCGGCGCCGAGCGCCAGGCGCTGATCCGCCAGGGCTGGCTGCTGGCGCAGGACCCCGGGATTGCGCAGCGCCATCTGCTCAAGTACGTGTCGCTCGAGGCGCATACGGTGTGCAACCAGGCCTGCTACTTCTGCCCGGTCTCGATCGCGCCGCGCGAGGACTACTTCATGCCCACCGAGCTCTACGAGCGGATCGTGGGCGAGCTCGCCGCCTACCGCGACACCCTCGAAGCCGTCTTCATGATCAACTACAACGAGCCCACCGCCGACCGCCGGTTCGTCGAGCAGGTGCGGACGATCCGCGCTGCCGGTCTGCGGCCCGCCGTGCTCACCAACGGCACCGGCCTGACGCCCGACCGGGTCGACAAGCTGGTCGAAATGGGCGGCTTGCGCTTCCTCTCCATCAACCTGTCGACTCTCGACAGCGACCGCTACCAGCAGGACCGCGGCGGCGATCACCTGGAGCTCGTGCTGCGCAACCTCGACTACGCCAAGGACAAGGCGCTGGCGGAGCAGATGGACATGGTGGTCCTCGGCACCGGCAACGAGGCGCACAGGCGCGACTTCGCGGAGATCACCGGGCGCTTCGCCGGCAGCCGGTTCGCGGTGAAGTATTTCGAGGTCATGGACCGCTCCGGCTACCTCCAGATCGGCCTCAAGCCCGCGGTGCCCAATCAGCATCTCTGCGGCTGCGACAACGTGGGCTCCCGCCCGTTGCAGCACCTGCACATCACGCCCCAGGGCAAGTGCGTGCTCTGCTGCGAGGACTACGACGAGAAATACGTGGTGGGCGACCTGACCCACGAGAGCGTCGCCGGCGTCCTGGCGGGGCCGAAGCTGGCGCTGATGCGGCGCTGGGCCTATGGGATCGAGGAGGCGCCGCGCGATTTCATCTGCCGCGACTGCACCTTCGCCCTCACGCGGCCGGCTTGAGAAATCGGCCTGAGAAATCGTTGCGCCTCGCGGTCATTCTCGTCCACTACCACACGCCGGCGCTGGCCGCGGCCGCGGTGGAAGCGCTGCGCCGCGATACCGCCGGAGTGGACGGCGGCATCGAATGGCTGCTGATCGACAACGGCAGCGACGAGGCCGGGCGCGCCCTGCTCGACAGCCTGCCGGTCGAGAGGATCGATCCGGGGAAAAATCTCGGCTACGCCGGCGGGGTCAATCTCGGTGTGGCGCGCTCCACCGCCGACACCATCCTGCTGATGAACCCGGACGTCCTGGTCCTCCCCGGCTGCGTGCCGGCACTGCTGCGCGCCCTGGATGAGGACGGTGCCGATGCCGCCGATGCCGCCGCGGTGGCCGGTCCGTGCTTCTGGTGGGACACCGGCCGCCGGTTTTTGTTGCCGCCCTCCGAGCCGCGCAGCCGGCTCGACGAGCTGGCCGCGGTGCTGGCGGTGCGCGGTGGCGGCTGGGCGGTGCGGGCGCGCCGCCGCTGGCGCCGGCACGCGCGGCGCCACTGGCTGGCGCGGAGCCCGCTGCCGAGCTACGCCCTGAGCGGCAGCCTGCTCGCCGTGCGGCGCTCGGCCTGGAACGCGATCGGGCCGTTCGACGAGTCGTTCCGCCTGTTCTTCGAGGAGACCGACTGGTTGCGGCGCGCCGCAGAGCTGAGGCTCCCGGCCCGCTACGTTCCGGCGGCGGAAGCGGTCCATCTCTACAGCCAGAGCGCGATCAACGAGCCGCGCTCCCGCCAGTGGTTCGAGGAGTCGGCGCGGCTTTTCCGGACGCGCTACTACGGCGCCTGGTTCGCCCGTCTGATCTCCGCGGTGTCCGGTTGGATCAAACCGTCCGCCGTTTCGCTTCCTGTGGCGCCGGCCGCGGGCCTCGATCTCACCGGTCTGCCGTTTCCGCTGTGGATCGAAGTCTCGCCCAATCCGACCGGTTTTCCCGCCGCCGCTCAACGCCTGGAGGCGCTGCCGGCGGGCGGCTGGCGCCTGCCGGATGAAATCATCGAGCGCCTGCCGCCGGGAGATCTGGTCGTCCAGGCGGTCGACGAAGCGGGCCGCGAAGTGCTCCGCCGCTCGCTGCATCCGCGGAGCGGAGCCTGACGTGCGGATCGCCTATGTTCTGCCGCGCCCCGAGCTCAACGGGGGGAACAAGGTGATCTTCCAGCACATCGCCCTGTTGCGGGAGAACGGCGACGAGGTGACCGTTTTGGCGGAAGGGCCGAAGCCGGACTGGATCTCCATTCCGGCCACCTACCACGACTACGCGGCGGCGCCACTCCGGCTCACCGACCAGGATCTGGTCATCGCCACCTACTGGACGACCCTGGATCTCGCCCGCCGGCTCGCCGCCGGCCCGGTGGCCCACTTTTGCCAGGGCTACGAAGGCGGCCTGGCTCACCTGGCGCCGGTGTTGCCGCAGATCGAGGCCGCCTATGCGCAGAAGATCCCGGCGCTGACCGTTTCGCCGCACCTCGGCGAGCTCCTGCGCACGCGTTTCGGCCGCGAGAGCCGGGTGGTGCCGCCGCCGCTCGATCCGCTGTTCCGTCCCGCCTGGACGCCGTGGCGCCGGCGCGCGCGCCGGCGCCCCTGGATCGCGGTCCCCGGAATCTTCGCGGCGGAAGTGAAGGGCGTTCCGACCGCTCTGGAGGCGATCAACCGGCTGCGTGCCGAGGGTTTCGCGTGCCGCGTCCTGCGCTGCTCGGTCCTGCCGCTGGAGGAGAAGGAGCGTGCGTTTCTCTCGCCCGACCTCTTCCTGACCGGCGTGCCGCCGCGCACCATCGCCCGCGCCCTGCGGCGCTGCGATCTGCTGCTCCTGCCGTCGCGGGCAGAGGAGGGTTTCGGCCTGCCGCTCCTCGAAGCCATGGCCTCCGGCGTGCCCGCCGTGGCATCGCGTATCCCTTCGACCGTCCACATCGCCGACGGCGCCGCCACCCTGGTGCCGGTCGGCGACGCCGCGGCCTTCGCGGCGGCGGCGCGGGAGCTGCTCACCGATCCTTCCGCCTGGCGGCGGGCGCGCTTCCAGGGCCAGCGGATCGCCCGCCGCTTCCGGGCCGAGCTGGTGGCCCCGCAGCTCATCGAGGCGGTCCGCTGGGCGCGCGACCGGGCCCTGCGCTATCCTCCCGGGCCATGAAGCTCAACGCCGATCCACACGCCCTGCGGCAGCAGTACGTCACCGCGCAGCCCTTCCCCCACATTGTGCTGGACGGGCTGTTCCCTGCTGCTGTCCTGGACGGCGTGCTGGAGGACTTCCCGCGCCCCGAGGAGATGGGCGCCCGCTTCGACAACGCGACGGAGAAAAAGCTCGGCTACACCTACGAGACCCCGGTGCGCGACAAGGTCCGCGAGTTTCTCTGGACGATGTCCTCGGCGCCCGTCCTGCAATTCCTGGAGGCGCTGACCGGAATCGCGGGTCTGATCCCGGATCCCTACTTCGGCGGCGCCGGGCCGCACCAGATCGTCCGCGGCGGCTTTCTCAAGGTGCACGTCGATTTCAACCAGCATCCGCTGCTGCATCTCGACCGCCGCCTGAACCTCCTCGTCTATCTCAATAAAGACTGGAAGGAGGAGTACGGCGGGCACCTCGAGCTGTGGAGCCGCGACATGAGCCGCTGCGAGCGGAAGATCCTGCCGGTGTTCAACCGGACGGCGATCTTCAGCACCACCGACTTCTCCTTCCATGGCCATCCCACCCCCCTCGCCTGTCCCGAGGGGCGGACGCGCAAGTCGGTGTCGTTCTACTACTACACCAACGGCCGGCCCGAGGAGGAGCGTTCGGCGCCGCACGACACGATCTTTCGCAAGACGCACGAGGGAGACTGGTGAGCGCAGCGGCGGCCTGCGACCTCTCGATCGTCGTTCCGGCCTACAACGAAGCCGGGCGGATCGGGCCGAGCCTGCGCCACGCCCTGGACTATCTGCACCGGCGCGGTCTCTCCTATGAGCTGCTGGTGGTGGACGACGGCAGCCGCGATGCCACGGTGCAGGTCGCGGAGGGTTTCGCGGCGGAAGGCGTCACCGTGCTTCGCCACGAGCGCAACCGCGGCAAGGGGGGAGCCGTCAAGACAGGTGTCCTGGCGAGCCGCGGCGGGCGGGTGCTGTTGTCGGACGCCGATTTTTCGACGCCCATCGAAGAGGTGGAGAAGCTGGAGGCGCGTCTCGCCGGCAGCCCCCTGGTTCTGGGCAGCCGCGCGGTGGCCGGCGCCAAGCTGGAGAAACGGCAGCCGTTCTACCGCGAGCTGATGGGCAAGACGTTCAATCGCATCATCCGCCTGCTCGGCGTGCGCGGCCTCCGCGATACCCAATGCGGGTTCAAGCTCTTGCAGGGCGACGTGGCGCGCAGCCTGTGCGCCGCGATGACCATCGACGGCTTCGCCTACGACGTCGAGTTGGTCTGGCTGGCGCAGCGGCAGGGTCTGCCGGTCGCCGAGGTCGGTGTGGTGTGGGTGAACTCGCCCGACTCGCGGGTGTCGCCGATCAAGTCGTCGCTCGAAATGCTGCGCGACGTCGTCCTCATGCGCTGGCGCCACCGGGGCGGGCGGTGAGCCAGGCTCATCGCTTCTTCCCCCCGAAGCCGGGGATGACCGTGGCTTGTTTCATCCACGACGCGGCCTGGCGTTCGTTGAGGTCGTCCACCGATTCGAGGTCCACGCCCCGCGAGTCCTTGCCCATTCCAACCGGCGTAACCGGTGGCACGGGCTTGAGTGCGGTGCCGCGCCCGAACGTGAGCTTGACGTGGCCGGCGAAGCCGCCGCAGCAGAAGCACCAGCCGTCGCCGACGCCATACCACGCCATTCCCCACTTCACGGAGCGCTTCAAGGCCGGCAGCGTCTTGGCCGCCAGGGCATCGACGCGTTCGGCGATGCCGCGTTGCGGCTGTGGCAGGCTGCGGATGTAGGCAAAAACCGGCTCGTCCCCGTCCTTGGCCTTCGCGGGGCTTGCCCTGCCAGTCATGGCGGCCGGCAGCGTCGTGGTGACGACTTGCTCGGCCGTGCGCTTGCTGGGTTTGCGTGCCTTCGGCTTCGCCGGGTCGACCGGGTTGGCAACTGGTTTTTCGGCCGCCGTGCGGCTTGCCTTATTGACGACAATTGCGCGTGCCATTTTAGACCTCCAACCGTAACATCCTGTGGACCCACGGGTCACGTGCGGCCACGGCCACCCATGGGAACGCTACCACTAATAGGGGGAATCGACAGAAGCGTCCGTTTGGTCATCTCTACAGCCCGGATGACCAGCGGAAGCGCCCGTTCGGTAAGATCTATCGCCCGTACACCCGTCTGAGGCGCCCGATCCATGGTGCCCATTGGGGGGTTGACCGTCTTGCGGCGGTCGATTTTCACCAAGACGGAGCCTCGCATCCCTCTCGATTCGCCCGACGAAGCCTCCCTCTCCGAGCGGATCGGACGGCATCTCATGCGCGCTCCGTGCTCTTCCCGCAGGGCCGAGACGATGCCGCCTCCAGCATCAGGTATCATGCCCTGATGAGGGTCTACCTCGATCTCTGTTGCCTCAAGCGTCCTTTCGACTCGCAAGCGCACCCTGTGGTGCGTCTTGAGACAGAGGCTGTTCTGGCTCTCCTCGGCGCTCCCGCCGACCAGATAACGCTCATCCGCTCAGCGGTTCACGCTTTGGAGAACTCCTATAACACCGTGAAGCCACGGCGCGAGGCTGTCGCTGACTGGATATCCCGCGGTCCTTTGATGCCGGTGAAGGTTCCAGAGCTCCGCCCCCGAACCGCGTTCTTGGTGTCTCTAGGGCTCTCCAAGTTCGACGGCCTCCACTTGGCGACAGCCGAGCTTTCGTCCGCGTCTGTCTTCGTGACAGTCGACTACCCTCTGTTGAGTCGCCTGCGCAGAAACGAGAGTGTGCTCAAGGTTCGGGCTTCTGATCCAGTCCGTCTCGTGGAGGAGGTGTTCGGTGGAACAGTTGATAACCAATCACAGTGAGCTTCGCGAGCGTGGTTTTCGAGCCCTTGCTGATGCGCTTGGCTGGGTTAACGCAGTACGATTTTTGCGCGAGTACGACTCCGGCTTGGGAAACTACACTGAAGAACGAGCTACTCTTTTACCGGATCTCAGCATTGAAGCGCTCACCGCAGAGGTGGAAAGAATTCAGGGCGCGGAGGGTTCCCGGACCGAGCCCGGCTGAGGAAGAAAGCCTTCCGGTCGCCGCGGAAAGCCTTCCGGTTGAGGAAGAAAGCCTTCCGGTCGCTGCGGAAAGCCTTCCGGCTGAGGAAGAAAGCCTTCCGGTCGTCGCGGAAAGCCTTCCGGCTGAGAAAGAAAGCCTTCCGATCGCCGCGGAAAGCCTTCCGGCTGAGGAAGAAAGCCTTCCGGCCGCCGCGGAAAGCCTTCCGCTTGACGAAGAAAGCCTTCCGGTCGCTGCGGAAAGCCTTCCGGCTGAGAAAGAAAGCCTTCCGGTCGCCGCGGAAAGCCTTCCGCTTGACGAAGAAAGCCTTCCGGTTGCCGCGGAAAGCCTTCCGGCTGAAAGGCTGGGGCTTGGTCGAGGCAAAAAAAGGGGGCGTGGCCGAAGCCACGCCCCCTGGGTTCCGGGAAGGCTCGGGTCGGTTATGAGTTATGAGGTCGCCGGCTGGGCCGGCGTCTCCTTGTCGGCTTTCGTCGGCTTCAATCGCTTGCCATCCGGCCCGACCAGCACGATCCGCGGCCGGCTGCGGAACGGCTGCAGCCCGAATTCCGCCAGCTTCTCCGCCCGGTTGCCGTAGTGCTGCTTCAGAGTCACATCGAGGACGTTGACCAGCGCATTCCCTTCCCGCGCGAGATCCGCGATGCGTTTCGAGACATCCTGCTTCTTGGCGGCCAGGTTCGCCTGCTCGGCTGTGAGGCTCCCCAACTCGCCGACCACTTCGTTGAGCCGCGTCCGCTTCGGCTCCAGGAACGGAAGCTCCGCAGCATTCGCGGCGACCGCCGTGTTTCGGAGTTCCATCTTCTTGCGACCGTTTGCATAGGTTGGTGCCATTCAGTCTTCCTTTCTCTGAAAGCCTCGATCCGATCGGGATGATGAGATCGACGTACCAAGTTCTGACAAGCCCATGATAGGGAGCAATACGATCCGTGTCAAGTATCATGCTACGCGATACGTCTTGACGCCAGCGGTGGGTGGCTCTCCCAGGGAGGGGATCTCTCACCTCTTGACTTCGTACCGTTCGAAGGCGATCGTGCCGTTGTGAATCCAGCCCTGCCGCTTCTCGTTGGGCTCGGCGCCGGCGGGGTCGCCGCGGCCGGTACCGTCTTCCGCCGCCGGGTGCGTTGGGAGATTGCCGCCGTGTGGGGCGCGCTCGCCTTCGCGGCCACGGCCCTGCTGGCTCCGGCCCTCTCTCTGCCGACCGGCATTCCGAGCCCGGCGGCCACGCTCGCCTCGAACGCGCCCTGGCTGGGAGCCGGAGATCCTGCCGCGGGCAATCCCGTGCAGGGCAATCCAGTGCTGCGCGACGTGACCTACCAGATCCAGCCCTGGCAGCTTTTCGCGCGCCGCGAGCTGCGGGCGGGCCGCCTGCCGTTGTGGAATCCGCATCAGTTCGCCGGCGCTCCGTTCTGGAGCAACGGCCAGTCGGCGCCGCTCTTTCCGCTCCACCTGCTGTTCGCCGCGCTGCCGCTCCAACTCGGCTTCGTCCTCCTCCCCTGGCTGCGCGCGATGACCGCCGGCTGCGGCGCCTGGGTCCTCGCGCGACAGCTCGGCCTGAGCCGGCCGGGCGCCCTCCTCGCGGCGCTGGTCTTCCCGCTCTCCGGCATGCTGGTCAGCTTCCTGCTCTTCCCGATGGGCAACGCGCTCGCGCTGGTTCCCTGGGTGGTGTGGGCGGTCGAGCGGATCGCGATCGGCGCTCCGGCGGGCTGGTCTGTCCTGGCGGTGACCGGCGGATTGCAGCTCCTCGCCGGGCATCCGGAGACGGCGGCGCACACGGCGCTCCTGTCTGTCCTCTGGCTGCTGGTCCGCGGTGCGGCCAAGCCGCTCGCCGCCTGGCTGAGTCTTGCCGCGGGCTGGCTCGCCGCGGCGGGCCTCGCGGCGGTGCAGATCGTTCCACTCGCTCTGGCGTTGCCCGAGACCAGCCGCTGGCAGAGCACGGGAGCCGGTACCGAGCCTTCGTTTTTTCTCCTCCTCCAACAGCCCCTTCGCCTGGTCCTGCCGCAGATGTACGGCCACCCGGCGGCGGGCACCTGGTGGGGACCGTTCAACTATTCGGCGACGGCGGTCTATGCCGGAGCCCTCGCCCTGCCGCTGGCCGCCGCCGGGCTGATCCGCTGCCGTGGCGATCGCCGCTGGCGGGCCGTGGCCGTCCTCCTCGTCTTTTCATTCGTCGCGGCCTATCACTGGCCGGGCCTGCGCGAGGTCCTGAATGCGCTGCCGATTCTCGGCCGGGCCGCCCATCACCGGCTGATCTTCGGCGTCGAGCTCGGCCTCGCGCTGCTGGTGGGAGCCGGTTGTGATGAGTGGCTGGAAGGCCGTGGCCGTGGCCTGCTGGCGGGAGCCGCTCTGGTGGCCTTGATGCTCGCCGCGGCGTGGGGACTCTTTGCCGGTGACTGGGCGCGGCGTGGCCTGACCGGCGAACAGCTTGGCTGGACGGCGGCAGCCCTGGCCGCGGTTCTCCTCCTCTGCGGCTCGCTCTTCTGGAGCCGCGAACGGCGGTGGACGGTCTGGCCACTCCTGCCCGCCGTCGTGCTCTGCGACCTGCTGGCGGCGCACGGTGGCATCAATCGCGCTCTCCCGCTGGAACGCCTCTATCCGGAAACCGGCGCCGTCCGTTTCCTGCGCGGCCAGGAAGGCCGCGTCGCCGGGCTCGGCGAAGCCCTGCGGCCGAACGCCGCCCTGGTCTACGGGCTTTATGATCCGCGTGGCGACGACCCGGTGAAGCTGGAGCGCTACGAGGCCGTCTACCGGACTTTCGCGCCGGGCGATCCGGTCTACTTCCAGCCGATCGAACGCTGGGGCGAGCCGTGGCTCGACCGGCTGGGCGTGCGCTGGATCGTGGCCCGTCCGGGCGAGCCGCCTCCGGACCCGCGCTGGCGGCTCGCTTATGCCGGGACGGAAGGACAGGTCTACGAGCGGCCGGGAGCGTTGCCCCTGGTGCGCTTGGAGGGCGGCGCTGAAGGCACGGCTCAGATCGAAGCGCGCACGCCGGGGCATTGGGACATCGCCTGGCGCACGGCGGTGCCGGCTCGCCTCGTCGTCGCGGAAACCTGGGACCGCGGCTGGACGGCGCATGAGATTTCGGCGGAGAGCAAGGAGATTCCGCTCGTGCCGGCTGCCGGCGCGCTCCTCGGCGTGGATCTCGGACCCGGCACCGGCCGTGTCGAGCTGCGCTACCGGCCGCCGGGTCTCCTGGCGGGTGCCGTGTTGACCGGTCTGACCGTGTTGATTCTTCTGGGGGGGGCGCTCCGCCGGTCGTCGCATGCTTGAGATCCGCACCACCCATTCCGAAGATCTCGCCGGCCTCGGCACGCTGTTCGCCGACCGCTTCGGCCACGCGTTGACGCCCGCGGACTGGGAGTGGAAATACCGCCAGATCCCCGGCGAAGCGCGCAGCCTGGTGGCCGTCGCGGACGGTGAGATCCTCGCCCATGCCGGCGCTCTCGCCCTGCCGGCGCGTTGGCCGGCTGGAGAAGGCGGCGAAGGAAACATCTGGCAGCTCGTCGACTTCGCCGGCACCACCCGCCGGCGCGGCCTCCGCGCCGCGCTGGTCGACCTCGGGCGGTCTCTCCTCGCCGACCTTCCCCGGCCCGGTGACGCGCCGTGGATCTTCGGCTTCCCGAGCGAGCGCCACTTCCGGCTGGGAGAGCAGGTTTTCGGCTACCGGCCCCTGCTGCGCTTCGAGCCGCTGGCCGGCGAGCTGCCCCTTGCAGCATCAGACGCTCGGATCGAGACGGGCGACTTCTGCGGCGACTGGGCCGAGGCGATCTGGGAGCGCTGCGGCGGTCTCGGCGTGCGGCGCTCGGCGGCGTTCCTGACTTGGCGCTACTACGCCCGGCCCCAGCGCTATTACCGCTTCTATCGTATCTTCTCCGGGGGGCTCGAAGGGCTCGCCGTCTTCGCGTTCGTGGCGGAGGAAGCCTGGGCGGCCGAAATCTGGCTCCCCGCGCCGGGCCGGTGGTACCCTTCGATGCTTGCCGTGGCGGCGGATCTGCGCGCGGCCGGGCTGCGGGTCTGGCGGTTCTGGCCGGATCCGCCGGCCGGTCGTCTCGATCCGGGTCTGCTCGCAGCGTTGGGTCTGCGGCCCGCGGGCGAGCAGCGGTTCATCGGCTGCCGCGGCCGATTGTCCGGTGGTCTCGATCCGGTCACTGCCGCCGCGGGTTTCCCCTATTCCATGGGTGACTATGACGTCGTTTGAGCTTCGCGCGCGCCGGGCCCTGACCGTGGCCCTGTTTCTCCCGGCAATCCTGGCCGGCGGGTGCCGCCGTGGACCGGAGGGATTCGACCTGCTGCCGCTCGTCCAGGCGAAGAGCTACACGGTGGCGAGCGGCCCCAGCCGTTTGAACGATAACCGGCTGAACGACGGCTTGACGTTTCCGCGCGCGCCGGAAATCCACCCCCTGGAGGTCGACAACGAGCGGCGGCCGGTGGTGCTCACGCCGGCCGAGCCGTGGTTCTGGCATGGCCGTGTCCCGGCGGGAGCGGTGCTCCATGCCGGCGCGCAGGCGCTGCCGGCCGTCTGGCAGGCCGCCCATCGCCTGGAGATCGAGGTCACCGCCCGCGACGGCCGCACCCGCGAGATCCTCGACGTGGCGCATTCGGCGAACCGCCGGCAACCGCAGCGCTGGCTCGATCTGGACCTCGACCTGGCGCGCTGGGCCGGCCGCGAGATCACGCTGGAGATCGCGGCCTCGCTGCCCGGCCTGCCGCCGCAGTACCGCGACGCGAACTTGGTGGGCTGGTCGCCGGTGACGTTGACCACCACGCAGGAACAACGGACGGCGGAACGCCCGAACATCCTGTTCATCGTAGTGGACACCCTGCGCGCGGACCACCTGACGCCGTATGGCTATACGGTGCACGACACCAGCCCGGAGATCCAGCGCCGCCTGGCCGACCATGGCCTGGTGGTGGAGAACGCCTACAGCCAGGCGCCCTGGACGCTCCCCTCGGTCGTCTCGTTCATGACCGGCCGCTACGCCGGCGAGCTGCTCGGCGAGGATCTCGCCACCTACGGCATTCCCGACGGCGTGAAACCGCTGGCCGAGCGATTGGGCGCCCTCGGCTACGACACCGGCGGCTTCTTCGCCAATCCCACCCTGCACGCGGGCGCCGGCTTCGAGCGCGGCTTCAACACCTTCTACGCCCCGCCCGCCGACGTCGAGTGGATCCGCAAGCACGCCGACGAGCTGAACCGCCACGCCGAGCCCTGGCTGCGCGCGCACCAGAGCCGTCCGTTCTTCCTCTACGTCCACTACGTCGATCCGCACGATCCCTATGAGAATCCGGACATGGCGGGCGGCATCGGCGGCCGCGCCCAGTTCATGCCGGGCTACACCGGGGTGATCGGCGCCGACTGGATTCACGGCATCTACTCCGGCAAGCTCCAGCTCGCCAACCCGGCGGTCGACATTCCGTACATCAGCGCCCTCTACGACGGCGAGATCCACTATGCCGACCGCTTCATCGGCGCGCTCCTCGATCAGCTCGATCCCGCGGTGCTCAAGAACACGCTCATCGTGCTCACCGCGGATCACGGCGAGGAGCTGCACGACCACGGCGGCTGGAAGCACGGCCAGAGCCTCTACAACGAGCAGATCCACGTGCCGCTGATCTTCCGCTGGGACGGCCGCATTCCGGCCGACAAGCGTCTCGCGGGCACTGTGCGGCTTCTCGACCTGGTGCCGACCCTGGTCGCCGCGGCCGGCGGTGCCGGCGGTGTCGGCGAAAAAGCCGATCCGTCGTGGGAGGGCACCAACATCCTGCCCGCGCTCACCGGCAAGGCGCCGCTGCCACGCCTGGCCGCTTTTTCCGAAGGGATGAGCGGCGGCCCGCTGCGCGCCGCGGCGGTGCTGGAGCAGCGGAAGCTGATCCTGTTCAACCGCGAGGAGCCGTTCCACCCGGCCGATGAGCTGCAGGGCTATCTCTGGCAAAAAGACCTCGCCCGCTTCGAGCGCGCCGAGCTCTACGATCTGCATCAGGATACCGGGGAGCACCACAACCTGGCCGGCGAGCATCCGGACTGGGTGGACGGTCTGCAGCCCATCCTCCACGGCCAGCTCGGAGCGGAGCTCGAGGGTCTGTGGATTCTCCCCGACGGCCTGCCGGTCGGTGCGCGGCTCAGCGGCAGCGTCACCTTCGAGCGCCCGCCCGGCCGCTGGGCTCCCTATTTTCTCGGCCCTGCCGACAAAGCGGAGCTGAACGGCAGCAAGCTCCGTTTCGAGCTGCTCGGCGACCGGTTGACCAAGGGAGTGCGGATCAAGGGAGATTTCGGCCGCATCGTCGCCGTCGAAGCCACGCTCGACGGCAAGCCGTTGCCGGCCGGAGCGGTGAGAACCGGCTCCAACAGTCCTTGGAACGGCAGCCCGGTGCCGCCGGTAGCGCTGCGTAGCCGGGGCTGGCCGCTCACCTCACCGTCTTCTCCTCTTTTGCGCCTGTGGATCTTCGACAACGCCGGCGCCGTGGAGCGGCGGACGAAAGCCGACTCGGAAACCGAGAAGGGCCTGCAAAACCTCGGCTACATTGGGAAGAAGAAATGAGCGAAGAGAAGCGGCCTCCCGGCAGGACCGAGATCGTGCGCGCGACGAGCGCGCTGGTGCTCGCGCCGCACTTCGACGACGAGGTGCTCGGCTGCGGCGGTCTGATCGCCCAGCTCGCCGCCGCGGGAGCCGCCGTGCGCGTCCTTTTCCTGACCGACAGCGGCGGAGGGGTGGAAGGGGTCGCGAGCCGCGACGTCTACCGCCGCCGCCGCCGCGAGGAGGCCGCCCAAGCCGCCGCTGCGCTGGGCGTCACCGGCTGGGACTGTCTCGAGCTGTCCGACGGCGCGCTCGATCAGCATCTCGAAGCAGCGGAGAAGGGCATTCACCGGGCCATCGTCTCCCAGCGCCCCGAGATCGTCCTCTGTCCCTCGCCGCTCGAAGTGACCCGCGATCACCGCGCCGCCTTTGCCGCGCTCCATCGTCTCCTCGCGCCGCTGCGCAATGTTCCCGGGGATCAGGATGAGTCGCTCCGCGGCCTGCGCATCCTGCTCTACGAGGTCAACCATCCCGCTCATCCCGATCTCCTGGTGGACGTCAGCGCGCAGGAAGAAATTCTCGCCGCGGCGATGGCCCTCTATGCCAGCCAGGAGGAGCGTCACCCGTACTGGAACGCCGGTCTCGGCCTGCGCCGCTTCCGCACCCTGAGCCTCGGATCGAACGCCGTGCTCGCCGAGGCCTACCGCCGTCTGCGGGTCGAGGACTTCACCACGCGCAGCCCGGCGCAGCTCATCCGCCACCTGGGTGGTCTGCCCGAAATCTCGTGGATCGAAGACGGTCCGCGCATCTCTGTCATCGTCCGCACCCGCGACCGCCCGGCGCTCCTCGCCGAAGCGCTGGACAGCCTGGCCGCCGGCTCGTACCGCCGCGCCGAGGTGGTGCTGGTGAACGACGGCGGTCAGCCGCCGGTCGTTCCGGACGATTTCCCGCTGCCGGTGGTGCGGGTCGACCTCACGACGAGCCGTGGCCGTGCCGCCGCGGCCGAAGCCGGAATCGCCGCCGCGACCGGTGACTTCATCGCCTTCCTCGACGACGACGATCTGGCGGCCCCGGAGCACCTGGCGACCCTCGCCGGCCTGGTCGGCGCGGCCGGTGTGCGCGTCGCCTACACCGACGCCGCGGTCGCGCTGTACGAGCTGAGCGCCGGAGACACCGGAGAACGACCGGGCTGGGTCTGCCGCGAGCGCCGCCTCCCGTACAGCCGCGACTTCGATCCGGACATCCTCCTGGTCGACAACTACATCCCGTTCAACACCCTGCTGATCGAGCGCAGGCTCTTCGCCGAGGCCGGGCCGTTCGATCCCACCCTGCCGTTTTTCGAGGATTGGGATTTCCTGATCCGTCTCGCGGCGCGGACGCCGTTCCACCACCTGCGGCAGGTCACCTGCGAGTATCGCCACTTCCGCGGCGGCGGCCATCACATCTTCGGCGAAAGGCCCCGGGAGCGCGCGGATTTCCTGGAGGTCAAGGCCCGGGTGCTCGCCAAGCACGCGGACCGCCTGCGGCCGGACGTCCTGGCCCGCGCCGTGGACACGCTGCGCGCCGAGATCGTCGAAGAGCGCGAAGGCCAGGCCGCCGCGCGCCGCGAGCTTGCCGCCTCGCGCGACGAGATCGCCGCGACCCGCGCCGAAGCCGGCCGGCTGCACAACGAGCTCCAGTCGCTCGGTCTCGCCCACGAAGCTCTCGCCCGCGAGCGCTTCCAGTGGGAGGAGCGCTTCCATGCCGTCAACGGCGAGCTGGCGGGGCTGAAAGACGACCGCCGGAGGATCGAAACCGAGCTGCAACGTCTCTACGACGAGGAGCGGAGTCTCCGCGCCACCGCGGACGACCAGACGGCCCACCTCGGCCGCACGTATGCCGAGATCGAACGGTTGAACGGAATGATCCGCGACATGCAGTCCACCCGCGCCTGGCGGGCGCATGCCTGGTGGCAGCGGCGATGATCCTCACCCCCCTAACCCCCCTCTCCCATCGCCCCCCCATCCGCCGGGAGAGGGGGGGAAAGGCAAGGCTCGTCAGCGTCTTCTTCTTTGGGTGGTGGCGCCCCTCTCCCGGTGGTAGGGGGGGCGATGGGAGAGGGGTCGGGGGTGA
>DATARD010000299.1:0-11244 GCA_036264355.1 Thermoanaerobaculia bacterium
GGTTAGGGGGGTGAGGTCCCAACGGCTCCACCCCCAGGATCTCCCCGAACCGCGCCACAGCCCCCGCCTCATCTCCCACTCGCAGCCGTTCAAGCACATCGGAATCCACCAGCCGATACCAAAGCTCGCGCCGCTCCGCGAAATCCGGCCGTTGATCAGCGAGAGCCGTCCGCACCGAGCCGGCCATCTCCAGAAAGCGCGCATGCTCGTCGCCGATCTCCCGCTCCAAGCGCTGGCGCAGGCGCACCGCGAGAGCCGGCGCCCGGCCGCCGGTCGAGATGGCAATCGCGAGATCGCCCCGGCGCAGAATCGACGGCGCAATGAAGTCGCAGTGCGGCACGTCGTCGACCGTGTTCACCAGCACGCCCCGCCGCCGCGCCTCCGCCCAGATCTCCTCCACCACCTCCGGCGGCTGGCTACACACGATCGCCAGCACCATGCCGTCGAGGTCCGCCGGCAGAAATCCCCGGTCGTGGTAAATAATCTGTCCTTTGTGTCCTTGCAGTCCTTTATGTCCTTGTTGTCCTTCCCCCACCACCCGCACCCGCGCTCCCGCCTCCAGCAGCCCGCGCACCTTCTCCTCGGCCAGCGAGCCGCTCCCCACCACCAGGCAGGAACGCTCCCGCAGATCGAGGAAGACCGGATAGTGCCCCACCGTCAGACCTCCAGGCTCTCGACGGTGACGCCGTGGCGGTTGACTTCCAGCGCGAGACGGCACGAATCGGTGCTGAGGCCGATCCTGAAGACGCCCGGCCCCTGGACGGTGAACAGCACCTCTTCGAGCGTCTGCCCGGCGAGGCTGCGCAGGGCCTGGTTCACCGCCTCGGTGGCCCGCTTTGCCGCAGCGCCATGTGGCGTCTGATGGAAGAGACGCAGGAGCGCCTGCTCGGCTTCCGGACCGTAGACCCGCCGCACCCGCCCGGTCTGCAGACACATCTCCAGGAGCTTTTCGAGCGTCGGCGCTTCCGCCTCTCCGACTCCGCCGTCCGCCACCGCGGCGGCGAGATCGATGAACGGAGCGCGCGCCGCCCGGTCGGTGACCGAGGCGAGCAGTGCCTCCAGCTCTTCGAGCAGGATCGCCTGTTGCTCCGGCTTGAGCTCCAGGAGCACGGCGGCGGTGTCGGCGACGGTGATACTCACACCCGTTCCTCGGCGGGACCGGTGGCGCCGAGGTGGACGATCGCCTCCAACTCGTGCTCGAAGCCGCCGGTCTCGATCGGGCAGTGGATGCCGCACTCCTTCGGCGCGTTCGTCTCCCACCACCAGCGGCCGGCCCGCGGGTCTTCGCCGGCCGTCGTGGCGCGGGTGCACGGGGTGCAGCCGATGCTGGTGTACCCCTGCTTATAGAGAGGATGCACCGGTACGTCGTGGGCCGCGATGTACTCCTCCACCTCGGCGGCGGTCCAGTCGGCCAACGGGCTGATCTTGGCGAGACCGCCGTGGTCATGGTCGATCTCCACCTTGCGGATGTTCGCCCGGCTCGCCCACTGGTCGCGGCGCAGGCCGGTGATCCAGGCGTCGAGACCGGCGAGGGCACGGCGGATCGGCTCGACCTTGCGCACGTTGCAGCAGCGCAGACGCGCCGGCACCGACTTCTTGAACAGGTCCGGCCCCTGGAGGCGCACCATGGCCTCCACCTGCGCCGCGTCGGGGAAGAAGATCTCGACCGGAATCCCGTAGCGCGCCCGCACGGTCTCGATCATCTCGTAGGTCTCCTGCGGCAGGCGGCCGGTGTCGACGGTGAAGATCCGGATGCCCGGATCGAGCCGCCAGGCCATGTCGAGGAGAGCCATCCCTTCGGCCTGGAAGCTGGTCGAGATGGCGACCTTCTGGCCCCAGCGCTCCAGGGTCCAGCGCAACACCTCCTGCGGCGTGGCGAAGTCGAGATCGACCGCAATCTGTCCCGCTTCGAACTCGTCCAACAGGTCCCGCTCGTCACTGTCGAGGGCGATCGCTGCATTCCACATGACGTCAACCTTTCTCAATCAGACCTGATTCAGATGAACCATGGCGATCAGCTCTTCGTCCTCATGGCGGGAGAAGAACTGCTGGATGGACTCGTTGTCGGTGCGCCCGGCGAGCCAGGCGCGGATGAGGCTTTCGATGACTTGATGGACCACCGTTCCCGGCACCCGCTTGAGGACCGGACGGCCGATCGCCGCGTCGCGGCCGAGGCCGCCGCGCAGGAAGAGGTCGTAGCCCTGGATGCGCTCGCCGGCCGGGCCGCGCTCGCGGAGCGTCGTGCCCTGGAGGCCGATGTCGCCGATCCAGTGGTGGGCGCAGGCGTGCGGGCAGCCGTCGAGGTTCAGGCGCAGACTGTTGACGTCCGCTCCGAAGACGCTCTCCAGATGATCGACGATCTCCCGTACCTTCCCCTTGGTCTCCGCGACGGTGAAGTTGCAGAACGGATCGCCGGTGCAGGCGATGCTGGCGCTGCGCAGCGGATGGACGTCGAGCGGAAAGCCGAGCTCGCCGACGCGGCGGACGACGTCGTCGACCCGGTCCTCCGGAATGCCGGTGAGCAGGAAGTTCTGCCGCCGGCTGAAGCGGATCTCGCCGCCGAAGGAGTCGGCCACGTCGGCCACCGCCCGCATGGCGTCACCGTTCATCAGGCCGAGGAAGACCGGGAAGCCGGCCCACCAGAGGCCGGGCTGCTTCTGCCGATGGACGCCGGTGTGGTCGGTCTCCGCGGCCGGACCTTCCGGCGCCGCGCCGTCGGCGAGCTGGCGGCCCAGCTTCTCCTCCACCCGGGCGCGGAGCGCCGCGACGCCGAGGTCGTGGACCAGGAACTTGAGCCGGGCACGGGTGCGCGACAGGCGGTATTTGAGGTCCTCGCGCCAGACGTCGATGATGCCGCGCACCACTTCGAGCGCCTCGTCCTGCGGCACCCAGACACCGAGATCGTCGGCGAGCCGCGGCCAGGTGGAGAGACCGCCGCCGGCGCGGATGGCATAGCCCGGCCGGCCGTCGCGTACTACCCCGAGGAGGGCGATGCAGTGGATCTCCGGCGCGTTGCACTGGTGCGGGCAGGCCGCGATGGTGATCTTGTGCTTGCGCGGCAGGTCGGAGTACTCGCGGTGGCTGATGAAGAAGTCGGACGTCTCCTCCAGGAAGGGGCGGACGTCGAACAGCTCGTCCTCGGCGATCCCGGCGAGCGGGCAGCCGGTGATGTTGCGCACGTTGTCGCCGCAGGCTCCCGCGGTGGTGAGGCCCGCGGCGTGGAGCTTCGCCAGGATCTCCGGCAGCTCGTGCATGGCCAGCCAGTGGAGCTGGAGGTTCTGCCGCGTCGTCAGCTCGCCGGAGCCGCGGCCGTGGAGGGAGGAGATCTCGCCGATGGTGCGGAGCTGCGCCGGCGTCAGCACGCCGCCGGGCATCTTCACCCGCAGCATGAAGTAGCCGAGCTTCGGCTTGTCATGGTAGAGGCCGTACCACTGCAAACGCACGAAGTCCGCTTCGGGAACCGCCTCGTAACCGGTGCTGATCATCGCCGGCAGGTCGTGGATCACGTCGAGACCACCCTTCTCGTGCTTCAGGCGCTCGACGAAGTTGCGCTTGCGCACGAGATCCCAGGTGATCTCCGGCGTGTTTCCTGCGGTATCTCCACTCAGCGGCGTGCTCAAAGACAAAACGATCTCCTTCTCCGCCGTTTTCCGCTCGAAAGCGGAGGCGAAGCCATGAAAGCGACTGCTGGAGGGCCAGGCTAGGACTGAATCGACAGGGCTAGCGTCGGCCGCGGCTCATGCGAGGGGGCGGATGCGAGCGGCTGAGCCGCTCACACCCGCCTGCTACATAAGCAATAAGCGGCCACCGCGAAAAGCGGGGGGGTGGTTCCGTCCGGGTGAGAAAGTGGTGACAGGACCATTTGTGAGCAGGTTACTAGAGTTTTACTCTTATGTCTAGAGGCCCCGTGGAGGAAGATGGGAGAAAGACTGTGGCGGAATTGTGTCTTTCTCCGCGGGAGGGCCCGGTTGCGGTAGATTCCGGGTATGTCACCGCCTTCCGGAGCCGCGATTGCCCTGGTGGACGACGAGCCGAACCTGCGCGAGACGGTGGGTTTCGCGCTGCGCCGCGAGGGCTACCGCGTCGCGCTCTACGCCGACGGCCTGGACGCCTGGCAGACCTTCGAGCGCGGCCTGCCCGATCTCGCGATCCTCGACATCATGATGCCGCGGATGGACGGCCTGGAGCTCTGCCGCCGCCTGCGCGCGCTCTCCGAACGTCTGCCCATCCTCTTCCTCTCCTCGCGCGACGAGGAGCTCGACCGCGTGCTCGGTCTCGAATTGGGGGCCGACGACTATCTCTGCAAGCCATTCTCGATGCGCGAGCTGGCGGCCCGGGTGAAGGTCTTGCTGCGCCGCGCGGCGGTCCGCCAGGAGCCTGCCGGCGGCAGCGAGGAGAGCATCCTCGACGTCGGTGCGCTGCGCCTCGACCTGCGGCGCTACCAGGCGTTCTGGCGCGGCACGCCGGTCCCGCTCACCGTCACCGAATTCACCCTCCTCCACGCTCTCGCCCGCCACCCCGGCCATGTGAAGACCCGCGCCCAGCTTCTCACCGAAGGCTATCCGCACGACGCCTACGTCAGCGACCGCACGATCGACAGCCATATCAAAAGGCTGCGCAAAAAACTCTCCGAGGCCGGAGCCGCCGAGCCCTCCGGCATCGAGACGGTTTATGGCCTGGGCTACCGGTATCGGGAGTAGGTGAGGGGCTCCTGATGCGCTTCCTCGCCCGCATCTCGATCCGCCTTCTGTTGTTCAACGTCCTGCTGGTCTTCCTGCCGGCGGCCGGCTTCTTCTATCTGGACGTCTATGAGAAGGAGCTGCTGGAGGCGCAGGAGCGGGCCATGGTGCAACAGGGCCGGCTCGCGGCGGCGGCCCTATCTAAAGGAAGCGGCGGCGGGCAGAGTCCGGGGATCGATGCCGAGGCGGCGGTGCGGCTCCTCGCCCGGCTCCAGGGGCGGACGGAGATGCGGCTCCGCGTCGTCGATCTTCAAGGACGCCTCCTCGCCGACTCCGCGCACCTGATCCCGCCCCGGCCGGCGCCGGTGATCGACCGCCGCTCGCGCTACTTCGAAAGCCGCGCCCTGTCGCCCGAAGCGCGCCAGACCTGGCTCTACCGGCTCGGCGCCTGGCTCTACCGCCTCCCCGGCCGCTTCGCCGGCGCCTTTGGACCGCCCGAGCCGCCGTCCGGCGCCGAGACCTTCTATATGGATGGCCAACCGCTCCTCGGCCGCGAGATCAAGGCGGCGCTCGACGGCCGCTACGGCGCCACCGTCCGGCCCACCCGCGGCGGTCCGCGCTCGCTGACCCTCTACAGCGCGCTGCCGGTACGCGACGGCGATCACATCGCCGGCGCCGTCCTGGTCTCCCAATCCACCTACCGCATCCTGCGCGCGCTCTACGACGTGCGCCTCGACGTGTTCAAGGTCGTGCTCCTCTCGGTGGCCGTCGCGGCGATCCTCAGCCTCCTCGTCTCCACCACCATCGCCCGGCCGCTCGAAGCCCTGCGCAACGAAGCGAACGACCTGCTCGACCGCCGCGGCCGGCTCAAGGGAAAATTCCGCGGCTCCCAGAAGCACGACGAGATCGGCGACCTCGCGCGCGCCCTGGAGCAGCTCACCGCCCGGCTCGAAGGTCACCTCCGCTTCATCGAAGCCTTCGCCTCCGACGTCTCACACGAGCTCAAGAATCCACTCGCCAGCATCCGCACCGCCACTGAGATGCTCGCCGAGGTCGACGATCCGGCCGACCGTGAGCGCTTCCTCGCCGTGACGCAGCGCGAAGTGGCCCGCATGGAGCATCTCCTCTCCGCCATGCGCGAGATCACCGAGATCGACGCCCGCCTCGACGCCCTCAGCCCGGACACCGCGCCACCGGTCGACCTGCGCGAGCTGCTGCCACAGATCGTCGACGGCTTCCGTCTGCGCGCGCCGGAAGGAGTCGGCATCATCCTCCACGAGCCGGGAACACCAGTGCGCGTCGCCGCCGCCCCCGAGCGCCTCGACCAGATCTTCGGCAACCTCCTCGACAACGCCCTCAGCTTCGCGCCGCCGGGCACCGCCGTCGAAGTCGATCTCATCCCCGGAGCCTTCGTCACCATCGCCGACCGCGGTCCGGGCATCCCCCCCGATCACCTCCACCGCCTCTTCGACCGCTTCTTCACCTGGCGTCCCGAAAGCGCCAGCCTCAATGGGCATACCGGCCTCGGTCTCGCCATCGTGAAAGCGATCGCCGAAGGCTACGGCGGCGGCGTTACCGCGCGGAATCGGTCCGAGGGCGGGGCGGTGTTCGAGGTGAAGCTGCCGGAATTGTTGGGGGACTAAGAGAACTTCTCGAAAGTCGTGGCCGCCGCGGCTTCCCCCACGGTTTCACCCTCCGGTGGGAAGGTGCAACCCGCGGGTGGAGTGTCCTCACCCGCGGGTTGGATGGCGCTGGATCGGGTTGGAGAGTGGGTGCCGCGGGTTTTGTGAAGGGTGCGCCGGGTGCGCTTTCATCCGTGCCGAGCTTGTTGATGCCGGAGTGCACAGTGGCGGAGGAGGAGGGGAAACCTTCCTCACCTTCCCCGTCGTCAAACCCAGAAGGACTCGTCAACGTGTTCGAAGACCTCAACGGCCGAGAGGAACTCTGTTTCCTCCTCCGCCGTCCAGGTGCCGATGAACCGGTCCAATGCGTGGCCGATGGTCCGGGAGCCCCGTGGCTCCGCGCCGGCGGCCCTCCTGCGCGGGAGGGAGGCTGCCCTGCTTGGGCCTCTATCCGCCCTGCTCGGGAGGGAGCCTGCCCTGTTCGGGTCTCTATCCGCCCTGCTCGGGACGGAGCCTGCCCTGCTTGGACTTCTATCCGCCCTGCTTGGGACGGAGCCTACCCTCGTCCGGATTGAGCTCACCCTGGGGTGGATCGTGCCTAGACCGGGGTGGACAGTGCCTAGACCGGGGTGGATAGTGCCTAGCCTGGGGTGGACAGCGCCTAGCCTGGGGTGGCTAATACCTAACGAGGCTCCGCCTCAGACCGACGAGGCATGTTAGAGTGTTTTGTCAAGAGGGTCGGAAGATGGGTCCGTCCGCCCGAGACCCAGAGACAGCCCATGAACCTTGGCGCACTGCATCCAAGGTTTTGCCGATTGATCGGCGGTCCTCCATACCTATCACTGTCAGAACACGGATAGCGAACTCTCCTCTCTTTTCCGATCACCCCGACCCAGCAGACTACGCTGGGAAAGGGCAGTTTATATCTTTTCATAGCAAACTTGACTAAAATGCAGCGGCTTTTGAGCTTCAAGGACTCTAGCGTGGGGTGGGTTGAGGGTAGTCTGGGGTAGATTGAACGTAGGGTGGATTGCGGCCGAGGTGCATGCTGGCAGCGATCAGGCTCTCGCCGGAGTATACCAAGCTTCCGGTCGGGCGAGCGTTCGAGCACCGGTCAGCTCCTGATAAACTACCTGCCGACCGTAAGACATCCTCCAACGCGCTCATGACCTATGTCTACGATGTCTTCCTGAGCCATAACAGCAAGGACAAGCCCGTTGTCCGAGAAATCGCGAAGGCTCTGCGCATCCGAGAGATCATCCCCTGGTTCGACCTGGACGATCTCCGGCCTGGCGTGCCCTGGCAGGACGAGATCGAGAAAGCCATCCTTGAAACCCCTGCCGCCGCGGTGTGCGTGGGCAACCATGGGATGGGGCCCTGGCAGAAGCCCGAGGTCCGCGCCTGTCTCAACCAGATGGTCGAGCGCGGTCAGCCCGTCATCCCCGTTCTCCTCCCCGGAGCGCCCGACAAGCCTGTAATCGGTCTCTTCCTCCGCGACAACACCTGGGTCGATCTGCGGCAAGGCATCACCGAGGACGGCCTCGACCGTCTGATCTGGGGGATCACGGGCAAGAAGCCGGACCGGCGCACTCCCGCACCGCCCTCCGGTCCCCCGCTCCACAATCTCCCCTTCTCCACCCTCGGCCCGCTGTTCACCGGCCGCGACGAAGCGCTGCGGCACCTCGAAGAAAGCCTGGCCCATCCGGGAGGCGCCGCGGCGATCGTGCAGAGCGAGGCGATCCACGGCCTCGGGGGGATCGGCAAGACCCGCCTCGCCGTCGAGCACGCCTGGCGCTGCGGTCACCGCTACACCGCCGCCTGGTTCGTCCAGGCCGATTCGCCGGAAAACCTGCGCCGCGGCCTCGGCGCCCTGGCCGGTCCCAATCTCCTCCATCTCCCGGAATGGCAGACGTCCGAAGAAGCGGTCGTCGGCGCCGTCCTCCGCTGGCTCCGCGAGCACCCAGGCTGGCTCCTGATCCTCGACAACGTGGACACGATAGAAGCGGCCACCGCCGTCCGCGACATCCTGCCCCTCCTCTCCGGAGGCCGCGTGCTCCTCACCTCCCGCCTGAGCCGGTGGCCGCCGGATCTTCAGAAGCAGGAACTGGAGACGATGACGCCGGACGATGCGGTCCGCTTCCTCCTCCAGCGAACTGAGACCGAACGCGAGAAGGCGACCGACGATCCCGCGCAAGCCCGCCGGCTGGCCGACGTTCTGGGCGGTCTGCCTCTCGCCCTGGAGCAGGCCGCCGCGTACATCGGCACCAACCGGATGCGCTTCGCGGACTATCTGGAAGAATGGGAGAAGGATCGCGCCGGTCTGATCGGCTGGTACGACTCTCAGACGATGCGCTACCCCGCGCCGGTCGCCGTCACCTGGAAGAAGACCTTCGATCAGCTCGGTCCGACCGCCGGAGCCCTTCTCCGGCTGACCGCATTTCTTGCCCCGGATCCGATCCAGATCGAGATGTTCGAGAAGGGGGAGAATCTCCTGCGCCAGGCTGCGGAGTTGCTGGCAGAAGAGACGGATCGGGAGACCGATTCCGCTCCCCTGCAAGCCGCCGTCGCCGATCTGGCCGCCTATTCGATGGCGGCCCGGCAGGACCGGCAAACGATCGTCGTCCATCGGCTGGTCCAGGAGGCCCTCCGCGGCCAGATCCCAGAGGAACGCCGCGGAACGTGGATCGAGCTCTCGCTCCGAACCGTCAACCGCTTCTCTCCCTCTGAGCCCGGTGACGTCCGCTCATGGCCGGTGTGGGACCGTCTCCGCCCGCACGCAACGGCTGTGGTGGCTTGGGCCGATGACGCCGGCATCACCGACCCAACGAGCCGGCTCATGAATAACCTCGGGCAGCTGTTCGACGCCAAGGGCCTCTACGCCGAGGCCGAACCGTTAATGCGACGCACCCTCGCCATCGCCGAGGCTTCCTTCGGCAACGAACACCCTCGCGTCGCCATCCGCCTCAACAATCTAGCGCAATTGCTCAAAGCCACGAACCGGCTGGCGGAGGCCGAGCCGTTGATGCGACGCGCTTTCGCCATCGATGAGGCATCCTTCGGCAACGAGCATCCTGACGTCGCCAGAGACCTCAACAACCTGGCGCTGTTGCTCAAAGCCACGAACCGGCTGGCGGAGGCCGAGCCGTTGATGCGACGCGCTCTCGCCATCGACGAGGCATCCTTCGGCAACGAACACCCTCGGTTTGCTGCAGAGCTCAACAACCTGGCGCTGTTGCTCCAGGCCACGAACCGGCTGGAGGAGGCCGAGCCGTTGATGCGTCGGGCTCTCGCCATCGACGAAGTATCCTTCGGCAACGAACACCCTGACGTCGCCATAGACCTCAACAACCTCGCGCTGTTGCTCCAGGACACGAACCGGCTGGCGGAGGCCGAGCCGTTGATGCGACGGGCGGTGGAAATTTACGAGCGAAGCCTGGGACATGATCACCCGTGGACGCAGGACGCGCAGCGCAATCTCGCGGGGATGACTGGCGGCTCGGGCGATTGAGTCTCTGGACGGTCGGCGGCTGTACGGCCCCTCCCCGACCCTCCCCCGCGCGTGCCACCGCCCCCCGCCCCGAGCGGGAGAGGGCGCCCCCGCCCGAAAACGACATCCTTGCATCCTTGCGAGTCTTTCTCTTGTTTTTGTGGTTGGGTGGTGGCGCCCCTCTCCCGTTCCTCCCGTTCGGGGTGGGTGTGAGGGGGACGCACGGGGGAGGGGGCGGACGGCGGAAAGGTCCGGTGCCCGCACGCTCCCTTGCCAAACCCCCGCCGCTATGGTACGAACATGACGATTCGTTGCGCGGTCTCGACTGCCCGGCCGAGACCGCACCCGATCCACCGTGTCCTGGCCGCATGACGTGTCGGAGGTGATGATCGATGAATCCTACCCGCAGGGACTTCTTCAAAATCGGTTTGCTTGGAGGCGCGGCGACCACGGTCTTCGGGTTCGACCTGGCTCCTGCCTATGCACAGCTCCGCGAGCTGAAGATCGCGCGCGCCACCGAGACGCGCTCGACCTGCCCGTACTGCTCGGTGAGCTGCGGCGTGATCATCTACACGCTGGGTGACAAGGCGAAGAACGTCACTCCGCAGGTGGTCCACGTCGAAGGCGATCCGGACCACCCGATCAACCGCGGCACGCTCTGCCCCAAGGGGGCGTCCCTCGAGCAGGACATCCTCAATCCGCGGCGCCTGCTCAAGCCGCAGGTCCGCCGGCCGGGATCGGACCACTGGGAGGACATCTCCTGGGACACGGCGCTCGACGAGATCAGCCAGAAGGTGAAGAAGACCCGCGACGAGACGTTCGTCGAGACGGACGCGCAGGGGAAGATGGCCAACCGCTGCGAAGGCATCGCCTTCACCGGCGGCTGCACGGACACCAACGAGTTCAATTTCCTGGTGGTCAAGACCATGCGCAGCCTGGGGGTCTGCTACCTGGAAAATCAGGCCAGAGTCTGACACGGCCCCACGGTCTCAAGTTTGGGACCATCGTTCGGACGCGGGGCCATGACCAATGGCTACACGGATATCAAGAACACCGACATGATGTTGATCATGGGTGGCAACCCCGCGGAGAACCACCCGTGCGGATTCAAGTGGGCGCTCGAGGCGAAGCGGAACCGCAACGCCAAGATGATCGTGGTCGACCCGCGCTTCACGCGCACGGCCGCCACCGCCGACCTCTTCCTCCAGATCCGCGCCGGCGCCGACATCGCCTTTCTCGGCGGCCTGATCAACTACGCCATCGCCAACGACCGGCTGGCCAAGGACTACCTGCTCAACTACACGAACGCCGCCTTCATCGTGAAGGAGGGGTTCAAGCTGCCGGACGACGGGCTCTACTCGGGCTTCAACCCGACGACCCAGGTCTATGACAAGTCGACCTGGAACTACGAGGCGGGCGGCAACGTCACGGGCCAGGCGGTCGCCGCCCCGGCGCC
>DATARD010000350.1:0-32312 GCA_036264355.1 Thermoanaerobaculia bacterium
CAGGCGGCCCCCCGGCTCCGCCCCGAACGGATCGGGCACGAACGCCGCCGCCGTCAGGTCCGGACGGTTCAGATAGCCCCGCGCCAGGCCCACGCCGCCGATCGCCAGCTCCCCCGCCACTCCCAGCGCCACCGCCCGCCAGGAGCGGTCCAGCAAATGGATCGACGTGTTGGCGATCGGACGCCCGATCGGCGGGCTCCTCAGGACCGGACCGGCGGGCACCCGCGCCAGGGAGGACCACACCGTCGTCTCGGTCGGACCGTAGACGTTGCGCAGCGAGCCCACCCGCGGCAGCAGCTCCGCGGCGAGGTCCGCCGGCAGCGCCTCGCCGCCGCAGAGCGCGGTGAGCCGTGGATCGCCCGGCCAGCCGGCGGCGAGGAGCAGGCGCCAGGTGGCGGGAGTCGCCTGGAGGACGGTGACCCCCGCGTTGCCTCGAGGCGACTCCCGCCACCGCAGGGCCGCCGCCAGCCGCTCTCCGTCCGCCGCCGTCTCCCGGTCCACCAGGACGATCCGCGCTCCCGCCGCGAGCGGCAGATAGATCTCCAGGCCCGCGATGTCGAACGAAAAGGTGGTGACGGCGAGGAGCGCGTCGTCCGCGCTCAGCCGCAGTTCGGCCTGGAAGGCGGCGAGGAAGTTGGCCAGCTCGCGGTGGCGGACCCCCACTCCCTTCGGCCGCCCGGCGGAGCCCGAGGTGTAGATCACGTAGGCGAGGTGGTCCGGACCGGCGAGCGGGGGGAGCGCGTCCGCCGGCTCGGCCGCCGCGGCGGCGAGCCCCGCCGCGATCTCGACCACCACCGTCCCGGCGGACAGCGCGGCCGGCGGGGAGCCCTGGTGCAGCAGCAAGGCCGCCCCGCTGTCCGCCAGCACGTACGCCGTCCTCTCCCGCGGGTGGCCGGGGTCGAGCGGCACATAGGCGCCGCCGGCCTTGAGCACCGCCAGGAGGGCGACGAGCGCGTCCGGCGAGCGCTCCAGCGCGACGGCCACGCGGACCTCGGGGCCAACCCCCTGCCGCCGCAGCCACCGCGCCAAGCGGTCGGCCCGGCGGCTCAGCTCGCCGTAGCTGAGGCGGCTGGCCGCGAAATCGACCGCCGGCGCGTCCGGGGCGCGGCGGGCCTGCTCCTCGAAGAGCTGGTGCGCCATGGCCCGCGGCACCGCCGATGCCGTGTCGTTCCACTCCACCTCGATCTGGTGGCGCTCGGCCGCGGCGAGCAGCGGGACGTCTTCGAGAGGCAGGTCCGGAGCCGCCACCGCGGTCGCGAGCAGCACGCCGAGCTGGGACACCAACCGCCGCACCGTCGTGCCGTCGAACAGGTCGCGGCTGTGCTCCAACACGCCGTCCAGCCCGCCGTCCCGCTCCTCCAGGGCCAGCGTGAGGTCGAAGCGCGCCGTCTCCGTGCGCACCGCGAGCGGCGACGCCGTCAGCCCCGGCAACACCAGCCCGGCCGGCGCCGCCTGCATCGCCAGCAGGACCTGGAACAGCGGCGTGGCCGCCAGGCTGCGCTCCGGCCGCAGCTCCTCCACCAGGCGCTCGAACGGCAGGTCCTGGTGCGCCAGCGCGCCCAGCGTCCGACCGCGCACCCGGCGCAGCAGCTCCCCGAAGGCCGGTCTCCCCCCGAGGTCCGCCCGCAGCGCCAGAAGGTTGGCGAAGAAGCCGATCAGCCCTTCCGTCTCCAGGCGGCCGCGGTTCGCCACCGGCGTGCCCACCACCACCTCCCCCTGGCCGCTCCAACGGCCCAGCAGAGCCGCGAGTCCCGCCAGCACCGCCATGAACACCGTCGCCCCCTCGCGCCGGCAGAGCGCCGCGAGCTGCCGCCCCAGCGGCGCCGCCAGGCGCACCGGCTGTGCCGACCCGCGGTCGCTCGGGAGAGCCGGGCGCGGACGGTCCGCCGGCAGCTCCAGGACCGGCGGCGCCCCGCTCAGCTCCGCCCGCCAGAACGCCACCTGGCTCTCCAGCCCCCCCTCCCTGGCCCAACGCCGCTGCCACACCGCGAAGTCCGCGTACTGCACCGCAAGCTCAGGCAGCGGCGACGGCCGGCCCGACGCGAAAGCCGGGTACAGCGCCTCCACCTCGCGCGCCATCACGCCCAGCGACCAGCCGTCCGCCACAATGTGATGCAACGTCACCAGCAGCGCGTGGCTCTCCGCCGCGAGCCGCGCCAGGCACAGGCGCAGCAACGGCGCCCGGGCCAGGTCGAAGGGCGCCGCCGCCTCCGCCGCCACCAGCCGCGACAGCTCTCCCTCCCGGGTCTCCGCGCCCAGGCCACCCAGGTCCACCACCGGCAATGCCAGATCCAGCGCCGCCGCCGCCGGAGCGATCACCTGCACCGGCTCGCCGCCGAACGACGTGCGCAGCACCGCGTGCCGGCGCGCCACCTCCGCGAATGAACGCCGCAGCGCCGCCACCGCGAGGGCACCGTCGAGACGGAACCCGCCCGGCATGTTGTAGACCGCGCTCGGACCCTGCAAGCGGTCCAGGAACCACAGGCGCTGCTGCGCGAACGACAGCGGCAGCGCGATCTCCCGGTCCGCCGCCAGAAGCTCCGCCGAGCCCACCAGCGGCGGCGCCGGCGCCGTGCCGGCGCGGAGCGCCTCCGCGACGACCGCCGCCAGCCCCGCCAGCGTCGGGTGCCGGAACACCGCGGCGAGCGCCACTTCCACGCCCAGCACCGCGCGCAGGCGCGACACCAGTTGCGCGGCGAGCAGGGAATGGCCGCCCAGCACGAAGAAGTCGTCGCCCGGCTCCACCCGCTCCACCGCCAGCAGGTGCGACCAGATCCCCGCCACCAGCTCCTCCACCGCAGTCCGCGGCGCCGCGGCCTCCCCGCTCTCCTTTTTTTCCCGCGGCAGCTCCCGCTGCGCCAGCGCCTTGCGGTCCAGCTTGCCGCTCGGCGTCAGCGGCAGCGACTCCAACCACACCACCTGAGCCGGCACCATCGCCTCCGGCAGGTGCCGCCGCGCGTGCTCGCGCAACGCTCCCGCCAGTCCTGGCGACGCCTCGCCCGCCGCCACCACGAACGCCGCCAGGCGCACACCCGCCCCCTCGCCGCGCACCACCACGGCGCACTCGCGGGCTCCAGGGTGCTCCGCCAGCACCCGCTCGATCTCCCCCGGCTCGATGCGGACGCCGCGGATCTTCACCTGATGGTCGATGCGGCCCAGGTAGTGGATCGATCCGTCCGCCAGGTGGCGCGCCAGGTCCCCGGTCCGGTACAGGCGGCCCCCCGGCTCCGCCCCGAACGGATCGGGCACGAACGCCGCCGCCGTCAGGTCCGGACGGTTCAGATAGCCCCGCGCCAGGCCCACGCCGCCGATCGCCAGCTCCCCCGCCACTCCCAACGCCACCGCCCGCCAGGAGCGGTCCAGCAGATGGATCGACGTGTTGGCGATCGGACGCCCGATCGGCGGGCTCAGGGGGCCGGCATCGCCGTCGCAGCGCGCCGCGGTCACGTCGACCGAAGCTTCGGTCGGGCCGTAGAGGTTCTCGAGGCGGGCGCCCAGGCGCTCGGTGAAGCGGCGGCGCAGGTCGGCGGAGAGCGCCTCGCCGCTGCACACCACCAGGCGCAACCCGGCGCATCCGGAGAGATCCGGCTCGGCGAGGAACGCCTGCAGCATCGAGGGAACGAAGTGCAGCACCGTCACCCCTTCGCGCTCGATCAGGGCGGAGAGGTAGGCGCTGTCGCGGTGGCCGCCCGGCGCCGCGAGCACGAGCCGGGCGCCGCGGATCAGCGGCCAGAACAGCTCCCAGACCGAGACGTCGAAGCTGAACGGAGTCTTCTGGAGCACGCGGTCCGCCGGCAGCAGCCCGTAGGCCGCCTGCATCCAGAGGAGCCGGTTGACGATCCCGCGGTGCGGGATCAGCACGCCCTTGGGCCGCCCGGTCGAGCCCGAGGTGTAGATCGCATAGGCGGCGAGGCCACCGGCCGGCAGCCCGCCCTCCTCCAGGACCGCGGGCGGTCCGGCCCGCTCCGGCAGCGCGGCCGGACAGAGCACGCGCACCCTGTGCGCTGGCAGCGCCGGGAGCGCCGGCAGCAGGTGCTCCTGGGCGAGCAGCACCTCCATCCGCGAGTCCTCGATCATCCAGGCCAGCCGGTCGCGCGGGTAGTCGGGGTCGAGAGGGACGTAACAGCCCCCCGCCTTGAGCACCGCGAGGAGCGATACCACCATCTCCGGCGAGCGCTCCATGAAAACACCCACCCGCGGCTCCACTCCGAGCCGCAGGCGCAGGAGCTGGCTCGCCAGGGCGTCCGCCCGCCGGTGGAGCTCGGCATAGGTGACGCTCTCGCCGCCCCCCACCACCGCCACCGCCTCCGGAGCAAGCCGCGCCTGCGCCGTGAGCAGGTCGGTCAGGCGCAGGCCGTCCGCGGCGAGGCGAGCCGCGGTGTCGTTCCACTCCGTCGCAAGCTGGTGCTGTTCCGCCGCCGAGAGCAGCGGCAGGCGCGACAGCCGGGCTTCCGGATCGGCCGCGATCCCCGCCAGCAGCCTCGCGAGCTGCCCGAGGAGCCGGGCGGCGGTCGAGGCGTCGAACAGGTCGGTGCTGTGCTCCAGCGCGGCGAGAACGCCGTCGCCGCTCCGGGCCGCACGCAGGGCGAGATCGAGCTGCGCTCCCGAACGCGGAACCGCCACCACCTCCGCCGCCAGCTCCCCCAGCCGGATCTCGCCCCCGCCGCTCCCCACGGCGAGCGCGGCGAAGCCCGGCGCGGCTCCCGGCGGCGGAGCCTGCCAGGCGAACAGGGTCTGGAACAGTGGCGACCGGCCGGGATCGCGCGCCCCCGCCAGCCGCTCCGCGAGCCAGGGGAACGGGAGCTCCTGATGCTCGAAAGCGCCGAGCACCGTGCGCCGCGTTCTCGCCAGGAGCTCCAGGAACGGCGGGTCCCCGGCGAGGTCACCGCGCAGCACGACCGGATTGACGAAATAGCCGACCAGCCCGGCGAGCGCCGCCGTCTCGCGTCCGGAGGTGGGAGAGCCGACCAGGAAGTCCTCCGCGCCGGTGATCCGGTGGAGCAGGACGTCGAACGCCGCCAGCACCGTCATGAAGACGGTCGCCGCGCCGCGCGACGCCACCGCGGCCAGGCGCTCCGCCGAGACCCCCGCCAGCCGTGCCGTCCGGGTGGCGCCCGCAAACGACTGCACCGGCGGGCGCGGCCGGTCCGCCGGCAGGTCCAGAGGCGGCGGCCCGCCCGCCAAGGCCTGCCGCCAGTAGCTCCACAGCCGCTCGCCGCGCTCGCCGGCGAGCCGCCGCTTCTGCCAGGCGACATAGTCGTCGAAGCCGAGCGGCAGCGGGTCGAGAGCCGCCGCCGGCCCTCCCGTCTCCTCGCCATACACGGCCCCCAGCTCCCGCGCCAGCACCACGAGCGACCAGAAGTCGGCCACCAGGTGGTGCACCACCAGCAGGACGACGGTGCTCCCGGCCTCCGCGAAGAGCCGCAGCCGCAGCAGCGGCCCGGTCTCGAGGTCGAACGGCCGGTCCGCCTCCCCGCCCAGCGCCGCCGCCAGGTCAGGAGGAGCCGGAACGGCGAGGAGATCGGTATCCAGCCGCCCATGGATCCGCTGGATCGGCTCCCCGTCCGGCGCGTGGAAGGTCGAGCGCAGGGACGCGTGCCGCGCGGTCAGCCGGCCGATCGCGCGGGCCATCGCCGCAGGGTCCACCCGGCCGTGCAGGCGCAGGGCAGCCGCGATGTTGTAGGCGGCGCTCGCGGGCGCCAGCCGGTGCAGGAACCAGAGCGCCCGCTGGCCGGGGGAGAGAGGATGGTCATGGGGAAGGTCATGGAGATGATCACCGGCCTCCGGTGCCCGCTGCGGAACCGGCGCGTCCACCCGGCCGGCCGCGCTCCCGAGCTGCCCCGCGAGCCGCGCCGCCAGATCCGCCAGGTCCCCGTCGAGCAGAGCGGCCAGGGGGACGTCGATCCCCAGCCGCGCCTCCAGATCGTGCTTGAGCTCCGCCGCCAGCAGCGAATCGAGGCCGAGCGCCGCCAGCGGCAGGGCGGGATCGATCCGCGCCGGCGCCACACCGGCGAGCCGGGCCACGGCGCGCCTCAGATCGGCCGCCAAAGCAGCCTGCCGCCCGGCCGCGTCCAGGCCGGACAGATCCTCCCTGCCGAGCAGCGCCGGCTCCACCGCCGGCAAGACCGCCGGCACGACCGCCGGAGAAACCCACAGCCGGTCGAGACCGCCGGCCGTATAGAGCTCGCGGCAGCGGTAGCGCTGCACCTTGCCGCTCGAGGTCTTGGGCAGCGTCCCGGCGCGGAGCAAAACGACGTCCTCGACCGCCGCCTCGTGCTCTTCGACGACAGCCCGACGCACCGCCTCGGCGAGCGCCTCCAGAGCGGTCTCGGCGCGCCGCTCCACCTCGAGGACGACCACCAGGCGTTCCTCCCCCTCGACCTCGACGGCGAAGGCCGCCGCGCCGCCGCGCCGGACGGCCCCATCGGCCTCCTCGGCGGTCAGCTCCACGTCCTGGGGATAGAGATTGCGCCCGCGGATGATGATCAGGTCCTTGCGGCGGCCGGTCACGAAAAGCTCGCCGCCGGCGAGAAACCCGAGATCGCCGGTGCGCAGGAACGGACCGCCCTCGGAGCCCTCCGCCGCCAGCCGGGCGTGGAAGTCGCGCCCGGTCGCCTCGGGCTGCCCCCAATAACCGTGGGCGACGCTGCGGCCCGCGACCCAGATCTCGCCGACATGCCCCGGCGGGCACCGCACGCACGTCTCGGGATCGGCGATCACCACGCGCTGGTCCATCCACGGAGCGCCGCACCCCACCAGCCGGCGCGTCCCCGCCGTCTCCTCCACCGTACTGACCGCCCGGCCGCGCGCCAGCTCGCCGCCGTCGATCGCCACCACGGTGGGCTCCTTCCCCAGCGCGCCGCCGGTGACGAAGAGAGTCGCCTCCGCCAGCCCGTAGCAGGGATAGAACGCGGAGCGCCGGAAGCCCCAGCGCGAGAACGCCCGCGCGAAGCGGTCGAGCGTCTCGGCCCGCACCGGCTCGGCGCCGCTGAAGGCCACGCGCCAGCCCGACAGGTCGAGCGGCGCGCGCTCCGGCTCGGCCGCCGCCCGGCGCGCGCAGAGATCATAGGCGAAATTCGGTCCGCCGCTCGTCGCGGCGCCGTACCGGCTCACCGCCTCCAGCCAGCGCATCGGCCGCTGCAAAAAGGCGAGAGGCGACATCTGGACACAATGGGCCCCGGCGTAGAGCGGCTGCAGCAGCCCGCCGATCAGCCCCATGTCGTGATAGGGCGGCAGCCAGCTCACCACCACCGACCCCTCGGCCTGGCCGAACGCCCGCCGGATCATCTCCTCGTTGTGGAGGAGGTTGCCGTGGCTGACGATCACCCCCTTGGGAGAGGAGGTCGAGCCCGAGGTGTATTGGAGGAACGCGATGGCGTCGCCGTCCAGGGCAGGCTCCCGCCAGGCAGCGGCCAGCTCGGGGTCCATTCCGTCCGTCGCCAGCCACCGCGCCTCGCGGATCTCCGGCAGCTCGCCCGTGAGGGCCTCGGCCCGCCTGGCGAACGACGACGTGGTCAGGACCGCGGCGGGCCGGCAGTCCTGTGCGATCGCGCGCAGCCGCGGCGCCCCCCGGTTGAGCCGGGGAGGATAGGCCGGGACGGCGGCCACCCCGGCGTACAGGCATCCCAGGAACCCGGCGAGCAGCTCGAGCCCCGGCGGATAGAGGAGCAGAGCCCGCTCACCGCCGAGCCGCGCCTGTTGCAGCCAGGCGGCGACCGCCCGCGCCCGCGCATCCAGCTCGCCATAGGTCCACCGGTCCCTCTCGACCTCGCCATCTTCCAGGAAGGTGAAACCGATCCGGGAGGGATGCTCGATCGCAGTCCGCCGGAGAACCTGCAACAAAGTCGGATCGCGGAGTAAACGGAATTCCTGGGCCATGAGTGGAGGGTGACTTTGAGCCATCCGGGTGCCAAGGTCAAGCCGGATCGTTCCGACTCCCTTCCGCCTGACTTGAGAGGGCGTCCACCTGACTTGAGAGGGCGTCCACCTGACTTGAGAGGGCGTCCACCTCACTTGAGAGGGCGTCCGCCTGACTTGAGAAGGCGTCCGCCTGACTTGAGAGGGCGTCCACCTGACTTGAGAGGGCGTCCGCCTGACTTGATAGGGCGTCCACCTCACTTGAGAGGGCGTCCGCCTGACTTGATATGGCGTCCACCTCACTTGAGAGGGCGTCCACCTGACTTGAGAGGGCGTCCACCTGACTTGAGAGGGCGTCCACCTGACTTGAGAGGGCGTCCACCTCACTTGAGAGGGCGTCCACATGACTTGAGAGGGCGTCCACCTGACTTGATAGGGCGTCCACTTCACTTGATGGGCGTCCGCCTCACCCGGATCGTTGACCGCCTCACAAAATCAGGTTTCCGGTTTCCAGACATCCTCATTAGCAAATGCGGCGCCTACGAACCCCCGTCCCTTTGCTCGGTAACGGAAACGCCGCAGCCAACGCCTAAACCCAAGACGTCGGATTCGGTCCCACACTCGCGAAGGCAAAGACATGTCAGATCGCAACAGCTCCGCCCCACCGGATAAGAGCCCAGAGACGACGGCCGGCATGGATCCGATGGCGGCGCCTTCGCTCTCGCTGCCCAAGGGCGGCGGCGCCATCCGTGGCATCGGTGAGAAGCTCGGGGCCAACCCGGTCACCGGCACAGGATCGCTCTCCGTGCCCATCGCCGCCAGCCCGGGCCGCTCGGGCTTCGGACCGCAACTGGCGCTCTCCTATGACTCCGGCGCCGGCAACGGGCCTTTCGGCCTCGGCTGGCGTCTCTCCGCCCCCGCCATCACCCGCAAGACCGACAAGGGACTGCCGCTCTATGAAGACGACCGCGAGTCCGACGTCTTTCTGATCTCCGACGCCGAGGATCTGGTCCCTGTTCTCGTACGGTGCGGCGACGAGTGGAAGCGCGATGAATTCGAGGTGACGCGCGGCGGCGCGACGTTCAGGGTGCAGCGCTACCGGCCGCGGGTCGAAGGCGCTTTCGCGCGGATCGAGCGCTGGCGCGACGCCGCGACGGGCGAGACGCATTGGCGGACGATCTCGCGCGACAATGTCTTCAGCCTCTACGGCGACTCGCCCGCCAGCCGCATCGCCGATCCCGAGAACCCGTTGCGGGTGTTCAGTTGGCTGCTGGCGCGGACCTGGGACGACCGCGGCAATCTCGCCGCCTACGAATACAAGGCGGAAGACCGGGAGGGCGTTCCGGATGCGCTCCACGAGCGGCACCGCAGCGTGGCCGCGAACCGCTATTGCAAGCGCGTGCTCTACGGCAACGCGCAGCCGACCGATCCGAACGATCCAGTCCTGCCCTGCGGCTGGCATTTCCAGTTGGTCTTCGACTACGGCGACCACGACGCGGCGAGGCCGCGCGTGGCGGAGGACGCCGCTTGGCCGAGCCGGCCGGACGCGTTCTCCACCTACCGCGCCGGCTTCGAGGTCCGCACCTACCGCCTCTGCCGGCGCGTGCTGATGTTCCATCATTTCGCCGAGCTGGGCGAGGAGCCCTGCCTGATTCGCTCCACCGACTTCACCTATGACGAGACGCCGCTCCACTCGCGATTGCTCGCGGCGACGCAGACCGGCTACCTGCGCAACCCGCTGGATGGTGGATATCGCATCTGCGATCCGCAGACCGGCGAGGCGCTCAGCCCGCGGTCGCTGCCGGCCCTGGAGATGGGCTACTCCGTGGCGACGATCGACGACACCCTGCGCCGGGTCGCGCGCGACAGCGTGGAGAACCTGCCGGCAGGCGTCGACGGTGGACGCTATCAATGGATCGATCTCGACGGCGAAGGGCTGCCGGGCGTCCTCACCGAGCAGGCGGACGCCTGGTTTTACAAGCGCAACGTCAGCGCCTTGCCGCGCGCCGACGGCGTCACCGTCGCCCGCTTCGCGCCTCTCGAATGGGTGGCAAGCAAGCCGTCGACGTCGAATCTCGGCGGCGGCCGCCAGCACTTCATGGACCTCGCCGGCGACGGCCACCTCAGCCTCGTTCAATACACGCGGCCGATGGCCGGTTTCTACGAGCGCTTGCCGGAGGAGGGCTGGCTGTCCTTCAGGCCGTTCGCGCACGAGCCGAATCTCGACTGGAACAATCCCAATCTGAAGATGATCGATCTCGACGGCGACGGCCACGCCGACGTCCTGATCAGCGAGGACGAGGTCTTCACCTGGTACCCGTCGCGCGTGCGGGAGGGCTTCGGCCCCGCGCAGCGCGTCCCCCGCCCGTTCGACGAGGAGCGCGGGCCGGCGCTGATCTTTGCCGACGGCAGCGAGACCCTGTTCCTGGCCGATCTGTCCGGCGACGGCCTGACCGATCTCGTCCGCATTCGCAACGGCGAGGTCTGCTACTGGCCGAACCGGGGTTATGGCCACTTCGGCGCCAAGGTCACGATGGACGGCTCGCCGGTGTTCGACGACGCCGACCGCTTCGATCCGCGGCGCATCCGGCTGGCGGACGTCGACGGCTCGGGCGCCACGGACATCGTCTATCTCGGCGCGGACGGCATCCGGATCTATTTCAACCAGTCGGGCAACGCGTGGAGCGCGGCGCGCGTGCTGCCGCAGTTTCCCGTCACCGGCCGCCTCGACGAGGTGACCGTCGTCGACCTGCTGGGCAACGGCACGGCCTGCATCGTCTGGTCCTCGGCCCTTCCCGGCGAGGCGCGCTCGCCCTTGCGCTACGTCGATCTGATGGGCGGCACCAAGCCGTACCTGTTGACCGAGCTCCGCAACAACCTCGGCGCCGAGACGCGTGTCCACTACGCGCCGTCCACCCGTTTCTACCTGGCCGACCGCGCCGCCGGCACGCCGTGGATCACGCGCCTCCCGTTTCCCGTGCACGTGGTGGAGCGCGTCGAGGTGTTCGATCGCGTCAGCGGCAACCGCTTCGTCACCCGCTATGCCTACCACCACGGTTATTTCGACGGCGTCGAGCGCGAGTTCCGCGGCTTCGGTATGGTCGAGCAGCGGGACACGGAGGAATTCGCCACGCTGGCCGGCGGCCCCGAAGCAGGAGCCGGCAATTGGGACGCGGCCTCGCACGTGCCGCCGATGCTCACCCGGACCTGGTTCCACACCGGCTTTTTCGTGGCGCGCGATCGCTTTTCCCGGCAGTTCGAGCGGGAGTATTACAGAGATCCTGAAGCAGACCATCTGCTCGCCGACACCGTGCTGCCGCCCGGCCTTTCGACCTGGGAAGCGCGCGAGGCCTGCCGGGCGCTCAAGGGCTCGATCCTGCGCCAGGAGATCTACGCGCTCGACGGCACGGAGGCGGAGTCTCGCCCCTACAGCGTTTCCGAGCGCAACTACACCTTGCGGCTCCTGCAGCCTCGCGGCGGCAATCTGCACACCGTGTTCTTCGCCCATTCCCGCGAGACGATCGATTTTCAGTATGAGCGGAAGCCCGATCCGCGCGTCACCCACGCTTTCACACTCGCGGTGGACGACTATGGCAATGTTTTGCAATCAGCCGCCGTGGGGTATGGCCGCCGGCACGACGATCCCGATCCGCTCCTGACTCCGGCAGATCGCGCCGAGCAGAAGCGCCTGCGCATCACGTCCACGGAAAACGGCTACACCAACGCCATCCTGGAGGGCGGCGCCTATCGCACGCCGCTGCCGAGCGAAACCCGCGCCTATGAGGTGTTGCAGCTCACGCCCGCTTCCCATCACTTTTTCCGCCTCGAAGAGATGCACCGCGGGCTCGAGCAGGCCGGCGACGGCCGCCACGATCTTCCCTACGAGGACGTCAACGCGAGCGGCGCCGTCGAGGATCATCCATACCGTCGCCTCATCGACCAGAAGCGCACGCTCTATCGGCACGACGACTTGAGCGGTCCGCTGCCTCTCGGGCGCGTCGAGCCGCTGGGGCTGCCGTTCGAGAGCCTGTCGCTGGCCCTGACGCCGGGCTTGATTGCGCAGGTCTACGGCGGCCGGGTGACGGACGGCATGCTGGCCAACGAGGGGGGATACCGGCACAGCGAGGGGGATGAAAACTGGTGGATTCCATCCGGCGAGATCTTCTACTCGCTAGAGGAGGGCGATTCTCCGCAGCATGAGCTGGCCTACGCCCGCCGCCATTTCTTCCTGCCGCACCGCTTCCGCGATCCCTTCGGGCAGGCCACCACGGTCACGTACGACGGGTACGACCTGATGATTCAGGAGACGCGCGACGCGCTGGGCAACCGCGTGACGGCGGGCGAGCGCGACGCAGCGGGAAACCTGACGAAGCCCGGCCTCGATTACCGTGTGCTCCAGCCTGGCCTGGTGATGGATGCCAACCGCAACCGCGCGGCCGTGGCGTTCGATGTGCTCGGCATGGTGGTGGGCACGGCGGTGATGGGCAAGCCCGAGGAGCATCTGGGCGATTCGCTGGACGGTTTCGCGGCAGACCTGCCTCCCTCCGTGATCGTGGAACATCTCCGGCACCCCTTCGCCCACTCGCACGAGTTGCTGCACCGGGCGACCACTCGGCTGGTCTACGACCTGTTCGCCTATCAGCGGACCCAAGCCGACGCGCAGCCCCAGGGTCCCGTGGTCTACACCCTGGCGCGCGAAACCCACGACAGCGATCTCAAGCTGGGGGAGCGGACGAAGATTCAATTCAGCTTTTCGTACTCCGACGGCTTCGCGCGCGAGGTGCAGAAGAAGATTCAGGCCGAGCCCGGGCCGCTGGAGGACGGCGGTCCCGAGGTCAGCCCGCGCTGGGTGGGAAGCGGCTGGACCATCTTCAACAACAAGGGTAAGCCGGTCCGTCAATTCGAGCCTTTCTTCACCGCCACGCACCACTTCGAGCTGGCGCGGAAGGTGGGCGTCAGCCCCATTCTCTGCTACGACCCCGCCGGGCGCGTGATCGTCACCCTCCACCCGAACCACACCTGGGAGAAGGTGGTTTTCGATCCCTGGCGGCAGGAGAGCTGGGACGTCAACGACACCGTCCTGCTCGATCCGCGCGAGGATCCGGAAGCCGGCGGCTTTGTCGTCCGCCTGCCCGAGGATGACTACCTGCCGACGTGGTATGAGGAACGCGCCGAGGGAGCGCTCGGCCGCCGCGAGCAGGACGCTGCGCGAAAGGCGTCCGTACACGCCGGAACGCCAGCCGCCGCCTGCTTCGACAGTCTCGGCCGCACTTTCCTGACGATCGCCAACAACCGGTTCCTGCGCGACGGCGAGCCCGTCGAGGAACGGCTCGCTACGCGCGTGGCCCTGGACATCGAAGGAAACCAGCGCGAGATCGTCGACGCCAGGCAGCGCAGCGTCATGCGCTACGACTACGACGTGCTCAGCCATCGCATCCACCAGGCGAGCATGGAGGCCGGCGAGAGATGGATGTTGAACGACGTCGCCGGCAAGCCGGTCTATTCCAGGGACAGCCGGGAGCACACGCTGCGCTCCACCTACGATGCGCTGCGGCGTCCGGTCGCAATCTTTCTGCGCGAGGGAACCGGCGAGGAAAAACAGATCGGTCGCACGATCTACGGCGAGGAGTCGCCTGATCCGGAGCTGAACAATCTGCGCGGCAAGGCTCATCAGGTCTTCGATACCGCGGGTGTCGCGACCAGTGAGCGATACGACTTCAAAGGCAACCTGCTCGCCTCCCGGCGCCAGCTCGCGGCAAGCTACAAACAGGTGCCGGACTGGTCCGCATCGCCCGCACTGGAGGCCGAGCGCTTCATCGGCAGCACGGTCTACGACGCGCTGAACCGTCCCATCCAGGTGGTTGCGCCGCACGCGGCCGGTACCCGCGCGTCCGTCCTCCAGCCCACGTACAACGAAGCCGCCCTGCTCGAGAAGCTCGACGTCTGGCCGCGTTTCGACGGCGAGCCCTCGACGCTGCTGGACGGAGCCGACCTCCACGCCGTGACGAATCTCGATTACAACGCCAAGGGACAACGCATCCTGATCGAATACGGCAACGGCGTCCGGACCGACTATGACTATGACCCGCTGACCTTCCGGCTGCGCCGGTTGCACACCCGGCGGGGCGGGCATCCGCTGCAAGACCTCAGCTATACGTTCGACCCATCCGGCAACATCACGCAGATTCGGGACGACGCGCAAGAGACGATTTTCTTCCGCAATCAGGTGGTCGAGCCGAGCGCCGACTACACCTACGACGCGTTGTACCGGCTGATCGCGGCGACCGGAAGAGAGCACCTCGGCCAGCCCGGAGGAGCACCGGAGCCCACGAGCTGGACGGACGAGCCGCGCGTGGGCCTGCCCCAGCCCGGCGACGGCGCGGCGATGGGACGCTACCGCGAGCGCTATGAGTACGACGAGGTCGGCAACTTCCTCCGCATGATCCATCATGGCGAGCCCCACGCGTCCGGCGGCTGGACTCGCACCTACCGCTACGACGAGCCGAGCCAGCTCGCTGCGTCGCAGGTGAGCAATCGCCTGACGAGCACGCAGACCGGCGATCACGCTGCCGAGCGGTACGGCTACGACGCGGACGGCAACATCACCGCCATATCCCATCTGTCTCTGATGCAGTGGGACTTCCGCGATCAGCTCCAGGCCGTTGCGCGACAGGCGGCGGGCGAGGATGCGACGCGGGAGACGACCTATTACGTCTACGACGGGGGCGGCCAGCGGGTGCGCAAGGTTACAGAGCGGACGGCTCGCTCCAAAGAGCGGATCTATCTCGGCGGCTTCGAAATCTACCGGGAGTACGACACCCAAGGCAACGTCGACCTTGAACGCGAAACGCTGCACGTGATGGACGACAAGCAACGCGTCGCGTTGATCGAAACGCGAACCCAGGGCAGCGATCCGGCTCCGGCCCACCTCGTCCGCTATCAGCTCGGCAATCATCTCAGCTCGGCCGCGCTGGAGCTGGATGAAGATGCGCGAGTGATCTCCTACGAGGAGTATTACCCCTACGGAAGCACCTCGTATCAGGAGGTGCGGAGCGGGACCGAGACGCCGAAGCGCTACCGCTACACTGGCAAAGAACGCGACGAGGAGAGCGGCTTCTATTACCACGGTGCGCGCTACTACGCGCCATGGCTGGGGAGGTGGACCAGCTCTGATCCGCTGGGGATTGGCGATGGCCCGAACACGTATCAGTACTCCAGGGCTAATCCCGTCGTCGTTTTCGACCCGACGGGGCTGGAAGGTGAGGGCGTAATTACGATTCCGGAAGTGACCATCGTCGGCGATGCGCGCGAAGCGAAGGCAGAGGGACACATAAGCTCCTGGCTCGAAAGTCATGGTCTGTCGTCCACGAGCCCGACCGACCTTGCCTTGAGCCTCGGGTTGGGTCCAGTGACGATGCAGTATCTCGAAGGCTACCTTCAACAGCAGGGCTTTTTTAAGCTACCGGCCACGACTCCGCCTGAGCCCTACAAGGGGCCGTCCATAGGGCCCTCTGATCTCAGCGCCGACGACTTCCGGGAAATGACCCGAGCGAGGGACGAGGCCGAACGTCGCGCTAATCATCCGAATGCATACGACATCATGGTTTCAGACGCCCAGATCGTGTCACATGCGGTTGACCCGTCGGGAATGGGCATCATCAAAGGTCCGGCAACGGTTGTGATGACAGCTTCCGGGGTTGATCCAGAGAAAGCACAGCAGATCGCTACAGTTCTCGATTTTGGGGCGGGTCTGCTGGCAATGACGAGACCGCATGGCCCCGACGTAGTTGCTCCTGTTGAGGAGTTGCAAACCAACAGCCTCGTACTGAGGGCGGAGCCGGAAACTCCAGCAGCTCCTCTGTCCCGAATGAGCGACCGCGCGATCGCACAATCGCACCTTAATTATGCCAACGCAGTGACTATGATCAATGCGGCAGAAACCCTAGGCCCTGAATTCCCGAGCTGGATGGCGGAGAATCAGGGATGGATGGCTCGCGGAAGGGCAGTGCAATCCACTCTGGCCAGCTCGCTGGCGAGCAACCCGGTGACCAGCCAGATGTGGAGCGGCATCGACCAGCCGCCCGGAGTTTCAGTGCCCGATCTCCTGCACACAGGAAGCGGCAACGCGAGCCCGTTCGGTGAGGTCTTCCCACTGAACGAGCGCCAAATAGCGGAGCACTCGAACCGCTGGTATTCGCCGTATTCTGATTTCTTTATGTATACGCAACCCCCGAGCGGCTGGACCCCTCCTCCAGGCCTGCAGTTGTTCATGCTGAGGACGAGGTGATGCAACAGAGCAACACGGAGATCACAGAAGTCTTCAAAGAGGAAGGTTGGACATGGCTAACCTGATCATCATCCGGCTCATTCCCACCGCGCCCGTCGACGCCAACACGTTCACGGGCTATCTGAATGGCCTGACCATTACGGCCTTCGATCTCTCTGTCGGCAATGTGCAAGGCCAGCAGATCGGAGATCCGGCGAGCTACTTGCCGACCCCGCCGTTGAAAAAGCCGAATCCGAAAGGTCGAATCTTTCAGCATTACATAATGGTTCCCCAAACTCCTCCGATCCCACCGCTCCCGACATATCAGTCGGTGGCCACTGCGGTGATCGTGGTGCCGGCGGGCGGTGTCGAGTACCTGAGCAGCGACGTACGGCTCCAGATCACCCGCGGCGGGGAAACCATTGTCGATCGCAACATCGAGTACAACGTGGACTTCAATACCACGGCGTCGCTCCCGAACCCCAACGTGGCCCCGGCGTTGCCGGCCGGCGTTTTGAGCACCTTTTTCGGTGACACGGTAAGTTTCTACCTGTCTCTTCCGGCGCCCCCTGCGGCGGGGAGCGCTAACGTTGCCTCGGTCAATCTGCCGACCGACGGCACGCCGCCGGCCTTTTCAGACGTGTTGGGGGCGGTCGAAAAGGTCCTGCGCGCCGATCCGACGGTGACGAGCGATGCCGATCTGCTGGCGAAGCTGCAAAAGCTGAGCTCCGCGCAGTGCAAGCACATCGCGTACGAGATCGTCTGGAACCGGCAGATTCTGCCGCTTCCCACGCCGCCCAAGTCGCTGGAGGAGATGTACACCAGCACCTCGGGCTCGGCCGACCCGGACGAACAGGACCGCAAACAGTTCGAGGCACAGCTCGCGGGCTATTACGCTCTCAACAACGCGGGGGCCGACCGCCTCACGTCCTTCGTCTTTTCAGCCGTGGCGGCGGTGGTCTGCGAGGCGCTGAGCGCCAAGGCCGATCGCGCCGGCCTCACCGTGCCCCTGATCACCGGCGCCTCGACGCCGACCACGATCCCGGACGGTAGCATCATCCTCTCCGAGGCCGGCGGCCTGAATCCGCCGTTCCTGGTTCCGGCGGCCTATTTCTACGCGGTGGGAGCGCTGTTGCCGGTGCAGGTCGCCGCTCCGCAGCGCTACGACATGGCGCGATTCAACCGCGAGCCGCAACTGCTGACGGATTTCCAGACCGCCGTCGACGCCGGCTTCATCGCCGTGCCGGCAACGCCCGTGACGCTGCCACCGCCCGCGATCAGCGCCAACCAGGCGGCCCGCCGGCTGACCGCGCTCGGCTCCGATTCCGGCTCCGCTCCGGTGATCACGCTACCGGCGCCGTTCGCTCCGATCGTGAAGGACTGGCTCACCTATGACGGCACCAGCGACGACATCGACAGCCAATTCTGGGCCGGTGGGACCTTCAACATCGTCTCCACCCAGCCGGCGGCCTACCTCGATCTCGTCCTGCGCGCGGTGACCAGCGATTTCCAGCCGCTCATCGACGCGGTGAAGACGAACGTCGACTCGGTGGCGAAGCTGGTCCAGGTGACAGACGATCAATGGCGCGCCTTCTTCCTGGACGCACCGCTTCCGATCCCCGGCCCGACGCCGCCCATCCCCTTCCCGCCGCCCACCGGTACGATGGCGCCGCGCCTCGGCCTGCTGCCGGCATTCACCCAGCCGGGCACGCCGCAGGAGCGGGTGGAGGCGTTCATCCGCCACCTGCGGACGTTCTTCACCGTGCCCTACAACGTGGCGGCGCCGGTGGCCGCAGCCGTCGATGCCGCGCCCACACTCGGCGTCTCGATCGCCGACGTCTTCGCGCGCTTCACGGCGGCGTACAACGCCATCAGCACCAAAGGCCCCTTCACTTTCGGCAAGGACTGGGACGCCGCCGCGTTGCAGCAGGCGATCGCCGATCCCACCGTCCTGCCCGGCGACGCGGCGGCGCAGGCCTGGCTGCAACAGACGCTGGGCACCCTCGACGCCCTCTTCCGGCTCACCGACATCGGTGTGTCCGAGCTCCAGTTTTCGCTCATGGAGGCGCTCTATGCGCGGGGCTTTACGGACATCACGGGCGTCACGGCGCTCTCCCAGGCCGACTTCCAGGAGGCGCTGACCGGCACCGTCGCCTTCGATCACGCGGCCGACATCTACGCCAAGACCGGCGGCACCGGTCCTGGCACCGGGCCAACGCCCGGAGGCTTCAAACCGGTCAATCCTGACGGCTCGCTCACCGACTGCATTCCGCCGCTCTACCTCTCGCCGCTTGGGCCCGTGGAGTACCTGAGCGAGATCTTGCAGGCCTCGGCCGATTCGACCTGCGAGAACCCGGGCACGGACGGCCGGCAGGGGACGCTGGGAGCCCTCCTCGCCGGCCGCCGCGGGGCGCTCGGCGACCTGCTGGCGACGCGGGCCAACCTCGAGACGCCGCTGCCGCTCGTCGACCTGGTGAACGAGAGCCTGGAAGCGCTCGCCGCCGGGCTGCCGGGAGCCACGGGAGGCGCCGTCTACGACACGGCCGGCGACGAGCTCGCAGGACACAAGCTCAAGGGCGGTGCCGACTCCGGGCCGGACGCCCACGATCCGCAGACGCTGTTCGCCGCCCTGCCGGAGCACTCCTCGCCCGCCACGCCGGTCGCCAAGCCGTCCGCCTACGACCAGTTGCGAGCCGACTTCACGGCGCCCGGCCTGCCCTATCCGCAGGCGCTCGACGTCTGCCGGTCGTATCTGCGGGCGCTCGGCAGCAGCCGGTTCGCGGCCATGCGCCACTTCCGCCGGGAGATCACCGAGCTGGCGATCGATCCCGCGCAGGAGCCGGCGGGCTTCCAGCGCCACCTCAGGCGCTACCCGGCGCGTTTCGAGATCGCCCTCGAATATCTGCTGATCTCGCAGGATGAGTACGCGCTCCTCTACAGCCAGGACAACGGCGTGCCGCTGCCGGCGCTCTACGGCTTCCCGGCCGACAGCGTGAACGGCAGGCCCTGGACGCAGATCGTCGTCAAGGTGCCGGAGTTTCTCGCTCGCACAGGGCTCACATATTGCGAGTTTCTCGAGCTATGGCGCTCGCGGTTCGTCGTGTTCGAGCGCGAACGCCGGGACCAGGACGGCGGTGTCAATAATTTCCCGGACTGCCTGCCGTGCTGCCCGGACGATCTCCGTATCCTTTTCGTGCAGCCGCAGGATCCGCTCGTGGTCCTGCGCGAGCTGGCGGTCTTCATCCGCCTCTGGCGGCGGTTGCAGGAGCTTCCCGGGCCGAAAATCACTTTCGTTCAGCTCGCCGACATCTGCAACGTGCTCGGTCTGTTCAATGCGACGGGCGCGATCAATCCCGATTTCCTGCGCCAGCTCGCGGCGCTGCTGATGCTGCGGGACGATCTGTGCCTGCCGCTGAGCGATCGAGACGGCCACTCTGCTCCCGGCGCCACCGGTGCGGACCGCACGCACCTGCTGGCGCTCTGGGTGGGACCCGCCGCAGCCAAGTGGCAGTGGGCGGTGGCACTGCTGCTCGACTGCATCGAGGACTACGCCGAGGCCCGCCACGGCAGCCTGTGCACCGGCCCCGAATTCCTCAAGCTGATCGCCGGGAACCTCGATCCGCTGTCGCGCCTCGCGGGCTTCGATCCGGCGACACCCACGGACACCTGGCACGCGCGGCCGGCGAGCACGCTGCGTTTCGTGGAGGTGCTGGCGAAGATCTACGCCTCCGATTTCACGGTCGGTGAAATCATTTTCCTGTTCACCGCCGGCGGCCATCTCGATGGCGACGATCCGTTCCCGATGGCGGAGCCGAACGAGGCGCTCGACGCGCCCTTCGACCTGCCGGACGAGGCCGAGAAGCATGGGCTGGGGGCGCTGCGCCACAAGCTGCTGTGCGTCGAGCTGGAAGCGGAGGAAGCGGAAGAATGGACCTGGCCGCGCATCGCGGCGTCGCTGCGCCACGAGCTCGGCTTTGCGCCGCCGGCCGGCGGCGCCGATCCTCTCGACGCGCTGGGCGAGCACTTCTTCCCCGCGGCCCTGGAGCACGCGGGCCACCCCGTCGGCGCGGCAAGCCGCCGCTTCGCGGTCGATCTCGATCCGTCCAAGACCACGGCGGCGATGTGGAACACGCCGCCCGGCGGCCCCTTCCACTTCCAGGCGATCGATGCCACCCACGGCCAGCTCTGGGCACGGCTGCCGCTACGCGACGCGGCGGTCGCCGCCAAGCTGGCCGAGATCCGCCAACTCGGCCCCGAGGAGGAGGCCGCGGTGCGCGACCTCTACTTCGCGCCGCGCGCCGCGCTGGCGCCGTTCGCGCTGCTCTTCGCCAACTTCGGCGAGGCCCTCGGCCGCCTGGTGCAGGAGGAGGACGAGGAGGAGCGTTTCGCCTTCTTCCGGCACCAGTTCGCCCGCTTCCATCGCCGCTGCCACGTCATCGCCGAGCATCTGGCGGAGCACGTCGAGGCGGCGACCGGCCAGGAAGAACCCGAGGGCCATGCCGCGGCGAAGGTGGCAATGCGCGTCCTACGCAGTCTGTGGGCCGACGAGAACGCCGCGCTGACGCCGTGGGAGGACGACTCGGGCAAGCCGCCGGCGGTGACCTGGGGACCGCAGCCGAACGGTGGCGCCTTCGCGGCGCTGCTGGGCCTCGCAGGCACCGGCCTGCTGGCGGAATTCAGCGTCGACCGTGGCAAGACGACCGCCTGGCGCGAGGTGCACGGCCCGCTCAGCGCCTTCGGGCCGGAGCGGGACGAGCGCAACGCACCCGTCCCCTGCGTGGTGCCGTCTCCCGCCCTGACCCTGACCCCCGAGCAGCAGCGCTTCGCGGCGGTGCGCAACGGTTTTGCCCTGCGCGACGCCGACGGCGAGCCGCTCGGCGGCGGCCAGCCGTTCCAGGTACGGTGGAGCGGCTCGCTGCTCGTCGAGCACGGCGGACGCTACCGCTTCCATGCCGGCGCGCCGAGGTCCGGCGAGGAGGGTCACGAGGAGCCGGACTTCGAGGCCGCGGAGGACCTCGCCTGGCGGCTGACCCTGCAGCGGGGGCAGAAGACCTGGACCGTGCTCAACCATCGCTGGCCGGGCGAGGAGGCGCCGGCCGCCGGCTCGGCGCCGCTCCATCTGCGCCCCGGTCTCTACCGGATCGTCGCCGAGCTGGAGCAGCGCGAGCCGCTCTTCGCCCGCGCCGAGGACGTCTGCCCGCGGCACTGCGGTTTCGCGATCAGGTACGCGGGGCCGGACACGGACGATCGCATGAGCCAGATCCCCCTCTCCCACCTGTTCCGCGACACCGTGGACGGCCCGCTCGGCGCGGGGATCCAGAGCCTCGCGGGCGCCGCCGCGGCGTTCCTTTCCGAGCATTTCACCAGCTCGCTGCGCGACGTCCGCCGCACCTACCAGCGAGCCTTCAAGGCGACGCTCCTGGCGCACCGCTTCCGGCTGGCGGCGAAGCCCGTCCAGGGCGAGCATCAGTCCGAGCTCGGCTACCTGCTGGAGCACGGCGACGAGTTTCTCGGCACCTGCTATCACCGGCTCTCGCCCACCCAGATCGGCACGCATCACGCCTGGCTCGACTTCAACCTGCTGCCGGTGGGCGATGCGTTCCATTCCCCCACCGCGGCGGTTGACCAGCGCGCGGCGCCGAGCCCGCAGCGGCAGGCGGCCCTCTTCGACGTCTGGGAGCGCCTCTTCGACTACACCGTGCTGCGCCGCGAAACACGGCCGGCGCGGGAACGGCCGGCGTGGCTGCTGTTCTACGAGGCCGCGGAGCGGCAGCCGGACGATCCGGCGCAGTTGCTGCGCCACCTGGGCGTCGACCTGCGCCACGCGCCGCTCGTGCTGAGCTACTTCGCCACCCCGGCCTTCTACGCGGCCACCGCGGCCGATCTGGAGGACGAGCGCTGGGCGGTGCGCGTCTGGCACGCCGAGAAGTGGCTGCGGGCGCTGGCGAAACACTTCGCGGCGCCCTGGATCGGCGACGCGCAGCCCGCGCTGTGGGCGGCGGACGATCCCGGAGCCCCCGGAGCCGGCGGCGTCTCGGGAGATCAGAATCTGACGCGGTTCGTGCAGGACGGCGCCTTCGAGAACGGCGATCCGCGCCGCTACGAGGACGTCAAGCGGCTCGACGACGGCCTGCGGGAGCGCGCCCGCGCCGCCCTCCTCGCCTACCTTTGCGGCATGGACCGGGTGGCGTTGCCCTGGGGAAAGGGGCTCCACGCGCGGCGGCCGTGCGATCTCTCGGACCTGCTGTTGCAGGACGTCGAGGCCGGACTCTGCGAGCGGGCCAGCCGCGTCGAGGACGCCGTGCGCGCCGTGCAGACCTTCGTGCAGCGCGCCCGGCTCGGCCTGGAGCCCGGCTTTCCGGTCGGACCCGCCTTCTGCCAGCTCTGGGAGAAGCGTTTCGCCAGCTTCCGCGTCTGGCAGTCGTGCAAGCGGCGCGAGATCTACCGTGAGAGCTGGATCGACTGGGACGAGCTGGCGGCGGCGCGGCACAGCGAGGCCTTCCGCTTCCTCGAGAGCGAGCTGCGCCGCTCGACGCTCACCGTCGCCGCGCCCGGCGGGCTGGAGTGGTGGCCCGCCCAGGCGCTGCCGGCCTACCCGTCGCTCACCCTACTTCAGGCGCGCGAGCCGGCCGAGATCCAGCTCCTCAATCCGGCGCCGGAGGGTCTCGGCCTGCTCGGCAGCCCTGAGCGCCAGGCGCGGCCATCCTGGCTGGCGCCGGTCGTCCGGGCCGCCAATCAGAGTCCGGGCGGGGACGGGAACGACGGAAACGGGAACAATGGCGGCCAGCCGGGCGGCGATCCGGCCGGAGGGCCGCCGCCGCGCATCGCGGCCCTCACCGCGGCCACCGCTCCGCCCACCGCGGCCGACGTCGAGCGCCTGCCGCTGTGGCTCCAGGCGGCGGTGCGGCTCGGCACCCGCTTCCTGCGCATCGCCGCCGCCGGGGTGCCGCCGGCGTCGACCCGGATGATCCCGCGGGAAACCGGAGGCGAGTCCGCCTGCTGCGCCTGCTGCGGCGGGGTCCACCCCCCGGTCATGGACGAATATTACTTCTGGCTGGAGAGCTGCCGCTCCTTCGACGCGGTGGATCAGAACGCTGACCAGGGCGCCCAGTCGCCGGACGACCCGAACAACGACACCACCTCGGACTGGCACAATCCCGCCAAGCTCCCGGGCCTGCTGAGCTGGAGCGCCGCAGCGAGCTTCCATCTCGTCTGGAGCCGCTTTCACCACGGCGAATTCCAGCCGGCCCGCCGGTCGGACGAGGCGCTGGTCATCGATCCCGTCCTGCTGACGCCGGGCGAGGTGCCGCAGCTCACCTTCGCGGGACGGACCGTGGACTCGCTACGCTTCCAGGTCAACGGCGGCCAGGAGCCGGTCGGCTATCTCGATCCGGAGTCTCCCGGTTTCCGCTACGACCTGGCGACCGACTCGGCGGTGGTCCTGCCGCTGGTGGCCGCTCCCCCGGCTCCGGACCTCTCGGGGATGCCGGGAGGGCTGCGCGCCTATCCGTTCTTCGCCTACTTCCCACCCGGTGCCCATCTCGAGCCGCCGTCGGCGTTCAGCGTCGCGGTGTCCGTGGCGGGGACGCTGCGCTCCCACTGCCGCTTCGAGCCGGCGCTCAAGTGGTACGAGCTCGCCTTCAACCCGCTCCAGGGCGACAACACGTGGGCGCAGTGCCCGCCGCCGAACGATCAGAGGCTGCCCGGAGGCACCCGCGGCGACGGCGTCCCCTGCTGTCCGAGCGAGCCGGTGACCGACGACGTGGCCCGCCGGCGCGCCATCCTGTTCCATTACCTGGAGACCCTCCTCACCTGGGGCGACGCCCTGATGTGCCGCAACACCCCCGAGGCTTTCCAGCAGGCGACGGTGATCTTCGACACGCTCAAACGCGTCCTCGGCGCGCGGCCGGCCGCGGTCCACGCCCGCGACGACGGCAAGAGCCCGGTGAAGATCTCCGACTTCATGCCGCGCCCGGCGCCGCTCAATCCGCGGCTGCTGGCGCTCTACGACCGCACGGCGGACCGCCTGGCGCTCCTCCACAACTGCCTGAATGGCCGCCGGCGCCGCAACGGCCGGCCCGATCTCGACATGCCTTTCTGGGGAGACCGGGGAGACCGGGGAGACCTCGCGGCGGGCTGCGGCTGCTCGACCGTGCCGCCAGCCTGCGGGGAGACCGAGGAGTGCTGCTCCTCGTGCGCGGGGGACGACGACGGCTGCAGGGCCTGCTGCAAGCCATATCGCTTCACCTACCTGATCCAGAAGGCGATGGAGCTGGCGGGCGAGGTGCGCGGCCTCGGCGCCGAGTTGCTCGCCGCCTACGAGAAGGGGGACGCCGAGACGCTCGCCGCGCTGCGCTCGACCCACGAACGGCAGCTCCTGGAGCTGGCGCTGGAGGTCCGGCAGAACCAGTGGCGGGACGCCGACTGGCAGGTCCAGGCGCTGGGCAAGACCAAGGAGGGGGCGCAGGCCCGCCAGCGCTACTACCAGGGGCTGATCGCCGCCGGTCTCAACTCCGGCGAGACGAGCTACCAGTCGCTCCTCGGCACCTCGACGGGCGAGCGGGCCGCGGGCAACATCTCGGAAGCCATCTCGCAGTCCATGGGCATGATTCCGGACTTCTGGTTCGGCGGCGCCGGCGTCGGCGGCTCGCCGCTCGCGGTCAGCCAATTCCCCATCGGCAGCAAGATCGCCGCCGTCTTCGCCGCCGTCGCGCGCATCATGAACACCTTGGGGGAGATCAGCAGCACCAACGCTTCGCTGAACCTGACCGAGGGCGGCTGGGACCGCCGCGAGCAGGAGTGGCGCCTCCAGGTCGAGGTGATCGGCATCGAGATCGAGCAGATCGAGCGCCAGATCCTCGGAGCCGAGCGCCGGCGCGACGTCGCCCTGCGCGAGCTGAACGATCATCAGCGGCAGATCGAGCACGCCGTCGAGGTGCAGGATTTCCTGCGCGACAAATTCACCAACCAGGAGCTCTATCTGTTCCTGCAACAGGAGACGGCCGCCCTCTACCGCCAGGTCTACGAGCTGGCGCAGCATGTCGCGGCGGAGGCCCAGCGTGCGTTCACGCTGGAGCGCGGGTACACCCACCGCACCTTCCTCCCGTCCGGCGCCTGGGACGACCTGCACGAAGGCCTGATGGCCGGCGAGCGGTTGCAGCTCGCCCTGCGCCAGATGGAGGTGGCCCATCTCGACGCCAACTGCCGCGAGTACGAGCTGACCAAGCACATCTCCCTGCGGCTCAATCGTCCGCTGGCCTTTTTACACCTGCAGACGACCGGCTCTTGCGAGATCGAGATCCCCGAATGGATGTTCGACCTCGACTATCCCGGCCACTACATGCGGCGGATCAAGAACGTGACGCTGACCCTGCCGTGTGTGGTGGGACCGTATACCGGAGTGCACTGCCGCCTGACCCTGCTGAGCAGCGCGACGCGGATCGAGCCGCGCCTCGCCGCGCCGTCCGGCTGCTGCGACGGCGGCAGCCTGGAGGACCGCTACCGGGCGAAGCCGGGCGATCCGCGCGTCGTGCGGTCCTACGCCGCCACCGAAGCCATCGCCACCTCCAGCGGCCAGAACGACTCGGGGCTCTTCGAGCTCAGCTTCCGCGACGAGCGCTACCTGCCGTTCGAATTCGCCGGCGCCGTCAGCCGCTGGCGCCTGGAGCTGCCGCCCGAAAACAACCAATTCGACCTCGATACGCTGAGCGACGTCATCCTGCACCTCAACTACACGGCGCGCGAGGGCGGCGACCTGCTGCGCCGGGCCGCGAATGAGTCCGCCCAGAAGCATCTGCCGGGCGCCGGCCTGCGCCTCTTCGACATCCGGCACGACTTCCCGGAGGCCTGGCACCGGCTTCACGCCGGCCGGGACAAACCGAAGCTTCTCCCCCTCCGTCTCGGGCGCGAGCGGTTCCCCTTCCTCACCGGTCACCGGGATGTGAGAATCCGCCGTCTCGAGCTCTTCTTCGAGGTCGCGGATCCGGACGGGCAAGCCAGTCAGGAGGTGCGGTTCCTGACCCGGCACGAGGCCGAGCACGGAGCCGGTGAGGCCTGCGAATGCGGCGGCCTCGACATCACCTGCGTGGCGAGCGCCGAGTGGCCGGGGCTCTACTACGGCGGGCTCGACGTCTCTCCCCAGCCGCTGGGCCGCCGCGAGGAGCACGATCTCGGAGCGTTCCGCTTTCCCGCCGAAGGCGAAAGGGTCACGAGAGCATTCCTCGTCTGCGGCTATGAAGTCGTCTGAACGCGGCCCGGCTCGATGACGACATCTGGTGCCGGAGGCGGGATTCGAACCCGCACGCCCTTGCGGACGGAAGATTTTAAGTCTCCTGCGTCTGCCATTTCGCCACTCCGGCGGCGGAGGCTATTGTAGCCGTTCAGGGCTTCGGTTGCCGGCGGAAGAGGACGGTCAAGCTCTCCGTCTTGCCGCCGCCGCGGCTCACGGTGAAGAGGGCGGTGTCTCCCCAGCGCTTGGCGGCCAGGGCTCGATTCAGGGTCTCGCGGTCGGCGATCGGCGCGCCGTCCAGGGTGAGCAGGAGGTCCCCGGGCTGGAAGCCGGCGCGGGCGGCCGGGGTGTCGGGGGAGGCGAAGAGGACTTTGCGCGACGCTTCGCCCTCTCCGGAAGTCGACAGGCCCAGGGAAGGGAAGATGGGATCGGTCTCCGGCGGCACGCCCCAGAGGAAGTCGGCGTAGGAGGCGCGCACGGTGGCGGTGGGCTTGCCGTCGTCGTCTTTCACCGGCACCGGCAGGACCGCGGCCGATCTGCCGCCGAGCTCATCGGCGATCTGCCGCTGGATGCCCAGGCCGTAGGCGACGTGGCCGGAGCCCACCAGCACCACCATCACGGCGTTCGGCTCCGGATGCTCACGCAGGACCTTGACGGCGTTGTGGCCCATGGTGGCGTCCCAGGTACACTGCGCGGCGTACATGCGGTCGAGCTGCTCCTGCGGCATGCCGGAGTGGAGCGGATCGCCTTCGCCGAAGAAGGCGTTGATCAGGGTACGGTGCTCGGCGCTGGTGGTGTCGATCCGGGGGGCGATGCGCGACCTCTCGTCCGGCGTGAGGCCCGCCAGCCCTTTCTTCCGCCGAGACGATCTCCCGCGGCGCGTTCAGAGCGATCATCCGGAGGCCGTGGTCGCGGGCGAAGAGGAAGATGTCGCGGTAATAGCCCCAGTTGTATCCCCAGTTCTTGTACCAGCGCGAAAGGCGGAGAAAACCGTCCTCGGTGAGCGAGCCGTCGCTCCAGGCATCGAGCCAGCGCTGCTCGGTCTCCGGATACATTTCGAGGCCGATCAGCACCTCGCGGCCGGCGCGCTGGAGCTCCTGGAGGACGCGGAGCTGCGCCTGATGGAAGTCGGCGTCGGTGTGGCTCTCCCCGACCAGCACGAGCCGCACTCCCCCGAGACGGGCGGGGAGGTCGGCCCGGGTGAGGAGATCGCCCGTCCGCGTGTCGGTCAGGGTGTCGAGCGCGAGCGGCGCCTCGCGGTCCTTGCGGGCCGGATCGCCGAGGGCGAGATGGAGGGTGCGGTCCTCTTCCGCGGCGGCGGAAAGGGAGAGGCCGAGGAGCAGGCAGGCGCACAGAAGAGAGTTTTTCACAGCGCGCATTGTAGCCGGTGTGTGTGCCCAGATCCTTCCAGCTCGCCGCGGACGACGCCCCCTACGCAGGCCTTGCGCCCCACGTCAGCCGGGGTCCGCCTCACATCAGCCGGGGTCCGCCTCACATCGGCCGCGGTCCGCCTCACATCGGTCGAGGTCCGCCTCACATCAGCCGCGGTCCGCCTCACATCAGCCCCGATCCGCCTCACATCAGCCCCGGTCCGCCTCACATCAGCCCCGGCCCGCCTCACGTCAGCCGCGGTCCGCCTCACATCGGTCGCGGTCCGCCTCACATCGGCCGCGGTCCGCCTCACATCGGCCGCGGTCCGCCTCACATCGGCCGGGGTCCGCCTCACGTCAGCCGGGGTCCGCCTCGCGTCAGCCGGGGTCCGCCTCACATCAGCCGCGGTCCGCCTCACATTGGCCTGGGTCCGCCTCACATCGGACGGGATCCGGTTCACGTCGGACGGGGTCCGGCTCACGTCGACCGCGGTCCGCCTTACGTCGACCGTGCTCAGGCTCACGTTGACCACGCTCAGGCTCACGTCGACCGCGGTCCGCCTCACGTCGACCGCGCTCAGGCTCACGTCGACCGTGGCCAGGCTCACATCGGCCGCGGCCAGAGTGCCGGCGAGGCCGCTCGGCGATAGAATGACATCACTCTCTTCGCGACTGGCGAGGTCCCATGCAAGAAGCGACCGTGATCCGCATCCTCGAGAAGGAAAACAACCGGCGTGGCGACCTCTTCGGCCTCCTCATGACCGACCTCTTTGTCGCCCTCGGCTATGAGCCGCCTCGCCTCAACGTCCACAAGCCCGGACGCGAGCTGGACCTCTCGGCCGATCACCGCCTCGAACCTCGCCGCGCCTTCGCCGAGTGCAAGGCCACGGCCAAGCCGATCGGCGGCGCAGACCTGAACAAGTTCGTCGGTGTTCTCGACGCAGAACACAAGAAAAAGCGTCCGGCCACCGGGTACTTCATTTCTCTCGCCGGCTTCACGGAAGCCGCGATCGAACAGGAAAAGAAACGCCGACGCCGTACCAAAATCATCCTGCTGACAGGACCTGAGGTGGTCGCCGAGCTCGTGCGAGGCCGCATCCTTATTGAGAAAGACCGAGCGACCGAGCTGGCCGGCCGACTCTGTGCAACTCTCGATCATCTCGTTCTCGATCTCGCGACCGAACTTTTCGCCCACGAGCGCGGGTGGATGTGGGCGGTCTACTACACGCAAGGCAAGGCCCGAACCCACGTTGCCCTGATTCAATCAGACGGCACTCCTCTCGCCCGGTCGCTCGCCGAGGAAGTAGTCGCCGCCGACGGTCTCTGTGGGGGCGGGCTGCATAAGCTCACCTGTCTCAATCCTTTGCCGATGCCTGGGGTAGACGACGCCCCACGCGTCGCGGACGCTCTGGGAGCTTATCGACAGTACCTCGAAAACGAGTGTGGCTTCATCCAACTCGACGGTCTTCCCGCTGATAGTGACGTCGGCTCGCGCCGGCTCCGATTGCAGAATCTCTTCGTCCCTCTCCACCTCGCTCTCACCGTCACCGTGGGGAAAGCAACAAAGGAAATTGGACGCGAGGCGATAAGCGCAGTACTCGCTGAGTTTCCGCGGTTGGCCATTCTTGCGGCACCCGGTGGCGGCAAATCGACCCTTATCAAGAGCCTCGCCGTTGACTATGGCGACCCGAGCCGACACAATCAAATCATCACCGATCTCCCGCAGAGCGACTGGCTGCCGCTTTTCTTCCGCTGCCGTGAGTTGCGCGGCTTGGCCCGTGGCTCCTTTGCCGAGTTGCTGGAGGCCCTCTCCCAACGTGAGCCGGTACGCCAGCATGCAGCGGTCTTCCGCGCCTCCGTGGATCGGGCCCTACTCGCCGGGCGCGTTCTCCTGCTGGTCGACGGGCTGGACGAGATCTCGGATCAGGGTGACCGTGCCGCCTTTGTCTGCACCTTGCGCGCTGCTCTCCAAGCGTATCCAGACATCGCCATGGTTGTCACTTCGCGCGAGGCCGGCTTTCGGCACGTGGCGGCGCATCTCGCTCCAATCTGTACCCACGCGACGCTCTCGCCCTTCGATGAGGAGGACATCCGCCGCCTCAGCGTAGCCTGGCATCGAGAAGTGGTGGGCGACACGGAGAAGGTCCGTGCAGACGCCGAGGAGCTCGCAGCCACCATTGCGCGGAACGACCGCATCCAGCGCCTCGCCGTCAATCCGCTGCTGCTGACGACCCTGCTTCTGGTGAAACGCTGGGTTGGTTCGCTTCCGACCCGCCGGGCCGTCCTCTACGGCAAGGCTGTCGAAGTCCTCCTCATGACGTGGAACACAGAGGGTCACGAGCCGATACCCGACGAGGAGGCCCTGCCGCAGCTTTGCTACGTGGCCTCCTCAATGATGATTGAGGGCCGGCAGAAGATTAGCCGCCCCCGGCTGGCTACGCTACTCCAGGAAGCGCGGGCTGCACTTCCCACCGAGCTCGGTTATGTCAAGGGCACCGTCGAGGAGTTCATCCATCGTGTCGAAGACCGCAGTAGCCTTTTGATGATGACTGGGCACGATGTGGAAGATGGCCGGCTCATCGAATTCTTCGAGTTTCGCCACCTCACCTTCCAGGAATTTCTCACCGCACTAGCGGCGGTCGAGGGTTGGCATCCTGGTCGAAGTGAAAAGGATACGCTCGGCAGTGTTTTGGACCCACACTTCGAAGAGGACGCCTGGCGTGAGGTGATCCCGCTCGCCGCCGTCCTGGGTGGCAAAGCGACCGAGGGGTTGATTCAGCGGCTGACGGAGAAAGTCAGGGACCTTGAAGCGCCGGACCAGGAGCGTCCCGATAGTTACACGCCCCTATTTCTCGCCTTCGGCAACTGTTTGGCTGATGAGGCCGCCGCCCACCCGGAGACCATTCGCGCAGGGCTCCGCGAAGTGATACGCCTAGGAAACTTGCTAGACAATGTGGCCTTCACGCCGGTCCTTGCAAAGGGAAAATATGGCCCTGATTTCCGCGAGGAGGCCAGGAAAGCATTCCTTCAGGAGGAGCCTGAATTCGCTCACTTGATGGCGTTGCTCATGGCTGTTTGGTGGCAGGAGGCCGAGACTCGAGACCTCACCGGATTGACAAGAGCTGCCGCTTGGTGTTTCAAACAGCTTAAACACTCCGACCGACTGAGCCGCTGCGAAGGGGCGCTATGTTGTTCGCTTTTATGCTATGAACTCCTGAAGAATGACGAAAAGAAACTCCCTGCATTCGCCGAATCTCTTCACGAGGGGGGCGATACGCTCTTGCCTCTAATCTTCTCGGCAGAAGCCTCGGAACAATACGCAGCGGCTATGGCACTGGTCTATCTCGGCGAGTGCCGCGCGTGGTTCCCGCCGGTCGAGCCGAACCTGCTCGGCCAACTCTTCAGGCTCTGGCGGACCAGCGAGCATGCCGAGGTCCGACGCCTTTCAGGATGGGCTCTTGCCAGCCAGCCCCTTGCACCAAGGGAAGACGGGCGACGGCTCGCCTCTGTTGCCCAGGCTGAGATCGAGGAGATGCTTCAAAGATATGAAATTTTGGAAGACGACGACAAAATTGCCACCCTCATCGTTGTCTGGTATCGGCATGCGCTCCCTGACACCGAGCTTGCTCAACGCGCCCGCGAGTTAACCGAAGGAGTAGACCTCAACACCATCGGGCCTACGCTCCGCGAACTTCTGGAACGCCTCGGCGAAAAGTCGTAATCTTCCCCTCTACACCCCGCCCAACCACGGATAGCCCTGGTCCTCCCAGTAGCCGCCCGGCCGCTCGGCGGTGAAGGTGAGGGCGGTGAGGTATTTGGTCAGCTTGTAGCCGAGCTTGATCGGCGCGTAGACGCGTAGCGGGCCGCCATGGGCGGGTCCCAGCGGGCCGCCGTTGAAGCTGTAGGCGAGGATCGTCTGCGGATGCATGGCGCTCTTCAGATCCCAGCCATTGTAGTAGTTGTGGTCGAAGGTGTCGAAGCGGAGATACTTCGCCTCGGGCTTGGGCTCGACCATGTTGATGACGGCGGAGAGCCGCGCTCCGGTCCAGGTGGCGATGGCGCTCCACCCTTCGACGCAGTGGTGCTTCACGGTGTAGGTGACCTGCGGCAGGGCCTGCACCATCTCCAGGGTCAGCACCGTCGGTCTGCGCACCAGGCCGCCGACGTTGAGCGCCCAGCCGGCCGGGGGCTCCGGCCGCGGATTGGTCAGCGCGTAGGACGGGAACAGGTTCGACGGAGTGCGCTTCGACACCGGATAGACCGGCGCCAGGCGGCCCTCGCGGAGGAGGATCTTCTCCCCCACCCAGTCGTTGAACAGCGAGAGCGCGCGCAGCTTGGGAACCAGCGGCCCGCCCTGCCAGCCGCAGGAGACGGCGAAGGCGGCGGGACCGGCCACCATGCCCAGGCGGAAGAGGTCGCGGCGGCTCAGCGAACGGTCAGTCATGGCTCGGGAACCTCCCCCTGTACCAGCCGGTGATCATCGCCCGCAGCGAGGCGGGATCGACGAGGAAGACCAGCAGCACGTGGACGATGGAAAAAGCGATGAAGATCCAGACGGACCAGAAGTGCCAGTAGCGCGTCATCTCATAGC
>DATARD010000359.1:0-21291 GCA_036264355.1 Thermoanaerobaculia bacterium
AGGTGGAGCCCACGCCGAAGCGGGTTTCGGCCTCGATCGCCTTCTTCAGCCGCTCCGCCTTGCGTTCAAGGTCGCGTACCGGCAGATCGAGGACAGTCATCTTCATCCGGCAGGCGATGTCGACGCCGACCGCGTAGGGGACGACGGCGTTGTCGGTAGCGAGGACGCCGCCGATGGGCAGCCCATAGCCGACGTGGGCGTCCGGCATCAGCGCGCCGGCCACCGCGATGGGCAGTTGGCAGGCGCGCTCCATCTGTTGCAGCACCTCGGGCTCCAACCCTTCGCCCCAGCGGCGGTAGGGCACCGGATCGCGAGTTGCTGTCTGAGACGGCGGCGCGGCGAGCAGGGCCTTGGCGAAGTCGCGGCGCAGCGGGTCTCTGACAAAGGCGCCGGGCTCGCGGATCACCGCCTCCACCTCCTCGCGGAGGCGCGTCTTGTCGCCACCGCCCAGGAGGAACCGGGTGACGAAGTCGACGCCGCGGTGAGCGGCCTCTCCCGGCGGAGCTCCGAGGCGGACGAGATCATGGACGTTCATCGGCCGATCGTATCAGCGGCCGGTCTCCGCGCCTGCGGTAAGCTTGGCAGCGACAGACAAGGAGCCCCTGATGCGGAGAGCGTTCATCCCCATAATTGGTCTCACGCTGGTCCTGGCTCCGGCCTGCGGGGCCGTTCTCGCCCAGCAGCCCGCCTCCGGCCTGCAAGCCGATTTCGACCGCCTCGTCGCCACCGAGCGGGCGTTCGCCAAGCTGTCCGAGTCCGAAGGCATCAAGGCGTCGTTCCTGGCCAACGTCGCCGGCGACGCGGTCATCTTCCGGCCCGGCGCGGTGCCGGCCAAGGAGTGGCTGACCTCCCACCCGAGCCCGCAAGTCCTGCTGACCTGGCATCCGGTGTACGCCGCCATCGCCCGCTCCGGAGACCTCGGCTGGACGACCGGGCCCTACGAGGTCTCCGCCAAGGGCTCGGAGAAGAGCTTCGGCCAGTTCGCGACCGTCTGGCGCCGGCAGGAGGACGGAACCTGGAAATTCGTCGTCGACCTCGGCGTGTCGACTCCGGCCGCGGCGCCGGAGACCGGCGAGCCGAAGCTGGCGGCGGAGGCTGCGGGAGTCCCCAAGGACACCGCGACCGCCCGCGAATCGCTCCTCGCCGCCGACCGGGAGCTGGCCCAAGCAGCGGCGGAGAAAGGGCTCACCGCCGCCTACGAAGCCGCGTTGGCCGACGGCGCCGTCTACCTGTTGCGCGACAGCCACCAGCCATTCCTCGGCCGCGAGGCGATCCGCGGTTTCCTGCCTACCGACCCGGGAGGAGTGAGCTGGGAAGCCCAGGGCTCCGGCGTCTCGGCGGCCGGCGATCTCGGTTATGTCTACGGCACCACGGCCCGCAAGGACCCGCGGCAGGCGGGGGTCTACCTGCGCGTCTGGCAACGGCCGCCTGGCGGGGCGTGGAAGGTGGTTCTGGATGTGGTGAAGCTGGAGATGGTGCGGTAGGGAGGTTGGGGAAGCCCCCGCTTGGAAGAGGGGGGCGTGGTACTCTTTTTCGCTCTGACCTGGGGCGTTTGCAGGCCCCGCCCGGCACTCTTCATAGAGGAAGGCAGCCTTACCGCCGATCAGGGGGTTGACTGGAATTGCCTCTCGTGCGACGACGCAGCGATTTTGCCACTTTCGCGGATCTCCTCCAGACGCGTGCCCGGGAGACGCCGGACGGCCTCGCCTATGTCTTTCTGCAGGACGGCGAGGAGGAAGCGGAGCGCCTCACGTTCGCCGAGCTCGATCTCCGGGCGCGCGCGCTGGCGGCGTGGCTGGAGCGGCGGCAGCCGGTGGGGGAGCGCGCGCTGCTCCTTTTTCCTCCTGGTCTCGATTTCGTGGCGGCTTTTTTCGGCTGTCTGTACGCGGGCGCCGTCGCGGTGCCGTCCTATCCGCCGGCTCCGGTCCGGCCCGGCCGCGGCCAGCCGCGTCTGCGGGCGATCGTGGAGGACGCGGCTCCCCGCTTCGTGCTCACCACGGCCGGCCTGGCTTCCCGGCTCGACGCCCTCGCCGGGGAGATGCCGGGGCTCGGCGCCGCGGAGAGGCTGATCACGGAGGAGGTGCCGGCGGGGCTGGCCGATACTTGGGATCCCCCCGCGATCACCTCCGACACCATCGCCTTCCTCCAGTACACGTCCGGCTCGACCTCCGATCCCAAGGGGGTGATGGTCAGCCACGGCAACCTGCTGCACAACGAGGAGGTCATCCGCGCCGCCTGCGGCCACGACGAGCGGTCGACGTTCGTGAGCTGGCTGCCCATGTACCATGACATGGGGCTGATCGGCGGCGTGCTGCAGCCGCTCTACACCGGCGCCGCGTGTGTCCTGATGGCGCCGGTCGCCTTCCTGCAACGCCCGGTGCGCTGGCTGCGCGCCATCTCCCGCTGGCGCGCCCACACCAGCGGCGCTCCCGACTTCGCCTACGACCTGTGCGTGCGCAAGATCCCGCCGGCGCAGCGGGCCGATCTCGACCTGTCGAGCTGGCGGATCGCCTTCGACGGCTCGGAGCCGGTGCGCGCGCGGACGCTCGCGGCGTTCACCGAGGCGTTTTCGCCGTGCGGTTTCCGGTCCTCAGCGTTTTTCCCCTGTTACGGCCTCGCCGAGGCGACGCTCATCGTCTCTGGCGAAGCGCGCGCCGAGGGTCCCCTGGTGGAGCCGCCCCGGCAACACGTCGCGTGTGGTCCGGTCGGGCTCGGGCTCGACGTTTCGATCGTCGATCCCGAACGTCTGGAGCCGGTGCCGCCCGGCGCCGAGGGGGAGATCTGGGTGGCCGGGCCGAGCGTCGCCCGCGGGTATTGGAACCAGCCGGAGCTTTCGGAGCAAACGTTCGGTGCCCGTCTTGCCGGCCGGGAGGAGCGCTTCCTGCGCACCGGCGATCTCGGTTTCCTGCGCGACGGCCGGCTCTTCGTCACCGGCCGCCTTAAGGACCTGATCATCGTCCGTGGGCGGAACCACTATCCGCAGGACCTGGAGCTGACCGCGGCCGACAGCCACCAGACTCTCCGCGGCGGCGCCGGAGCGGCATTCGCGGTCGACACGGAGCACGGCGAGGCGGTCGTCGTGGTCCAGGAGGTGGACGTCCGCCGCCGGCCCGATAGCGGGAAAATATTGAACGAAGCTCTGGGAGCGGTGCGCCAGGCGCTCGCCGAGGAGCACGAGCTGCCGGTGCAGGCGATCCTCCTCGTCCGTCCGGGCGGAGTGCCGAAGACGACCAGCGGCAAGGTGCAGCGCGCGCTCTGCAAGCGCCAGTTTCTGGAAGGGCTACTGGAGCCGCTGGCCGAGTGGCGCGCCGGGGTGGCTGGCGATCTGCTGCCGGAGACCGAAGACGCAACGCCGGACACGCCGGAGTCCCGTGCCGCCTGGTTGCGCCGCCGGGTGGCGGCGAAGCTGGGCCTGGCCGAGAAGGACATCGATCCGGCCGCGCCGTTGACCCGCTACGGGCTCGACTCGCTCACCGCGGTGGAATTGGCGCACGAGATCGAGACCGGGCTCGGAGTGGAGATTCCCCTGGCCACCCTGCTCGAAGGCCGGAGCCTGGAGAGCCTGGCGGCGGATCTCCCCCTTTCCCGGGCGGAGGAAGGTGTGGGAGAGGGGGCAGGAGGGGAGGGCCTCTCACCGGGCGAGCGAGCGCTTTGGTTCCTGCAACGCCTGGACCCCGCGAGCCCGGCCTACCACATCGCCGGCGCGGCCCGGCTGAACGGAGAGGTGGACGAAGACGCCCTGCGGAGCGCCTTTCAGAGACTGGTCGACCGGCATCCGGCGCTGCGCACGACATTCTTCGTGCGGGACGGCGAGCCGGTGCGGCGGATTCATCCGGAAGCGACGGCCGATTTCCAGACCGAGGACGCCGCGTCGTGGAGACCGGAAGAGCTGGCGGAGCGGATCGATGCGGAGATCTTCCTGCCGTTCGATCTCACCGCCGGTCCGCTGCTGCGGGTCCGCATCCTGCGGCGCGGTCCGGCGGAGCGCATCCTGGTCCTCGGGATCCATCACATCGTGGCGGATTTCTGGTCGCTTGCGTTGATGCTGCGGGAGCTGGGCGGACCTCACCCCCCTGACCCCCCTCTCCCATCGCCCTCCCGACCTCCGGGAGAGGGGGGAACGGAAGACGCCTTCGCCTTCTGGCAGGAGCGGCTCGCCGACTTTCCGTTCGTCCTCGAGCTGCCTCTCGATCATCCGCGGCGGGCTTGGCCGGCGCACCGTGCGGCGTCGGTGCCGTTCGCTCTTCAGGAGGGGACCGCAGAGCTGCTGAAAGCCCTGGGCCGGGAGCGCGGGCCAACGCTCTTCACCGTGCTGCTCGCGACTTTCCAGGCGCTTTTGCACCGCGTCACCGGCGAAGAGCGGCTGCTGGTGGGCGCTCCGACGTCCGGACGGTCGCGGGCGGCGTCGGCGGAGCAGGTCGGGTACTTCGTCAATCCGGTCGTGCTGCCGTCGGAAGCGGTGGACGATCCCTCGTTCGTGGACTTCCTCGCTGCGGCGCGGCGGACGGTGCTGGACGCGTTCGCCCACGAGGTGCCGTTCCCGGCGCTTGTCGAGCGCTTGCAGCCGGAGCGCGATCCGGGGCGGACGCCGCTCTTCCAGGCGGCGTTCGTGCTCCAGAAGGCGCTGCGGAAGGAGGAGGGGCTCGCCGCCTTCGCGCTCAATCTTCCGGACGGGCGTCTGACGCTGGAAGGGCTCGCTCTCGAATCGATCTCCTTGCCGCGTCTTCCCGGCCAGTTCGACCTCACCCTGGTGGCGGCAGAGATCGGCGGCACGGTCCACCTGTCGTTCTTCTACGACGTCGAGCTGTTCGACCGCACGACGCTGGAACGCCTCGCCGGTCACCTGCGCCATCTGGCGGCGGCGGTGGCGGCGCGGCCGGATCTGCGGCTGTCGGAGATCCCCTTGTGGAGCGAGGCCGAGCGCTGGCAGGTGGTGGGAGAGTGGAACGACACGGCGGCGCCGGTCTCCTGCGTGCTGATCCACGAGCGGGTGGCGGCGCGCGCCGCGGCGGCTCTGGAAGCCATCGCGATCGGCCACGGGGAGCGGATGTGGACCTACCGCGAGCTCACCCGGCGCGCCTGGGGGCTCGCCTGGCGGTTGCGCGCGCTCGGCGTCGGTCCTGAGGTGCGGGTGGCCGTGCTCACCGAGCGGCGGCCCGAGATGGTCGTCGGCTCGCTCGCCGTGCTCGCGGCCGGTGGCGCGTATGTGCCGCTCGATCCAGCGGCGCCTCCGGAGCGTTTGGCCCGATTGATGCGCGATTCCGGCGCGCGGGTGCTGTTGACCGAGCGTGAGCCCGGCCGCGGGCTGCTGGCGCTGCCGGCGATGTCGGAGTCAGGCGCCGCCACCGTCGTGATGGAGGAGGTGCCGGACACGGCCGAGGAGCCGCCGTCCGTCCGGGTGGGACGGCAAAACCTCGCCTACATCATGTACACCTCCGGCTCGACCGGCGAGCCCAAGGGAGTGGAGACCGAGCACGCCGCCATGGTGTCTTTTGTCGACGGCTATATCGCCGAGACGAATCTCGGACCGGTGGACGTCAGCGGCCAGCTCTCGGGGCTCGCGTTCGACGGCTCGGTGATGGACATGTGGCCGGCGCTCACGGTCGGCGGCAGCGTCCGCCTGCCGGACGAGGAGACGCGGGTCACGCCGGATCGCCTGCGCGACTGGATGGTGGCCGAAGGGATCACTGTCTGCTTCCTGCCGACGCCGCTGTTCGAAGCGATGCTCGGCCTGGCCTGGCCCGCGCCGGGCGAGGGGAGGACGCCGCGGCTCCTTCTGGTCGGCGGCGCCCGTCTCCGTCTGCGGCCGGAGCCCGATCTCCCGTTCAGCCTGGTCAACGTCTACGGCCCCACCGAGACGACCGTGCTGGCGACCGGCGGGAGGGTCACGCCGGCCGGTGCCCCCGGTTGCCCGGAGCGGATGCCGGCGCTCGGCCGCCCAATGCCGGCGATGCGCATCTATCTCCTGGATACGCGGCTGCAGCCGGTGCCGGTCGGATCTCCCGGCGAGCTGTGCCTGACCGGCGGCTTGGCGCGCGGCTATCTCGCGCAGCCGGCGCAGACCGCGGAGCGTTTCCTCCCCAATCCCTTCGGCCTGCCGGGAACGCGGCTCTACCGCTCGGGCGATCTGGCGCGCTGGCTGCCCGACGGCAAGCTCGAATTCCTCGGCCGCACCGATCATCAGGTCAAAGTGCGCGGCTTCCGCATCGAGCCCGGCGAGATCGAGCGCACTCTCACCCGGCACGCCGCGGTCCGCGAGGCCCTGGTGCTCGCGGCGGACGACGGCGCCGGCGGCAAGCGGCTGGTCGCCTTCGTCGCGCCGCCCCTCGCAGGCTCCGCGGAGCCGGCGGCGTTGCGCGCCTATCTGACCGCGAAGCTGCCGCAGTTCATGATCCCGTCGGTGTTCGTGGTCCTGCCCGGCCTGCCGCGCACGGTCAACGGCAAGATCGACCGCCGGGCGCTCGAGGCCCTGGCGCAGCAAGCCGGCGGCGCCGAAACGGAGGCCGCGGCGCCGCGCGATCCGCTGGAGGAGGTGCTCGCCGGTCTTTGGGCCGAAGTGCTGGAGGTGCCGCGGGTGGGCATCCACGACGACTTCTTCGCGCTCGGCGGCCACTCGCTGCTCGGCGCCCGGCTCATCTCCAGCATCCACACGGCCTGCGGCTTCGAGGTGCCGCTGCGGATGCTCTTCGAGGCTCCGACCGTGGCGCGTCTCGCCGAGGCGCTGTCGGCCGAGGGAACGCTGCGGCGCGGGCGCGAGCCGATTCCGCGGACACGGCGCGAAGGCGTGCTCCCGCTTTCGTTCGGCCAGGAGCGCCTGTGGTTCCTGGACCGCTTGCAGCCCGGGGGAGCGGCTTACAACGTGCCCCTGGATCTGCGTCTCACCGGCCGCCTGGTGGTGCCCATTCTGGCCAGGAGCCTGGAGGGGATCGTCCGCCGGCACGAAGCGCTGCGTACGTCTTTTCCCGAGATCGATGGCCGGCCGGTGCAGTCGATCCATCCTCCGGGCGCCTTCATGCTGCCGTCGATCGATCTCGCCGGCCTGCCCGCGGATGTGCTGGCAGCCGAAGCGGATCGCATCGCTCAGGAAGCCGCCCGGCGCACTTTCGATCTGGAAAACGGTCCGCTCCTCCGCGCCACGCTCCTGCGTTGCGGCGCCGCGGATCACCACCTGCTCCTGGTGCTCCACCACATCGTCTCGGACGGCGCCTCGCTCCAGATTCTGCTGCCGGAGCTGGCGGACGGATTGGCCGGCCGATCGTCGCCGCTGTCGGAGCTCGCCGTGCAGCCGGCCGACGTCGCCGCCTGGGAGCGGTCGGCGTTGACCGGCGAAGCCCTGGCGCCGGGGCTCGCCTTCTGGGCCGGGCAGCTCGCCGGAGCGCCGGCGCTGGAGCTGCCAGCGGACCGGCCGCGGCCGGCGGCGCAGACGGAGCACGGCGGGCTCCGCAGCCGGGAGCTGCCGGCCGACCTGGCGGCTGATCTGACCGCTCTGGCGCGGCGCGAAAGGGTGACGCCGTTCATGCTCTTCCTCGCCGCCTTCGAGATCCTGCTCGCCCGCTGGAGCGGCCAGGACGACTTCGTGATCGGCACGCCGGTGGCGCACCGGGGGCGGCCGGAGCTGGAGCCGCTGATCGGCCTGCTGGTGGGATCGGTGGCGCTGCGCATCCCGTTGGCAGGCGATCCGGACGGCCGCGAGCTGCTCGGCCGGGTGCGCCGGGTCACCCTGGAGGCGTTCCATCACGCGGGCGTCCCGTTCGAGAAGATCGTCGAGCGATTGCAGCCGGAGCGCAGCCTGAGCCGCAATCCGATCTTCCAGACGCTCTTCACGGTGCAACCGGAAGTCCCGTCGCGCCTGGAGCTGCCGGAGCTGACCCTCGAAGCGAGGGCGATCGAGAACGGCACGGCCAAATTCGATCTCAGCCTCTTCGTGCGCGAGTCCCAGGGAACCTGGATCGTCACGCTGGAGCACAGCCGCGACCTGTTCGAGGCCACGACGGCGGAACGCCTGCTGGCCGGCTTCGCACGCTTGCTGGCCGGCCTGGCTGCCACGCCGGAGAGCCGCATCTCCGATTTGCCGCTGCTTTCCGAGACGGAGCGGAGCCAGCTCCTGGAGTGGAGCCGCGGCGCGGAGCCGGAGCCGGCCGCCGCGACCCTGCACGGTCTCGCCGCCGCGCAGGTGGAGAGGACGCCCGATGCCGTGGCCGTCATCTGGCAGACCGAGCGCCTGACCTACCGTCAGCTCTGGGACCGGGTGGAGACGCTCGCCGGCCGTCTGCGCGAGCAGGGAGCGGGGCCGGAGCAGGTGATTGGTGTGCGCCTGCCGCGGACGCCGGAGCTGATCGTGGCCCTCCTCGCCGTGCTGGAGTCCGGAGCGGCGTATCTGCCGCTCGATCCGGCGTATCCGGAGGAGCGGTTGGCGTTTCTGGTCGAAGATGCGGGGGCGGCGGTGGTGATCGGGAAGGCCGCCCACCCCGGCCCTCTCCCCCTGACCCCATCTCCCGTGCGTGCCCACTCCCTCCCGCCCCGAACGGGAGTGGGGGAAGCGACCGGCGGCTCCCTCGCGTACATCATCTACACCTCCGGCTCGACCGGCCGTCCCAAGGGCGTCGCCATCGAGCACGCGAGCGCGGTCCGGCTGGTCGCCTGGGCTGGAGCAACGTTCACGCGGGACGAGCTGGCGGGAGTCCTCGCATCGACCTCGGTGAGCTTCGACCTCTCGGTGTTCGAGATCTTCGCTCCCCTGGCCTGGGGAGGGACGGTGATCCTGGCGGACGACGCACTCGCCTTTCCGTCTCTGCCGTCGGCGGAGGAGGTAACACTGATCAACACCGTCCCCTCCGCCATGGCCGCCCTGCTCGAGCTGTGGGGTGGCGGCGCCCCTCTCCCGCTCGGGGTGGGTGGGTGGGGGACGCGCGGGGGAGGGGATGGGGGAGGGGGCGGGTGGGCGGCTCCCACCGTCTGCCTCGCCGGAGAGCCCCTGCGCCGCACTCTGGTCGACCGCCTCTACGCCGCCGGAGCGCGCCGGGTGTTCAATCTCTATGGCCCTTCAGAAGACACCACCTACTCGACCGGCGCGTTAATCGAGCGCGATGAACCGGAAGAGCCAACGATCGGCGGACCGGTCGCGGGCTCGCGCGCCTACGTGGTGGACGGCGCCCTGGGTCTGGTTCCTCTGGGCGTGGCCGGCGAGCTGTGCCTGGGTGGCGGCGGGCTGGCGCGCGGGTATCTCGGGCGGCCGGAGCTGACCGCGGAGCGCTTCGTTCCCGATCCGTTCGGCGCGACCGGCGGACGCCTCTATCGCACCGGCGACCGGGTGCGCCGGCGGGCCGACGGCGCGCTGATGTATCTGGGACGCTTCGACCATCAGGTGAAGATCCGCGGCTTCCGCATCGAGCCGGGGGAGATCGAAACGGCCCTGCTGGCGATTCCCGGTGTGATGGCCGCGGCGGTCGTTCCGGCTCCGGGCGGTGATCGGCTGGCCGCGTTCGCCGTTCCGCGGACGGGTGAAGCGCTCGACGGGGGATCCCTGCGGGAGGTGCTGCGCGGCCGTCTGCCGGCTCAGCTCGTGCCGGCGAGCGTGATGCTCCTGGAAACGCTGCCGCTGACGCCGAACGGCAAGATCGACCGCACGGCGTTGGCGCGCCTGGCAGAGCCAGGGAAGGCCAGCGGCGGGGGATTCGTGCCGCCGCGCGGTCCGGTCGAGGAGCTGCTGGCCGGTTTGTTCGCGGAGCTGCTCGGGAGCGATCCGGGGGGGCAAGTCGGTGCGCACGACGATTTCTTCGCGCTCGGCGGGCATTCCCTGCTCGCCACCCGCGTCGTCTCACGGGTGCGCGCCGTGCTCGGCGCCGAGCTGCCGTTGCGCGCCGTCTTCGAGGCTCCGACCGTGGCCGGTCTGGCGTTGCGGGTCGAAGCCGCCCGGCATGCTGTTCCTGATCTCCAGGAGCCGCTGGTCGCCCTGTCTCGCCTGTCTCACCTGTCTCACCTGTCTCAGATATCGCGCGGCGGCGATCTGCCGCTCTCCTTCGCGCAGCAGCGCCTGTGGTTTCTGCACCGGCTCGATCCGGCGTCGGCTGCCTACCACATCCCCGCCGCTCTTCATCTGGCGGGCCGGTTGGACGCGGCGGCCCTGGAGAGGACGCTCGAGCTCGTGACCGAGCGCCACGAGGCGCTGCGGACCACGTTCACGCTCTCCGGCGAGGAGCCGGTGCAGCGGATCGCCGCGGCGCCGGATCTGCGGCTGCCGGTCGTCGATCTCTCGGCGTTGCCGGCGGAATTGCGCCGGGAGGCGGCGGACAGGATCGCTGTCGCCGAGGGGCGGCGGGCGTTCGATCTTGAACGCGGTCCGCTGCTGCGCGCGCTGCTTGTCCGTCTCGCGCCGGAGGAGCACATCCTGGCCGTCTGCTTCCACCACATCATCGCCGACGGCTGGTCGTTCGGCGTGCTGCTGCGGGAGATCGGCGCTCTCTATCCGCTGCTGGCGGCGGGTGAGGTGCCGGCGCCCCTGCCGCCGCTGCCGGTCCAGGTGGCCGACTTCGCGGTCTGGCAGCGGCGCTGGCTGCAAGGCGACGCCCTGCGCTCGCGCCTCGCCTGGTGGGAGGAGCGCTTGGCCGGCAGCGAGCCCGCGCTCAATCTTCCCACCGACCGGCCGCGGCCGGCCCGGCCGCCGGAGTGGGGCCGCACCCTGCGCTTCCGTCTCGGCGCGGCACGCACCGCGGCGGTGGAGGCGGTGGCCCGCCGCGAGGGCGCGACGCCGTTCATGGTCCTGCTCGCCGCCTGGCAGGCGTTCCTCCAGCGCATCACCGGCCAGGACGACATCAGCGTCGGCTCGCCGATCGCCAACCGCAACCGCGCGGAGATCGAAGGGCTGATCGGCTACTTCGTGAACACCCTGGTGCTGCGCGCCCGGATCACGGGGACCGAAACCTTCCGCGGTCTGCTGGCGCAGGTGCGGGAGACCGCGCTCGGCGCCTACGATCATCAGGACCTGCCGTTCGAGCTGCTCGTCGAAGCGCTGCGGCCGGGCCGCGACGCCGGGCTGGCGCCGCTCACCCAGGTCCTCTTCGTGCTCCAAAACGCGGGGATCGGATCGAGAGGGGGGCCGCGCCTGGAGCTGCCGGGCCTGCGCCTCGCGCTGCTGCCGGTCGACATCGGAGCGCCCAAGCTCGATCTCGCCCTCGCTCTGGAACCGGACGGAGACGAGCTGGCCGCCGCTCTCGAATACCCCTTGGAGCTGTTCGACCCCCCGACCCTCGCGCGGTGGGCCGGCAGCTTCGACCGTCTGCTCGCCGGCGCTTTGGCTGACTCGGATCTCCCGCTCGGCCGTCTGCCGCTCCTCGGCGCCGCCGAGCTGCACCAGATCGTGGCGGAATGGAATCCGGTCCCGGAATCGGAGCCGGAGACCCCGGAATCCGCCAGCCCGCTTCTGCATGAGCGGTTCGCGGCCTGGGCCGCCCGCACGCCGGACGCGCCGGCGGTCTCCTTTGAGCGGGAGACGCTGACCTACCGCGAGCTGGACCGGCGGGCGAACCAGCTCGCGCATCATCTGGTCGCCGCCGGGGTCGTGCCCGGCGCGCGCGTCGGTCTCTGGCTGGAGCGGTCGGTCGAGGTGCTGGTGGGGATCCTCGGCATCCTCAAGGCGGGCGCGGCCTGGGTGCCGCTCGATTCCAACTACCCGCTGGCCCGCCTCGCCGCCATGGCGGCGGACGCCGGGCTCGGCGCGCTGGTGACCACCGCGAGCCTCGCCGCCGCGCTGAGCACATTGGACGATGCGGAAGAAGCGCTGCCGCGGGAGACGGTGCGCGTCCTCCTCGACGCCGACCGCGCGGCGATCGAGCGCCGGCCGGGCACGCCGCTCGACCTTCCGCTGCCGGGCAACGCGCTCGCCTACGTCATCTACACCTCCGGCTCCACCGGGCGGCCGAAGGGTGTCGCCTGCCATCACGCCGGGGTGATCAACCTGATTGCGGACCTGGCGCGCTGGCCGCTGCCGCCGGGAGCGGCGGGGAGCCTGTTCGCGAGCCTGTCGTTCGATCCCTCGGTCTACGAGATCTTCTCGATGCTCCTGAACGGCGGCCGGCTGGAGGTGGCGCCCGAGCGGGTGCGCGGCAGCGGCCGGTGGTACGGCGAGTGGCTGCGCGAGCGCCGCCTGGAGAACGTCTTCGTGCCGCCGACGATGCTCGCCGATCTCCGCGACGTGATGGCGGAGGGCGGCGTCAGGATACGGCGGCTCCTGGTCGGCATCGAGCCGATCGCCGAGCCGCTCCTGGCGGCGATGACGGAGCTCTCCCCGGGCCTCGTGGTGCTGAACGGCTACGGTCCCACCGAGACGACGGTGGTGGTGACCGAATATCCGGTCACCGGCCGCGTCGCGGCGGAGCGCAATGAGCGAAACACGCCGATCGGCCGGCCGGTCCTCAACATGCGCGCCTACCTGCTCGGCCGCGAGCTCGATCCCGTGCCGGTGGGCGTGCCGGGAGAGCTCTACGCGGCGGGCCCGCAGGTCGCCTGGGGCTATCTGGGACGGCCCGACCTGACGGCGGAGCGCTTCCTGCCCGATCCCTGCGCCGGGAGCCCGGGCGAGCGGATGTACCGCACCGGCGATCTGGCGCGCTGGCTGCCGGACGGCCAGCTCACTTTCGGCGGGCGGCGCGACCGCCAGGTCAAGGTCCGCGGCGTGCGCGTCGAGCCGGGGGAGATCGAGGCGGCGCTGCGCGGAGCGCCCGGAGTCCGTGACTGCCTGGTGGCGCCGCGCCTCGATCCGCGCGGCGAGCGGCGGCTGGTGGCGTGGGTGGTGGGGAAACCGGCCGCTCCGCGCGACGCGCTCCGCGACCATCTGCGGTCTCGCCTGCCGGAGGTGATGGTGCCGGCGGCGTTCGTCCACCTCGACGCGTTGCCGCTGACCAGCAACGGCAAGGTCGACCGCGCCGCGCTGCCCGATCCGGACTGGCAGCGGCCGGAGCTGCGCGGCGAGCGGGTGACGCCGCGCACGCCGGTCGAGGAGACCCTGGCCGGGATCTGGCAGGACCTCCTCGGCGTCGCGCCGATCGGTATCCACGACAGCTTCTTCGACCTCGGCGGACACTCCCTGAAGGCCGGCCAGCTCGTGCTGCGGGTGCGTGACCAGCTCGGCGTCGAGCTGCCGGTGCGCACGGTCTTCGAAGCGCCGAGCGTCGCGGAGCTGGCGGTCGCGGTCGGCCGCCAGCTCCTGGCGGAGACGGCTCCACCGGCGCAACGCATCACCCGCCGCGAAAGGCCGGAGGAGCCCGCGCCGCTCTCCTTCGGCCAGCAGCAGCTCTGGTTCATGGAGCAGATGAGCCCGGGCAGCGCGGTCTACAACCTGCCGGCCGCGGTGCGCTGCGCGGGAGACCTGCGGATCCACGTCCTGGAGCGCTGCCTGGCCGAGATCGAACGGCGCCACGAAGCGCTGCGCACCCGCTTCCCGGTGCTCGACGGCCGGCCGGTACAAGTGATCGTGCCGCCGCGGTCCTGGCGCCTCGCGGTGCGCGACCTGACGGATCTTCCGGAGCCGGACCGGGAGCGCGAGGCGGACCGCCTCGCCGCCGCGGAGGCGCGCCGGCCGTTCGATCTCGCCTCCGGCCGGTTGCTGCGTGCCGGGCTCCTGCGTCTCGCGCCGCGCCGGCACGTGCTTCTCCTCACCCTGCATCATCTGGGGTCCGACGCCTGGTCGGCGGGCTTGCTGATCCGCGAGCTCGCGCAGCTCTATGCGGCGTTCTTCGCGGCCGATCGGCGATCGCCGCTGCCCGAGCCCGCCATTCAATATGCCGACTTCGCCGCCTGGCAGCGCGAGAGGTTGCAAGGCGAGACGCTCGACCGCCTGCTCGCCTTCTGGCGGCAGAGCCTGGGCAATGATCGGAACGAGCGCAACGAGCGCGCCGGTTTCGAGCTGCCGACGGACCATCCGCGGCCGGCGGTGCAGACCTTCCGCGGCGCCGTGCAGCGGGTGGAGATCGACGCCGCGACCGCTGGAGGGCTGCGCCGTCTCGCCGCCGCCGAGGGGACGAGCCTGTTCGCCGCCGCGCTGACCGTCTTCTGCGCCCTCCTCGTCCGCTGGTCCGGCCAGGACGATCTCCGCGTCGGCACCGCCGCCGCCAGCCGGCCGGACCTCGCGCTCGAAGGGCTGCTCGGCCTGTTCATCAACACCGTCGTGCTGCGCGCCGATCTGGCAGGAGACCCGACCTTCCGCGCCGCCCTGGCCACCCTCCGCGAAACGACGCTGGGCGCTTTCAGCCATGCGGAGCTGCCGTTCCAACAGCTCGTCGAAGCGCTGCAGCCCGAGCGCGACCTGTCGAGGAGCCCGCTTTTCCAGGTCTTCTTCTCGCTGACCACCGAACCGCTGTCCACCCTGGAGCTGCCGGATCTCACCATGCAGCCGCTCGAAGTGCACACCGGGGCGACCGAGTTCGATCTGGCGGTGTATCTGACCGAATCACCCGCCGGAGTCGGCGGCTGGATCGACTACAACGCCGATCTGTTCACCCCGGCCACCCTGGAACGCTTCGCGGATCGTTTCGCCGCCTTCGCTGCCGCCGCCGCAGCCGATCCGGACCGCCGGATCTCCGAGCTGCCGTTGCTGTCGGAGGCGGACGCGGGGTTGTTGGAGGGATGGAGCGAGGCGGGCGCTGCTCAGCCGTCCGCCGACCGATGCCTGCACGAGATGTTCGCCGCCCAGGCCGCCCGCACCCCCGACGCGCCGGCCGCCGTCCACCGCGACCGCGCCTGGACCTACCGCGAGCTGGCCGGCCACGCGGCGGCGCTCGCCGGCCGGCTGCGCGCTCTCGGCGTCGAGCCGGGAGACCGCGTCGGCGTCTGCGCCGAACGCTCGCTGCCGATGCTGGCCGCGCTTCTCGGGGTGCTGGAGACCGGCGCCGCCTATGTGCCGCTCGATCCCTCGTACCCGGAGGCGCGCCTGGCGGCGATGCTCGCCGACTCCGGAGCGGCGGCGCTGGTGGTGCACGGCGAGCGGGCCGAGCGGCTGGCGGTCGGGTGGGGGGGAGTGGTGGTGATGGCGGAGGAGAAGGACCCGAAGGACCTAAAGGACCTGAGGGACATCAACGACGGAAGGCTGACCGCCGGCGCCACGGCCTATGTGCTCTACACCTCGGGCTCGACCGGCGCGCCCAAGGGCGTGGTGGTGAGCCACCGCAACGTAGCGGGCTTCTTCACGGCGATGGACGAGGTCCTGGGGACCGAGGCCGGCGCTTGGCTCGCGGTGACCAGCATCTCGTTCGACATCTCGGTGCTCGAGCTGCTGTGGACCGTCACGCGCGGCTGGAAGGTGGTGATCCAGGACGACGCGGGCAGCTACCTGGCGACCGCTCCGCGGGCCGACCGGCGGCCGATCGACTTCAGCCTCTTCTACTTTGCCGACGCTTCGGCTGCCGCCGCGGGAGATAAATACCGGCTGCTGCTCGAAGGGGCGCGATTCGCCGACGACAACGGCTTCAAGGCGGTGTGGACACCCGAGCGCCACTTCCACGCTTTCGGCGGCCTCTATCCCAACCCTTCGGTGACCGGAGCCGCGGTGGCGGCGGTCACCCGGCGGGTGGCGATCCGTGCCGGGAGCGTTGTGCTGCCGCTGCACGATCCGGTGCGCGTGGCGGAGGAGTGGGCGGTGGTGGACAACCTCTCCGGCGGCCGGGCCGGCATCTCCTTCGCCTCCGGCTGGCACGCCGGCGACTTCGTCTTCGCGCCGGATCATTTCGCCGACCGCCACGCGGTGATGTTCCGCGGGATCGAAACCGTGCGCGCGCTGTGGCGCGGCGAAGCGGTGCGCCGCCGCGCCGGCGCCGGCCAGGAGGTCGACGTACGCGTCCTGCCACGGCCGGTGCAACCCGAGCTGCCGGTCTGGGTGACCGCGGCCGGCAGCCCCGCAACCTTCCGCAGCGCCGGCACGATCGGCGCGCATGTCCTCACCCATCTGCTCGGCCAGACCGCCGAAGAGGTCGGAGAGAAGATCGCCATCTACCGGGCGGCGCGGAAGGCGGCTGGCCATCCTGGCGAGGGGACCGTCACCCTGATGCTCCACACCTTCGTGGGAGCGGACGACGCCACGGTCCGCGACATCGTGCGCGGACCCTTCACCGCCTATCTGCGCAGCTCCTACGGCCTGGTGGAGATCCTCGCCGGCAGCCTGGGTCTCGTGACCGAGAACCTGTCGGAGGCCGACCGGGACGCCCTCCTGGAGCACGCCTTCGACCGCTACTTCGAAACCAGCGGTCTGTTCGGCTCGCCCGCCACCTGCCTGCGCACCATCGACCGCCTGCGCGCTCTGGGAGTCGACGAGATCGGTTGCCTGATCGACTTCGGCATCGATATCGAGACCACCCTCGCCGGCCTGCGCGACCTCGCCGTGCTGCGGGCCATGGTGGAGCGGCAGACCGTTGGAGAGGCGGAGGATTTCTCGCTTCCGGCGCAGATCGCGAGGCACGGCGTCACCCACCTCCAGTGCACGCCCTCCCTGGCCGGCCTGCTCGCCGCCGATCCGGCGACGCTGGCCGGCCTGGCGCCGCTCAGGACCCTCCTGCTCGGCGGCGAAGCCCTGCCGGCGCCGCTGGCCGCCAGGCTGCACGAAGCGCTGCCGGCGGCGATCCACAACATGTATGGTCCCACCGAGACGACGATCTGGTCGCTGACCCAGCAGGTCGAAGCGGGGGAGGACCGGATCGCCATCGGGCGCCCGCTCGCCAGCAACACCGTCCACGTGCTCGATCGCTTCCTGCAACCAGTGCCGCCCGGAGTGCCCGGCGAGATCTGCCTTGGAGGCGACGCGGTGTCGCTCGGCTACTGGAATGCACCCGAGCGAACGGCGGAGCGTTTCGTGCCGGATCCATTTGCGGGGGGTGAGGGCGTCCGCCTCTACCGCACCGGCGACCTCGGTCGCTTCCGGCCCGACGGCTCCCTGGACTTCCTCGGTCGCGTCGATCACCAGGTCAAGGTCCGCGGGCACCGCATCGAGCTGGGCGAGATCGAAGCCGCGCTGCGTGCCGCTCCCGGCGTGCGCGACCCGGTGGTCGTCGCGCGGGACGCTTCCGGCGGCCACCGGCTCGCCGCCTACGTCGTTCCTACGGCCGGCCGAGCCGAGGCGCTGCGTCCGCGCGGCGAGCTGGCCGCCGCCCGCCCGCGCTTTGCGCTGCCGAACGGCATGACCGTCACCTATGTGACCGAGTTCCAGGTCGCCAACGGCTACCAGGAGATCTTCGAGGACGAGATCTACCTGCGCCACGGCATCACCCTGCCGGACGGCGCCTGTGTGCTCGACGTCGGCGCCAACATCGGCTTCTTCTCGCTGTTCGTCCACCAGCGCTCCAAAGGCGCGCGGGTGTTCGCCTTCGAGCCGTTCCCGGCGACCTTCGAAGCCTTGCGCGGCAACGTCGAGCTGTATGGTCTCGACGTCCGCCTGTTCAACCGCGGCGTCGCCGAGCGGCCCGGGCAGGCCGAATTCACCTTCTATCCCAACGCGCCCGGCCTCTCCGGCCGCTTCGCCGGCACCGCCGAGGACCTCGCGGAAAACCGCGCCCTCGTGCTCGACTGGCTGGAGCGGTCCGGCGCGGGCGCGAGCATCACGCCGGAGCAGATCGACGAAGCGATCCGCGACCATCTGCGCACCGAAGTCTTCCCGGTCGAGCTGATCAGCCTGTCGGACGTCATCCGCGAGCAGGGGATTGAGAAGATCGACCTGCTCAAAGTCGACGCGGAGAAGAGCGAGGCCGACATCCTCGCCGGCCTGCGCGACGAAGACTGGGCGAAGATCGATCAGGTGGTGCTCGAAGTACACAGCGACGAGCTGCTGGAGAAGGTTTCCGGGATGCTCCGCGCGCACGGCTTCGACATCGCCGTGGACGACTTCGCGGTGGCCGCGGAACGGGATGGGCAGGAAGCGGTCCGCGTCACCATGGTTTACGCCATCGCCCAATCGCAGGTCAGAGACCAGGCAGCGATCTCTGCCGGTCCCGTCACCGCCAGCACCCTCCGCCGCTGGCTGGGAGAGCGCCTCCCCGAGCCGATGATCCCGGCCGACTTCGTCCTCCTGGACGCCCTGCCGCTCACCGGCAGCGGCAAGGTCGACCGCCGTGCCCTGCCCGCGCCGGAGAGCGGGGGAGCACGCTTCGCCGCCGCCTACGTGGCGCCGCGCACCTCGGCCGAGGAGACCATCGCCACCGTCTGGCAGAGCGTGCTCGGCCGCGACCGCGTCGGCATCGACGACAACTTCTTCGAAGTCGGCGGCAGCTCGCTCCTCCTGGTGCAGATCCACGCTCGTCTGCGCGAGGCGCTGGGGCGCGAGGTCACCATGGTGCAGCTCTTCCGCCACCCCACCATCCGCGCGCTGGCGCGCTTCGTCTCCGGAGCGGACAGCGAAACGCGCGAGCCCGCCGCCACCGTCGCCGTGACCGCCGCGGAGGAGCGCGTCCGCAAGGCCGAAGCGGTGCGCCAGACCGGCACCGGGGCGGCCGACCGCCAGAAACAGTTCCTCGAAGAACGGCGTAAGCAGAAGGCCGCCGGCCGCCGGCCGGGAGGTCCACGGTGAGAGCATTGACCCCGGTCCGCCGCTCCACGCTGCCCAACGGTCTGGACGTCGCCTACCAGTCCAAGGCGGAGCTGGCGCAGTTCTACGACGACATCTTCGTCAAGAAGACCTACACCTCCCACGGCATCACCCTGCGCGGCGGCGACTGCGTGTTCGACGTCGGCGCCAACATCGGCCTGTTCACCATCTTCATCGCCGCATCGGTTCCCGACGCCCGCGTCTTCTCCTTCGAGCCGGCGCCTCCCCTGTTCGCCATCCTCGCGGCCAACGCGGCCCCCTACGGCGACCGCATCACTCTCTTCAACTGCGGCCTTTCGCGCGCCCCCGGCACCGCCGATCTCACCTTCTATCCCCACAGCTCCGGCATGTCCTCCTTCTTTCCCGACGAGCGCGAGGAGAAAGCGGCCCTGCGCACGCTGATCCACAACGAGGTCGCCCAGGGAAAGGAAGGGGTGGAAGACCTGCTGCGCTACGAGGACGAGCTGATGGAGCAGCGTTTCAAGAGTGAAACCTGGACCTGCCCCCTGCGCACCCTGAGCGACGTCATCCGCGAGCAGGGCGTCACCCGCATCGACCTGCTCAAGGTCGACGTCGAGAAGAGCGAGATGGAAGTCCTCGCCGGCCTCGCGGACGACGACTGGGGGAAGATCGAGCAGGCCATTCTGGAAGTCCACGACCTGGGAGACCGTCTGCGCGACGTCTCCGCCCTCCTCCGCGCCCACGGCTTCAACGTCACCCTGGAGCAGGAAGATCTCTACCGTGGCTCCGACCGCTGGAACCTCTACGCCCTCCGCGGCCACCTCGGCGATCCCGATCACGCTCCGGACGCAACGCATCGCCGTCCCGACCACGCCACCGCCCTCAGCCGCGCCGAAGACAGGGCGCGCAAGCTGCGGGAGTCGATGCGGAAGCGCTGACAGCCCTGCCAATGCCCAAGTCGTAGCCCCGAGACGCGAGGGGCCTCCCTCTGGGGACCGGCGGGCGGGATCCAACTCCTGTTCACTTTCACCTCGGGGGAGGCTCGGTGCACGTTGTGGTCGACGTGATCGGCTACTTCGACTGAGGAGCTTCCCCCTTCCCTCGCCGCCCTTCGGCAGCGGGGGAGGATGCCGCACGTGTCGAGAACGCGGAGATCGCTCGAAGGCCGATCGGTCGGTCGGCCAGAAGCTTGACGCCCTCCCGATCGCCGTCTCGGCAGGCACCTTTACCGCAGGTTACTGGCATGGAAACGCGCCGGTATCCTGGATCGGTTGGAACGCTTTGACCTGGTGGTTTTCATAGATGCGTTGCGCGTTCGTCTGCGTGTCGGTGACCGTAATGGTGACGGCGACATTCGTCAGGCCACCCGCGAAGACCCAATAGTGGCCTCCCAAGGCGCAGCCGTCGAGGACCTTGAGGACGAGTTCGATATTCGTAGGAGCGAAAAACCAGAACTCCCCCGTGTCGGTGGTCCGTGGCACCGCTTGGCCCAAGCCCGCTTGCCCGTCGGGGGTCTGCCACGTGACTTCCACCTGGAAGCGATGGTTCTGGAGGCAGAGCGCAACCGAGGAGCCTGCGCAGGTGGTGTCCCCGGCCATGAAGGGCAGGGTCTCCCTGAGCACCGCGACCGCTTCGCTCACGCCGGGTACCCCAAGGGGTATGCCGTTTCTTGTGCGTGCAGGATCGGAGTAGCCGGCGAAAAGAGGGCAGTCCGTACCGAAGTCAACGGAGCAGCCGTTCGAGTAGCTCATCACGTCGCGGTAACCCGCCATGCGGAAGCCGTGACCGTTCTCCCAGGCGCTCGCAGCGCCCGGCGGGCTGTTTTCCGGGTCGTGGCTGAGTCCCAGGTTGTGCCCGACCTCGTGGGCGAAGACGTAGATTCCCACTTCGGCGTCCTGCCATACGACGCTGGTTGCCGGAAACACGCCGGGCGTGAAGCCGCCGCTTAGCCCCGCATAGTCCGTGGCGTCACCCACAAAGAGGTGGACGAGCTTGGCGCCCGAGGCGGCGACCTGCGGCGCCGTCCAGTTTGCGAGGAGCCACTGTAAGTCACCCGCGAGCGTCCCGGTGTCATGGTGGTCGGCAAGCCGGATGTCCGCGAAGACGAAATCGTAGTCGGTGAGGCCGCTCGCCTGTAGGCTCTGGTTCAGGGCTGCACGTTCATCTTCGAGTTCTGCCGTCAAAGCGGCAAGGCTTCCGACCGCCGCGAGCCGTTCCGGGGTGTAGAGGGCGAGGACCGGGATGTGCGTCGCCGTGCCCGTAGCCTTTGTGACGAGCTGCGGCCTTGGCGGCGGCGGCTCGCCTGGCCGCCAGAGAGGAGAGGTGGCCTCGGCGACGGCTGGGGCGAGCGCGAGGCCGAGCAGCACGAATTCCACGTGAAGACGTTTCATGGACGGCGGCTCCTCGTGAAGAAGTAAGACCCGCATCCTCGGAGATTGGGTTAGCCGGGTGCCGACATGAGAGGAGGATGCAGAGGTTCTTTCAGAGCCGCAGTATAGCAGGAGAGCTCGTCTACTCGGCAGGCACCTTTCCGCTGACCAAACCTGCTTCGAAGTCTGCCAAACGTATCATCCGGCGCGGGGCGGGAGGTCCGAGGTCACGGCCCGGAACGGCGCGTTGTCGAGCTTCAACGGCCCGTTGTGGAGGTTCAACGGCCCATTGTCGAGCTTCAACGGCCCGTTGTGGAGGTTCAACGGCCCGTTGTGGAGGTTCAACGGCCAGTTGTGGAGGTTCAACGGCCCGTTGTGGAGGTTCAACGGCCCGTTGTGGAG
>DATARD010000362.1:0-30778 GCA_036264355.1 Thermoanaerobaculia bacterium
TCTCCTACGATTTTTCCTTGCGGAGGCACCTGATCCCAATAGAAAAAGACCCCTACTTCCCGAGCGCGCGGGGCTCAAATGGGCGGCTTAAACGATCACGGATGGACAGACCTCATGCTGGACACCCACATTTTTCGGTGGTGGGTGTCCGATGCATTCGACGCCTACGGTGTAAAGCGACTCTGGTAACGAGCTCCAAGGGCCCCTACGGCGCCGTCGCGCTCCGCAACAACCCCGCGATGTCCTTCTTGAGCTTCTCGTGCTCGCTCCGGCGGATGTACATCATATGCCCCGCCTCATAGGTGGCGATCCGCACGTTGCCTCTTAGCGACTCCGGGAGGCCGAGGTGGTCGATGGTGTAGACGGCGTCGAAGTAGGGGGTCGCGAGGTCGTAGAAGCTGGCGGTGACGAGGACCTGGAGGTGCGGGTTGTGGGTGATGGCCCGGCGCAGGTTCTCGGCCATGTTGACGTATTGGTTCTCGAAGCCCTCGAAGCTCCAGGGGTAGACGCGGGCGCTCCGTTCGTAGGGCAGGTCGTCTTTGAAGCCGAGGTCGCGGCGGATGTAGTCGTTGACCATCGCTGCGTAGGGGCCGTCGAGCGAGACCGAGGCCGGATCGTATTCGGTGTCTTCTCCCACCGAGTCGAGATCGACGCCGGTGAAGCGAGTGTCGAGACGGCCGATGGTCTTTCCCTGATCGCGCAGCAGCTCTTTGGTGAAACGGTCGATCTCGATGCGCAGGTTGCTGCGTTCTACGTACTGCTGAGAGAGACCGGTGTAGCGCGCCAGGCGGGCGGCGATGTCGTGGCGTTTTTCCGGCGCCAGGCGGTCTCCCTGCATCAGCGCCTGGGCGTAGTCGTTGCGGGCGAAGTCTTCCGCCTCTTTGAGGGTGGCGCGGAGGTCTTTCATCAGCTCGGGCGGCAGCTTCTTGTGGTACCAGGCGGCGGCGGTGTAGGTGGGGACGTGGATGATGAAGGGCATGTCGTTGCCGACGTGGAATTCCTGATTCTGCCAGTTGAGGACCGAGGAGATGAGGATGACGCCGTTCAGCTCCATGCCGTAGCGCTGGCTGAGGTAGGCGGCGAGGCCGGCGGCGCGGGTGGTGCCGTAGCTCTCGCCGGCGACCAGCTTGGGCGAGGCCCAACGCTCGTTGCGGGTCACCCAGAGACGGATGAACTGGGCGACCGATTCGATGTCCTGGCGCACGCCGTGGAACTGCTTCGCGTCCTGCCCGGGGGCCGGACGGCTGTAGCCGGTGCTCACCGGGTCGATGAACACGAGGTCGGTCAAGTCGAGGATCGACTGGTCGTTGTCGATCAGCCGGCCGGGCGGCTTGAGGCCCATGCCGTCGGCGTCGCGCTCGACGCGCTTGGGACCGAAGGCGCCGAGGTGGACCCAGAGGGAGGCCGAGCCCGGGCCGCCGTTGAAGCAGAAGGTCACCGGCCGCGTCGCCGGGTCCTTGATACCGTCTTTCGTATACGCGACATAGAAGACCGACGCCTTCTGCGTGCCGTCTTCGTCCTTGAGGATGAGGGTGCCGGCGTTGGCGGTGTAGGCGATCGTCTGCCCGTCGAGGGTGAGGGTGTGCTGCGTTTTGGAGACCTTCTCCTCCAGCGGCGGCTTCTTCTCTTCGGGCGGCTTGACTGCCGGCACGGCGCCGGGAGCGGTGGGCGGCGGGCCTTGTGGGTGTCCCGGCGGTTGGGCTGCGAGGGGCGCGGCCAGCAGGACGGTGAGGCTCAGGGGAAGAAGCCAACGCAGGCTCTTGGACATTTCGGAAACCTCCTGGGACTGCTCCTGAAACAGGACGTTGCGGGTGACTCAGCCGTGTGATTGTATGCGGCTATGAAACGATCCGCTCTCGTTGTGGCGATCGCGCTCGTCGCATCGTCCTCCTCTGCCCTCCTCGCCCAAAACACAGACAGCCCCAAAGACACCCTCGACGTCAGCCGGCTCGCCGGGATGAAGGCCCGGTCGATCGGACCCGCCGCCATGAGCGGCCGGGTCGCCGCTGTGACCGGTGTCGAGTCCGATCCCGACATCCTCTACACCGGCACCGCCAACGGCGGCGTCTGGAAGTCCGTCAACGGCGGCCTCACCTGGTCGCCACTCTTCGACGACCAGAAGGTCGCCTCGATCGGCGCCGTCGCCGTGTTCCAGGCCAATCCGGACATCGTTTGGGCCGGCACCGGCGAGGCGAACGTCCGCAACAGCGTGTCGGTGGGCAACGGCGTCTACCGCTCGCTCGACGGCGGACGCACCTGGTCGCACCTCGGCCTCGACGCCAGCGAGCACATCAGCCGCATCGTCCTCCATCCGACCGATCCGGACGTCGCCTGGGTCGCCGCGCTGGGCAAGCTGTGGGGAGAGAACGGAGAGCGCGGCGTCTATAAGACGACGGACGGCGGCAAGAGCTGGCGGCGGGTGCTCTACGTCGACGAACGGACCGGCGCCGCCTGCCTGATCGGCGATCCGAAGAATCCCAACAAGCTGTTCGCCGCGATGTGGGACCACCGCCGCCAGCCGTGGACCATGCGCTCGGGCGGTCCCGGCTCCGGCCTCTATGTCAGCATCGACGGCGGGGAGACCTGGAAGCGGCTGACCGCGGAGGACGGCCTGCCGAAAGGCGAGCTCGGACGGATGGGTCTCGCCATCTCGCGCTCCAATCCTGAAATCGTCTACGCGCTGGTGGAGGCGGACAAGAGCGCCCTGGTGCGCTCCGACGACGGCGGCAAGAGCTGGAAGACGGTCAACGACGACCCGCGGACGGCGGACCGGCCGTTCTACTACTCCGACATCGAGGTCGATCCGGCGTGGCCGAACCGGATCTACAACCTGACCGCCCGCCTCCAGGTGTCGAACGACGGCGGCAAGACGTTCGAGACCGCCGCGCGGCGCGACATCCACGGCGACTACCACGCCATCTGGATCGATCCGAAGCGCCCCGAGCACATCATCGTGGGCAATGACGGCGGCCTCGGCGTCAGCCATGACCGCGGCGCGTCGTGGGATTTCGTCGCCGGATTGCCGATCGGCCAGTACTACCACATCGCGGTCGACATGGACGTTCCATACCACGTCTACGGCGGCCTGCAGGACAACGGCGCGTGGCGCGGACCGGTGGAGGTCTGGGAGCAGGGACCGATCCGCAACCAGCACTGGGACCGCATCGGCGGCGGCGACGGCTTCGACACCCGCCCCGATCCCGAGGACTCGCGGCGCGGCTGGTCGCTGTCGCAAGGCGGCGAGCTCCTGCGCTGGAACCTGCGGACCGGCGAGGCCAAGGCCATCAAGCCGGCCGAGATCAAGCCGAATCCGAACGATCCGAACGATCCGGCCGGACGGCTCCGCTTCAACTGGAACGCCGGCTTCGCCACCGATCCGTTCGAGCCCGGCACGATCTATCTCGGCAGCCAGTATGTCCACAAATCCACCGACCGCGGCGACACCTGGACGGTGATCAGCCCGGATCTGACGTCGAACAATCCGGCGTGGCAGAAGCGGGAGACCGGCGGCCTGACCCCCGACGTCACCGGCGCCGAGACGTTCACCACCATCCTCGCGATCGCGCCGAGCGCGGTGCAGCGCGGCGTTCTCTGGGTGGGCACCGACGACGGCCGGGTGCACGTCACCAAAGACGGCGGCAAGAGCTGGGAGAGCGTGGAGAAGAACATCAAGGGCGTGCCGGCCAACACGTGGATTCCGCACATTCGGCCGTCGCACTTCGACGCCGGCACCGCCTTCGTGGTGTTCGACAACCACCGGCGCTCGGACTGGGCTCCCTATGTCTACAGGACCACCGACTGGGGGAAGACCTGGACGAGCCTGGCGACCAAGGATCTGTGGGGCTGGGCGGAATCGATCGAGCAGGATCCGGTCGATCGGGACCTGCTCTTCCTGGGCACCTCGTTCGGACTGTACATGTCGAACGACGGCGGCAAGCACTGGATGCGCTGGACGCACGGCCTGCCGACCACCGAGGTGGCCGACCTCGTCGTCCATCCGCGCGACCACGACCTGGTGATCGCCACCCACGGCCGGGCGCTCTACGTGGTGGACGACATCACGCCGCTGCGCAGCCTGACCGCCGCGACGCTCCGCGAGCCGATCCACCTGTACCCGTCCGCGCCCGGCCGGCTGCACCAAAACCTGATGGGAGGCTTCCGCGGCGGCAGCGGCGACTTCCGCGGCGAAAACCGGCCCTATGGTATTCCTCTCACCTATTCGCTGAACGCCGGAGAGACTCCCGACAAATCAGAGAAATCAGAAAAATCAGACAAGCCGGACAGCAAAGAACCCAAGGTGGAGATCCGCATCATGGACGCCTCCGGCAAGCTGGTGCGGACCATGGATGGCCCGGCGAAAACCGGAATCAACCGGGCGGTCTGGGATCTCGGCCGCGACGCGTTCAAGACACCGCCGACCGACAATCGCGGCCGGCCTCGCGACAGCGAAAGCGGACCGAAAGTCCCCCCTGGCACCTACACCGTGACGGTGAAATTCAAAGATCACGAGGCGAAGGGAACCGTTCAGGTGGCGACCGATCCGTTCACCAAGAACACCGACGCCGACTGGCAGGCCCGCGAAGCCGCGCTCAACCGTCTCGCGGCCCTCCAGGCTGCCGCCGTCACCGGCATCGAGCGCATCCGGGCGGCTCGCGCCGACATCGATCTGATCGTGAAGAAGCTGGAGTCTGACAAGGACAAGGAGAAGACCAAGAGCCTGCAAAAGTCAGCGCGCGATCTGCAGAAAAAGCTGACCGACATGGAGCAGCGGCTGCACGTGCCGCCGGCGACGAAAGGGATCATCGATGACCAGTCGGTCATGGTGAAGGCGGAAAACATCCACGAATCCCTCGACTCCTCGTGGGACCGCCCGAACGCCAACCAGCTCTCCTCCCTGGACGCCGTCGAAGCGCAGGCGAAGATCGTCTTCGCCGACCTCAACAAACTCTTCACCGACGACGTCGCCACCTTCCGCAAACAGGTCGCGGACGCGAAGATCGATCTCCTCGCGCCGCAGACACCTGTCACTCTGGACGGCAAACCCTGAAACCAATCCAACTAACCAAAAACGGCCCGGGTACGGGAACCCGGCCCGGGCCGGTGGGATGATTCGAACACATCAACAACGAGGGGTAGAACGAAGGCCGGACGGTTTTCCTCTCACACCGGCTTCAAGAGATCTTGAGACAGATCTTTCCGAAGTGCCCGCCGCGCTCCATCAGCTCCAGGGCCGCGCGGGTCTCTTCGAGCGGGAAGACGCGATCGACCACCGGGCGGAGGCGATGGAGAGCGACGGCGCGGCTCATCGCTTCGAACCCTTCGCGCGAGCCGACCAGGATGCCCTGGATGCGGACGCGCTGCATGAAGATCAGCGGCAGCGGCAGCTCCAGGGAGTTGCCGGCGAGGACGCCCATCACGCTCACCGTGCCGCCGATGCGCACCGCGAGGAGCGACTGCTTGAGCGTTCCGGCGCCGCCGACGTCGATGACGTGATCGACGCCGGTGCCGCCGGTCAGCTCCTTGACGCGGGCGGCCCAGTCGGGGGTCTGCTTGTAGTTGATCGTCTCGTCGGCGCCGAGATCGCGGGCGCGCGCCAGCTTCTCGTCGCTGCTCGAGGTGATGATCGCCCGCAGGCCGAGCCGCTTGGCGAATTGCAGCGCGAAGATCGAGACGCCGCCGGTGCCCTGGAGGAGGACGCTGTCGCCGGCGGTCAATCCGCCGTCCGTGACCAACGTGCTCCAGGCGGTGAGGCCGGCGCAGGGGAGCGTCGCCGCTTCTTCGTCGGTCAGGTGATCCGGGACGCGCACGACGCCCTCTTCCGACAGCACCACCAGCTCGGCGAGCATGCCGTCGAGCGGGCCGCCGAGGGTGGAGCGGAGCTTGTCGCGGGTCGGCGTGCCGGCGATCCAGCGCTGCGCAAAATTGGCACAGACCCGCTCGCCCGGCTTCACCCGCGTGACACCTTCTCCCACTGCGACGACCTCGCCGACGCCGTCCGAGCAGGGGATGAGCGGCAGCTTCTGCTTCGGGTTGTACTGGCCGCGCACGGTCAGCAGGTCGCGGTAGTTGAGCGAGGCGGCGCGCACGCGCACCAGCACCTCGCCGTGGCCCGGCCGCGGATCGGGCCGTTCGGTGACGGCCAGATGGTCCAGGCCGAAGGCGTCGCGGATCTCGACGGCTTTCATCGCGCGTCCGCCGCCAGCGCCGTGCTCATCGTGGCGACGAGCTCGCGGGCGTCGGAGTCGGCGAGCTTCCGCGCCGGCCAGCGGATGCCCAGCCCTTCGCTGTCGAATTTGGGGATGACGTGGAAGTGCACGTGCATCACCACCTGGTGGGCGGCCGGGCCGTTGTTCTGGAGCACGTTGTAGTCGGTGGCGCCGGTGGCCCGCATCACGGCGCGGCAGATCCGCGGCAGCACGCGGCCGATCGCCGCCGCCGAGTCGTCCGAGAGCTGGTGCAGGTAGGCCTTCCGCTCCTTGGGGATGATCAGCGTATGGCCCGTGGAGAGCGGACCGATGTCGAGAAACGCAAGGACGTGGTCGTCCTCATACACCTTGTAGCTCGGGATCTCGCCGGCGAGGATCTTGTCGAAGATGGTGGGCTGATGGTCGCTCATGGCCGGCTATTCTATCCAGATCTCCGGGCCGCTCGAACCCGACACAAATTTCCTCTTGACAAGTGGAACACATCCGCTATTGTTGAAGACGTGGACGTGAACGCCGCCGCCGACCAACCTCCGAGTACCCCCGACAGCGTAGTCCTCCAAGCTGTCCGGTGCGGTGCGCCGGTCAGCGGTCTGTCCTTTTCAAGCTCCACCCCTCCAACCTATTGCCCAGGCCACCGCGGATCCCTCCGGTCCGTGGAGCCGCCATCCGGGCTGACGCTTTAGCCGACCATGCGAACGGAGCCCCCAGGGGCTATACCACCGGCTACGCAGACCGGGTGGATTGTCGGTTTCAGACAACGCAATCAACCCCCCTTTCACGGAGGAGAAGCACGATGAACCAGGCGTTCGCCCCGGCTCTGACCGAGAGCACGACCATCCGGCGCGAGGAGATCTGCTCCCTTTTCAATCAGGGTTACGATCCCGCGTGCTGGGACGACTGGCGCTGGCAGATGCGCCATCGCCTGACGCGGCTCGATCAGCTCGACAAGCTGTTCCGGCTGACGGAAGCCGAACGGCGTGGTCTCATTCTGGCGAGCGAGAAGTTTTCCGTCGCGGTGACCCCGCACTTCGCCTCCCTGATGGATCCGGAAGATCCATCCTGTCCGCTCCGCCTGCAGGTCATGCCGGTGGACGGCGAGCTCGTGGTGAGCCCGGGCGACATGGCGGATCCCTGCGGCGAGGACGACGCGTCCGTCGTCGAGGGATTGGTGCACCGCTATCCCGACCGCGTTCTCTTTCTGGTGCTCGACACCTGCGCCGCCTACTGCCGCTACTGCACGCGGAGCCGGCTGGTGAGCCAGGGCGAGCTCGAGCCGCTCGGCCGCCGCGTCGAGGCGGTGCTCGGCTACCTGCAGAAGCACACCGAGATCCGTGACGTCCTGCTGTCGGGCGGCGATCCGCTGCTGATGTCGGATGCCACGCTCGATCAGCTCCTGGGGCGCCTGCGCGCCATTCCACATCTCGAATTCCTGCGCATCGGCACGCGCATCCCCGGCTTCCTGCCGCAGCGCATCACCCCCGAGCTGGTGCGTGTGCTGCGCAAGCACCGGGTGTGGCTGTCGCTCCACTTCTGCCACGCCAACGAGCTGGCGCCGGAAGTCGTCGACGCCTGCGACCTGCTGGCGGACGGCGGCATTCCGCTGGGCTGCCAGACCGTGCTGCTCAAGGGAGTGAACGACTCGGTCGAGGAGCTCAAGGATCTGTTCCACGGCCTGCTCAAGATGCGGGTGCGGCCGTACTACCTCTATCAATGCGATCCGGTGGTGGGCACCGGCCACCTGCGCGTGCCGGTGGAGAAAGGTCTGCATTTGATGTCTCAGCTCCGCGGACACACCACCGGATATGCAGTGCCGACCTATGTGATCGACGCGCCGGGCGGCGGCGGCAAGGTGCCGATCCAGAACGACACCATCGTCAGCCATCAGGACCACGTCTGGACCCTGCGCAACTGGGCAGGCCAGGACTATATTTATCGCGATCTCGCCGACGACGTATCACGCTGATGCGACCTCTGCGGATCGGCCTCTGCTACGACCTCAAGGAGGACTACCTCGCCGCCGGTTTCACCCCCGAGCAGGTGATGGAGTTCGACGAAGAGGAGACGGTCGCCGGATTGGCGGCGGGCATCGCCGCCAACGGCCATGACGTCGAGCGCATCGGGCGCGGCGTCGCGCTGGCCGGGCGCCTCGCCGCCGGCGACCGTTGGGACCTCATCTTCAACTTTGCCGAGGGAGTGCGCGGTCGCTCGCGGGAGGCGCAGGTGCCGGCGCTCTGCGAGCTGTTCGATCAGCCGTACACGTTCTCGGACCCGCTGACCTGCGCGGTGACGCTCGACAAACCGCTCGCCAAGCGGCTGGTGCGCGACCACGGGTTGCCGACCGCTCCCTTCGCCGTCGTGGAGACGATGGAGGACGTGCAGCGGGTCGATCTCGCTCCACCGCTCTTCATCAAACCCACCGCCGAAGGGAGCTCGAAGGGGGTCACCGAGCGCTCCCGCGTGGTCTGCCAGAGCGAGCTGCTCGACGCCTGCACCGATCTCTTGCGGCGGTTCGAACAGCCGGTGCTGGTCGAGAGCTATCTGCCCGGCCGCGAAATGACGGTGGGCATCGTGGGCAACAACGGCGACGCGCACGTGGTCGGCGTCATGGAGGTCGTGTTCAAGGAAGGCACGGACGGCGATTACACGGCCCTCAACAAGGCGGAGTACCAGACACGGATCGAATACCGCCTGCTCGACGGCGAGCCGCTCGCCCAGCGCGCCCGCGCCGTCGCCCTCGGCGCCTATCACGCCCTCTCGTGCCGCGACGGCGCGCGCGTCGATTTGCGGTGCGACGCGTCGGGCGAGCCCTGCTTCCTGGAGACCAATCCGCTGCCCGGCATGCACCCGGTCAAATCGGATCTGCCGATCATGTCGCGGCTGGCGGGAATCTCATACGCGGAGCTGCTCGGCAGGATCGTGGAGGCCGCCGGGCAGCGATGGGGACTCTGACGGCGGACAACAGTATCTTCCGGCATCTCCCGCAGCTCCGGGAGGTGCGCCGGGTGCTGGTGGCCCACAACCCGGTGGCGGCGGAGGACGATCCCTCGACCTTCGACGTGCTCGACCAGGTGACGCTGGTCGAGATGGGGCTGGCCGAGATCGGCATTCCGGCGGAGCGCGCCGCCGCGGGTCCTCTCGCCGCCGGCGGAGCGCTGGAGGCGATCCTCGCCGCCGCCCGGGACGAGCCGGGGACGGTGGTGTTCAATCTCATCGAAGCGCCGCCCGGCGCGCCCAACCTCTGCCCGGCGAGCGCCGCCGCCCTGGAGCTGGCGGGCGTTCCGTTCACCGGCGGATCCGCCGCCGCGATCTGGCTCACCACCGACAAGCTGATGACCCGCGCCCTGCTCGCCGCCGAAGGCTTGCCCGTCGCGCCCGGCGGCCGGCTCGACTTCGAGCATCCGGACCTGCTCGACCGGGTGCCGCCGCCGTGGATCCTCAAGCCGGCCTGCGAAGACGCCTCGATCGGCCTGGAAGGAAATCCGGTCTGCTCGACCCGGGAGGAGGCGCTGGCCCGCGGCGCGCATCTGGCGGCCCGCTTTCCCGGCCAGGCGGTCCTCGCCGAGACCTATCTCCCGGGCCGCGAGCTGAACGTCTCTCTGCTTGCGAATGGTGGCAGCGGCAAGGGCGGCGTGGACGTGCTGCCGATCGCCGAGATCCTCTTCCAGGACTTTCCGGAGGAGATGCCGCGGGTGGTCGGCTACGAAGCGAAGTGGCTCGAAGACTCGTTTGCGTGTATCCACACCGTGCGGGCATTTCTCGACGATCCGGCCGATCCGGCCGATCCGAACGAAGCCGCCCTGATCGAAAAAGTGCGGCACCTGGCGCGGCGGGCGTGGGCCGTCTGCGGCCTCTCCGGCTACGCGCGGGTCGACCTGCGTCTCGACGCGGCCGGAGAGCCGGTCATCCTGGAAGTCAACGCCAACCCCTGCCTCTCCGCCGACGCCGGCTTCCTGGCCGCCGCCGGCCGGGCCGGATTTTCGCCGGGCCAGGTGGTGGAGCGCATCCTGGCCGCGGCTGCCAAAAGATAAAGCCGCCGGACCGCCCTAGTCAGCAGGTTTCGGACGCGGCTTTTCGAGGCCGAGCCACGCCGACACCTGGCCGGCGACGTCCACGTTGCGGACGAGGTGCACGACGCCCGGCTTCACACCGGCGCCGAGCGCCAGGTAGATGCCGGCCATGCGCGGGTCGGTGTTCGGGTAGCCGTGCATGCCGTAGGCCTCGGTCGGCAGGAGGGCTTTTCCGGATTTCAGACCGTGACCGGTGAAGTGATAGCCGTCGGCGGCGAACAGGATCAGGTCGCCGCTGTTCGGATGATCGAGCCCCAGGGGCGCCGCTTCGTGCCGCGTCAGCACCTGCGCGATCGGGTGTTTGCCCGCCACGCTCCAGGCGGAGAAATAGGCTTTCAAGTCGGCGATCAAGCGGTCACGTTCCGGCGCGCCGGGGTCGACATAGACCTCGGAGACAGTGCCGGCGGAGACGGCGTAGGCGCGGGTGCCGGCCGCGAGCCTGCCGTCGTCGTCCAGCGCGAGCACACTCTTGTCGCGCAGCAGCACGTTCGCATCGATCTCCGTGTGGACCGGCGCCATGCCGTGATCGCTGACGATGACCACCGCGGTCGTCTTGAGGTCGACGCTGGCGAGGAAGGACTTCAGCTCGCGGTCCACCGCCTGCCAGGCTTTGAGCCGTGCGGCGGCAAAGGCGTCGCGGCGCTCGGCGGAGTAGCCGGGCTGCGCCAGATCGGTGAGCAGCAACTCATGGCCGGCGTCGTCGATGACCGGAATGTAGCCCAGGATCAGGTCCCAGTCGGAGCGCCCGGCGGCCAGGCGCAGGGAGGCGCCGAAGAAGGCGGCGAAGCGCTCCGCCTGCTCGGTCCAGGTGGTGAGGTCGATCCCCGGCTGGCCCTTCCAGGTCTCGCTGAGGTAGTGGCTGTCCGGCGGCCCCGGCCAGAGCAGCCCCTCCTCCCCCAGGGTCATCTCGAACGTTTTCGGATAGGCGCTGTTGCCGTAGAGGGCGTTGAAGTAGATCTGCGCCGTCCCCAGGTCCGGATCGAGGCTCAGCACCTTGACCCAGCAGAAGGTGCTGCGGATGACCCGGTCGGGCCGCGGCGTCTCGCACGGGAGGTGCGCCCATTCGCCGGGATGGATGAACACCCGGTCGCCGGCGGTCAACGGCAGGATGGAATCGTAATTCACCTTCCCGTCGTCCGTGCGGTCGACGGCCAGGAGCTCGAACTCGCGCCCGGATTGCCCCTCCTTGCCGATGACGGCCCGGCTGCGCAGGATCGGCGAATGGCTTTCGACCCCTTCCGTGGCCGCTCCCGCCGGCATGTGGCTCCACTCGGACCGCCTCAAGGTGACCACCGCCGACTGGCGTTCGGGCTCGCCCAGCCAGACCATCCCCCAGTCGGCGGTGCGGCGGGAGATCTTGCCGTCGGCGCCCGGCCAGGTGAGGACTCCCACCTTCTTTCCCTGGCGCATGACCGACTCCCACAGGGTCTCGGTCTCGATCGGCGCCGCGAAGCCGCTCACGATGTCGAGGAACGGCGTGCCCGCGCGGTGGAAGCTGTTGCTGACGATTCCGGTCTGCGACGGCGGATAGCCGGTGACCAGGCTGATGTGATTCACCGCGGTGAGGGTCGGATTGACCGGCAGCAGGCGGTCGGCGACCTGGCCATCGCGGAAGAAGCTTTCGAACCCGCCGGCGGAGAGCGCGCCTTCCTTGTGGAGTCTCTGGAGCTCCTCGGCGCCAGCGCCGTCGAGGCTCAGCAGGATCACCTTGCGCGGCTTTTCGGCGGCGGCCGGGGCGGCTTGCGAAGCCGCTTGGGGCGCGCCTTTAGGCGCGGTCTGGGCCGGCGGCGCGCCCTGGCAGGACAGGAGGAGGAACGGAACGGCGAGGACGGCGAAACGGGCAGACAGGCGGTGGCGGTCTCTCATGGCGGCCCTATCCTAGCCCACACCGGTCGATCCGAAACCGCCTTCACCGCGATCGCTGCCGTCCAGCTCCTCGGTCTCCTCCCAGTCCACCGGCTCGGCGCGGGCGAAGACGAGTTGGGCGATGCGGTCGCCGCGGCGGATCGGGACGTCGGCGGTGCCGAGGTTGACGAGGATCACTCCGACCTCGCCCCGGTAGTCGCTGTCGATGGTTCCGGGAGAGTTGAGGATGCCGATGCCGTGGCGCAGGGCGAGGCCGCTGCGTGGCCGCACTTGCCCTTCGCAGCCCGGCGGGATCGCGAGCACCAGGCCGGTCGGCACCAGGGCGCGCTCACCGGGACGGAGAACGACCTCGCTCTCGACGGCGGCGCGCAGGTCGACCCCGGCGCTGCCCGGAGAGGCGGCGGCCGGAAGCGGGAGGTCATGGGCAGCCGGGAGCCGCTTGACGCGCACTCTCATGCCATCAGGGCCGATTGAAGCGCGCGCTGCTCGGCTTTTGGTTGGGGTTGGGCAGATTGTCAGGAGTCTGAACGAGAGGGAAGGGGCGGCCCAGCCAGCGCGTGCTCAGGTTGAGCCCGGCGCTGGGACCGCCCGGCGCCGGGTTCTGGAGAGGCTGGCCCGGCGCCGGCCGCACCTGGAGCATCAGGTCGAGGGTGAAGCGCCACTGGTTGTAGTGCTCTTTGCCATAGAAGAGAAGGATCGACTTCTTGTTGCTGCGGCTGCGCACGCCGGTGATCGGACCGTTCGCCGCGACCGGCTGCCCGTTCGCATCGACCGGACCGTTCGACGGGTTGAGATTATTCGGGTTCGGCGGCCCGCCGTTCGGAGTACCCGGATCGCCAGGTATCTGCCCAGTCGGGTTGTTCGGATCCGGTTGGCCGGGCTGACCCGGGATCGGCTGACCCTCGTTCTGATAGATCGGCTGCATCGTGCCGTCGGTCATCGGGTCTTTCCACAACCGCCGGATCGAGCGCGGCTTGACCTCCACCAGCTCTTCGAGGCGGATCGGCGGGCGCTGGAAGCGGTTCTGGAAGACGCGGATCGCCTCCACGTACTGCCAGCCGCGCGAGATCAGCTCCTCTTCGCGGTCGCGCTGGATCTCCTGGCTCCACATCGGCAAGGCGATCGCCACCATGATGTTGAGCACGGAAATGGCGATCATGCACATCACCATGTTGTAGCCGCCCTGGATTGAGGAAGACCGCATCACCACTCCCGGTAGGGCACTCCGTCAAGGGAGAGGAGCGGCGAGCCGGAATGGACGTCGATGATGCCCGGCTGGTCGGCCAGATCGGTCTCCGGCGGCGGCGCGTCCTTGTCGGCCTGCTCGTAGTCGAACACCCAACTGTCGGACCGCTTGGTGATCGGATCCATGGGGATCTTGCGTAGATAGCCCGCTTCGACGAGCTGTTGCAGGCCGGTCGGATATTTCCCCTTGTCGCCGTAATACTGGTCGATGACGTCCCGCAGGGTGTGCAGGTTGGTCTTGAGGACCGCCTCGTTGGCGCGCCGCGGCACATCCTTGAGAGCAGGCATGGCGATCGTGGCGAGGATGCCGATGATCGCGATGACGATGATCAATTCGAGCAGCGTAAAGCCGCGCTCCCGCATGGCACACCTTTCATTCAGCTTACCATTCACGGTAGCGCACCCCGTTGAGACCGACTCCCTGCGACAGGGAGTAGACGTCATAGATGTTGCTGCCGCCCCAGGAGGTCGCATCGGGAGCGTCGTCGTAGCCGCGCAGCCCCCACTCCTTCTTGCCGGTCATCGGATCGATGGGGATGCGGCGCAGCAGCTTCAGCTTCTTGTCGACCTGGCCGGCGAGAGCCACGCCCTCCACCAGGGTGTCGAGCTTGGTCGGATAGCCCTCGGTGCCGACGTCCACGGGGATCATCCCGGTGTCGCTGTAGCGCTTGTACTCGTCGATCGCGGCGCGCATCTGGCGCAGGTCCTGGCGCAGCTCCATCTCCTTGAGGCGGCGGGAGGTGAACTTGACCAGCGGCAGGGTGATCGCCGCCAGCAGCACCAGCACGGAAGCCACCATGACCAGCTCGGCCAGGGTGTAGCCCGCCTGCGGCCGGCGCCGGGAGGAAGAGGATACGCAACTCATCATCGGTTCCAACCTGAAGAATGTCCTCAGACTTCCCGCCGCGGCTGCCGGCCGGACGTTTCGACGGTGAGCGGCAGGGTGCGCAGCGGCAGCACCGGGTGGAGCGCGGCGTCCAGGGCCTTCGGCTTGTCGAAGGCGATCCGCGACGCTCCGGCGGCGAGCGCGCGGAAGGTGAGGACGGCCACCGTCCCCTCGCCGCTGACGCCCGGAGCGCTGCCGAGGCGGCTGGCGCCGAGCACCAGCGTGCCGGGCGTGGAGGCGTCCGCCATCACCTGCGCCGTCCCGGGAGCGCCCAGGAAGTCGCCGGCCGCCGCCGCCTCGAAGGCGAGCAGGGCCGGGTCGTAGGTCAGGGTGAGCGGCAGGTGCGAAATCTCGCGCTGCGCCGACACCTGCACCGCCACGGTCAGATGGTCGCCGGCGGCGACCTGGGTGCGGTCCGGGGTGAGCCACAGGCGCACCGCCACACCGCGCTTGTCTTCGCCACCCCCGGCCTCGGCCGACCGCTCGGTGAGCAGGCTGCCGAGCTGGCCGCGCGGATTCACCGGCACACCCGGCGCGAGCGCGGCGGCGTGCGCGGTCCCGGAGGCGGGAGGCGGCTCCGTCTCCTCCTCGGGCACCTGCTGCTGTTGCTGCGGCTGCTGCTGGGGCGGCGGTTGCGGCGTCGCCGGACGGAAGATGTCGCTCGGCGGCGCCGCCGGCACCAGGTTCACGCCGGCCGGCGGCTGGCCGGGCTGATTGGGCTGCTGCCCGGGAGCCGGATTGTTGGGATTGCCGAACACTCCGCCCATCGGCGGCGGCTGCATCTCGACGCCGGGCTGCAGACCGCGCGGCAGGCGCTGGAGGCGGCGGCGGATGGCGTCCTGGATCTCTTCCGGCGTCCCTTCGTTGGTGTCGAACGGCCCTTCGATCTCCGAATCGACCCGCGGGCTGCCGCGGAAGGTCATGTTGGCGTCGGTGCCGACCCAGATCGGCTTCAGGTCCTCTTCCGTGATCTCGGCGTTGCGGATGATGTGCGGCGTCAGGGTCAGGATGACGTCGGTGCGCTGGTGGTCGGTCCGCTTGTCGGCGAACAGGCGGCCGATCAGCGGGATCTCGGACAGTCCGGGGACGCCGGAGTCGGTGTTGGTCTCGTCGGTGCGGATCAGGCCGGCGATGAAGTTCGTCTCGCCGTCCTGCAGGCGGATCACCGAGTCGATGGTGCGCGTGCCGATGATCGGCTGCTTCTGGCCGTTGCCGGCGTCGGCGTAGCCGTTGATGTTGCTCACCTCGATCTTGACGTGCATCGTCACTTCCTGGTTGTGGTGCACGCGCGGATCGATCTCGATCTTGATGCCGACGTCCTGGTACTGGAAGGAGGTGATGGGGACGATGCCGCCGGCGGTGCCCGCGTTCTGGGTGTTGAAGGTGGTCAACGGGATCGGCACGCGGTCGCCGATGACCAGGTTGGCCTTCTCGCCCTCGGTGATGCGGAGCTGCGGCTTGGCGAGGAGCTGCGCGTCGGTGTTGTTCTTGACGAAGTTGTAGACGAAGCTCGGCAGGGTCAGGATCCAGTCTCCCTGGTTGAGGAACTGGAGGTCCGAGATGCGCAGCGGGTTCTTGGTCGGATCGCGGTCGAGGGTCTGCGAGATCGAGTACTGGGAGAGGTTGACCCCGAGATCGCGCAGGCGCGCGGTGTTGATCTGCAACAGCTCGACGTCGACGACCACCTCGGCTTTCGCCTTGTCATTGGTCTCGATGATCTTCTCGGCCACCTTCACCCGGTCGGCGGTGTCGCGCAGGATGATCGCGTTGAGCTGCTCGTTGACGGCGATCTTCTTGGAGTCGACCAGGCTGCGCAGGATCGTCATCATCTCCTTGACCTCGGAGTTGGAGAGGAAGAAGGTCTGGATGACGAGGTCCTCGTAGATGCGGCGGTTCTGCGGCGTGTCGGCGGCGATCAGGACGGTGTGGTCGTCGAGCACCTTGTAGAAGTGGTTGACCGAGCGCATCAACGTTTCGAGAGCGGTCTGCGCCGTGACGTCCTTCAAGTCGATCGCGATCTCCTGGTCCTTGAGGTTCGGATCGAACAGGATGTTGATGCCGAACGCCTTGCCGAGCGCCTTGTAGATCTGGAAGATCGAGACCGGCTCGGGGAACTCCAGCGAGATCGGCTGGGTGGAGCGCGGATTCAGCACCGGCGGCTGCGGCCGGTCCTGCTGGGCCTTTTTCTTGAGCTGGTCGATCGAGCCGGTGGCACGGTTCTGGCGCTGCGCCAGGTAGGCCTGGTGCACGCGCTCCAGGCGCGCCTTGGCATACTGGTTGGTGGGATCGAGCTGCACGGCCTGCTGATATTCGACCAGCGCGCGCTCGGTCACCCCGGCTTTTTCGAACTCCTGTCCCTTCGCGAAATGAACCTGCGAGGCCTTGGTCTTGGCGCGCATCAGAGCGGCCCGGTAGGTAATATCGCCCGGGTCCTGATCCACCGCTTTCATATATTGCAGCACCGCCGCATCCCAATCGCCGCGCTGCGCCGCCGTCTCCGCCTTGCGGTAGGACTGGTTGCTGGTGCAGCCGGCCACGAGAAGAAGGGCGACCAGTGAGATCAGCAGGGCCGATCGACCGACAATCGCCCGCAGGATGGAATTCCGCATCTTCGACACTCTGCCTCCGTTCAACGGCTGGGGTGGCCGACGGCCAGCCGCAAGGCAGGCCAGTCGGGGAACCCGACGAATTGGATGTCCACCGACTCGTAGCCGATATGGGCGACGATGAATTTGTTGTCGAGCACTTCACCCTGCTGGGTGTTGTAGATCGTCTTGCCGTCGGTGAAGACGGCGAGCCGCTTCTCGGGCGGCCCGAAGCTGCCCAGGTAGGTCATGGTGAACGGCGCCGGCTTCGGCTTCGCGGCCTCGATCTGCTGGAGCCTGAGCTGCTCGGCGCGCGCCGCGGCGTCCCGCTCCTGCTGCGCCCGCATGGCGTCGAGCTCGGCCTTGGTCGGCAGCCGCGGCTTGGGCGGCGGGGGCGGCGGCGGCACGAAGAAACGGAAGGGATCGCGGCCCGGCGTGAAGCTCTTCGCCTGCCCCACGAGGTCGGCGACGCGCAGCTCTTCGACGTACTCGACCGGCTTCTTCGCGTCCGCGGCCACCGCGCGGCGGGGCGTGGCGCCGGCGACGCCGGGCGGCGCGCCCTCGGTCCCCGCGGAGACGCCCGAATCGCTGTCCGGCAGCAGATACCAGCCGCTGAGCAGGACCAGCGCTCCGAGCACGCCGAGCAACATCTTGGTGCGGCTGTTCATCAGGACGCCGTCCTCCGGACCAGCGGTCCGGGATCGTTCGGATCGCGGGCGAACAGGGTGGAGAGGGTCAGGCTGATGCGCAGCTCCGAGCTTTCGGGCGACGGGGCGGCTGTTGGCACGGCGGGCGCGAAGCCGGCACGGCCCTTCCCCTGCCGCTCGCTGCTGCCCGGCGTCAGGTTGATCGACTCCAGGGTGAGGAAGGAGTCCGACAGCTCGAGGAGGTTGATGAACTTGCGCAGGTTGACGTAGCTCCCTTCGACCGAGAAGATGAAGGAGCGTTTGATCAATCCGTACTGCTGGATCTGCTCCTCCGGATAGGAGAACGAGCGGGGATCGAGGCCCGCCTTGCGCGCCAGCGTCTTCACCTCGGTGTTGATGTTGGTCAGCCGCGCCCGGCGGGTCGAGAAGCTTTCGGCGTAGAGCTTGCGGATCTCCTGGTCGGTGCGCTTCGAGCTCGCGAGCAGCGCTTGCAGCTTCTGCCGGCGCGCATCGAGCGGATCGAGCCGCTCCCGCCGGTCCTTCAGGTCTTCCTGGAGCGACGCCACGCGGTCGGCGAAGCCGAAGCGGTAGACGGTGTAGGCGGTGGCGTTGGCGAGAAAGAAGACCAGGGCCGGCACCCACACCCACAGACGCTGCCGCCAGATTTCAGCCGGGCTCCTCATGCTCCCCTCCCGGAACGGACAGGCGGCCGCTGCGCCGGTCTGGCGGGCACGGTCCGCAGCACGCCCGGCGTGCCGGACGCGTTGGGCGTCTTGAGCGCCGGCATCCGGCCGCTCGGCGCCGCTTCCTCCACGATTGGAGCCGTGGGAGCCGCGCCGGCTGAGCTGGCCGGTTTGGACGCGCCGGCGGGGCTCGGCGGGCTCGCCGCGCCGGCCGGCAGATACAGGGCTTTGATGTCGAACTTCACGAGGTCTTCATCCTCGCGCGTCTCCCGGGTCAGGTCGGGCTCGTCGAAGGGGCGCGCGAACAGTCTGTTTACGAACAGGGAGAGCGCTTCGTCACTTTTCGCCTCGCCGTCGATGAGCAGCGTCACCCGCTCGTCGCGCGGCCGGACCGGCGCCGCCGCCGTCTCGGTCTGTGACTCCTTGGGATCGGTCAGGCTGGCCGGGGTGAGGCGGGTGAGGCGCACGCCGTCGGGCAGGATCTGCGACAGGTGATCGAAGAGATGGCTCCAGGAGAAGGTGCGCTCGGCGATCCGGCGGTTGAGGAACCGCGCCTGGCGGTTCTGCTGCTCGAGGTTGCTGTTGGCGAGCTGGGCTTCGAGCTGCGAGACCTGCCGGTCCTCTTTGAGGATCTGCATCTCCAGGTGGGCGAGCTCGGCGCGCTTCTCCGCCGAATTGGACAGATAATTGCGGAACAGGGAGATGTTGCCGAGCAGCAGCAGGGCGCCGAGCAGCCAGAGCAGGATCGCGGCGCGCGTCACCGGCCGCGTGTTGGTGAACGGCCGGCGGGCGAGGTTCAGCGGCTCCAGCCGGTCGAGATGGGTCATCGGCGGGCTGACCGGCGCCACCGTCTTCTCGGTCAGCACGCTCATGCGACCTCCTGCCGGGCGGCGCCCAGCAACGGCGCCAGCTCGCGCCACGCGGGCACCGAGCCCTCCTCGGCCCGCAGCGGCGGCAGGTGGCGGCCGTCGAGCGCCGCCGCCGGCTCGCCGAGCCCGTCGGCGAGGAGGTCCACCCAGACCGGCTCCTGCTCGGGAGGCGCGGCGAGGAGCACCCGCGCCAGCGGCACGCCGGGCAGGTGCTCGTCGAGGAAGTTGCGGGTGAGCTTCAGGTCGCGCGTCACCAGGCCGGTGCTTCCGGCAGCGACCGCCTTGTAGCGGTGGAGGATCGGCGAGCCGCCGCGCACGAAGACCAGCGAGTAGCCGTGCTCGTCGACCACGGCGAGCGCGGTGAGCTCATCGGCCTGCGTCTTCTCGAGCGGGGCGAGGGCGGCGAGCATCGACAGGCTGGCGTTCGAGATCTGCCCCAGATGGACGCCGTGGGCGGCGAAGCCGTCCTCGATCTGCGCCAGGAGCTGCTCGATGGCGAAGCCGAGGAGCAGGCGCCGCGGCTCTTCCTGATCAGGCAGCGGCGGCACCTCGGCGGCGCTCACCCGCAGCTCGTCCACGCGGAACGGCACCAGGCGGCGGAGCTTCCAGCGCAGCACCTCGTCGCGCTGGTCGGCCGCCCGCGGCAGCTCGCCGCTCTCGGTGAAGGCGACGCGCAGCCAGGCGTCGGGGATCACCAGCGAAGCGTCCTTGACGCCGCCGGGAATGGTCTTCACCAAGCCGCCGACGATCCCCTGGAAAGCGGCGGGATCGCGCAGCGGACCGCCGAGCAGGCCGCTCAGGAAAGCGTCGCGCGGCATCGCCACCGTGCGCAGCACCCGGCAGCGGAAGCCCTGCCGGTCGCGCACGAACTGGCCGTAGCGCAGCCGCGCGCCGTCCAGCGCGAAGACGTGCGGCGGCGCCGGGATCGGCGCGGCACCCAGGAGGTGCTCAATCCACGAAGGTAACTTTGTTGATCTCACGCAGCGTTGTCACTCCCCGGAGGACCATCTCGAGCGCGGATTCACGCAGGAAGGTCATCCCTTCTTCCTTGGCGGCGCGCTTGATTTCGGAGGCGGGGCGGCGATCCAGGATCAGCTCCCGGATGTGGTCCGAAAGATCGAGCAGCTCGGAGACGGCGAGGCGGCCGTGGAACCCGGTGCCGTTGCACTCGATGCACCCGGCCCCCTCGTAGAACGTGAAGTCGGAGTAGACGGCCGGATCGAGCCCGCTCTCCTCCAGGAGCTGCCGGGAGACCTTGACCGGCTTCCGGCAGTACTTGCACACCTTGCGCACCAGACGCTGCGCCAGCACGCAGTTGAGCGCCGACACGAAGTTGTAGAGGTCGACGTTCATGTTGAGGAACCGCCCGAGCACGTCCACCACGTTGTTGGCGTGCACGGTGGTGAACACCAGATGGCCGGTGAGCGCCGACTGGATGGCGATCTGCGCCGTGTCCTGGTCGCGGATCTCGCCGACCATCACCTTGTCCGGGTCGTGGCGCAAAATCGACCGCAGGCCGCGGGCGAAGGTCAGCCCCTTCTTCTCGTTGACCGGGATCTGGGTGATGCCGCGGAGCTGGTACTCGACCGGATCCTCGATGGTGATGATCTTGTCTTCCGACGACTGGATCTCCGACAGGCAGGCGTAGAGCGTCGTCGTCTTGCCCGAGCCGGTGGGGCCGGTGACCAGCACCATGCCGTACGGCTCGCGGATGAACTTGCGCAGCTTGCGCATCGTCTCGTCGTCGAAGCCGAGGATGTCGAGGCGGAGGTTCTTGAACTCCTCGTTCATCGACTCCTTGTCGAGGATGCGGATGACGCAGTCCTCGCCGTGCACCGACGGCATGATCGAGACCCGGAAGTCGATCGTCCTGCCCTTCAGGCGCAGCTTGAAGCGGCCGTCCTGCGGGATGCGCTTCTCGGCGATGTCGAGCTCCGACATCACCTTGATGCGGCTGATGATCGTCTGGTGATGCCGCTTGTCGATCGGCTCCATCGCCTGGTAGAGCACACCGTCGATGCGGTATTTGATGATCACCTCGGTGTCCCGCGTCTCGATGTGGATGTCGCTCGCCCGCCGCTGGATGGCGTTGAACATCGTCGAGTCGACCAGCTTGATGATCGGGCTGGTGTCGGCGGTGATGCGGTCGATCGACAGGATCTCCTCGCCGTCCTCGTCCTCCTGCACGAGCTGGATGCGGAAGTCCTCGCTCGCCTCGTCGAGCACGCGCTGCGCGCTCTCCGACTTCTGGAGGATCTCGTCGATCGCCGAGCGGACGCCGACCCGCACGTCCACCGGCTGCCCGAGCAGCATCTCCATCTCGTCGATCTTGACCACGTCCGAGGGGTCCGCCATGACCACCGCGAGGCGCCCTTCGAGCTGGCGCTCCGGGATGAAGCCGTAGCGCAGCATCAGCTCGAACGGGATGCGGCGGAAGAGGTCGTTGTCGATGCGGAAATGGGTCATGTCCACGAACTCGAGACCGTAGCGCTCGGCGAAAGCTTCCGCCGCGCGCCTCTCCTGGACCAGACGCTCGCGCGCCTGTTCCACGGTCTCGGGCTCGAGCTCCCTGACCTGACCCGTTGTCTTACCGTTGATCACCGCCATCGAACGCTCCTACCCCCAAGAGTGTGCATCTAACAGAGTGCAGGCAGCGGCGCTTTCTGAGACCGCCGAGTCACCGCCGCGCCGCTCGCGCCGCCCGCAGACATTATCCGAACTTCGACGATCCGAGCACGCTGAACATGGGAAGGTAGATCGCCACCAGGATGAGGGCGATCATGATCCCCATGAAGATGAGCATCATCGGCTCGATGAGCGTCAGGATGCGCTGCATCCGCGTCTCGATCTGCTCGTCGAGGAAGTCCGACACGCTGCCCAGCATGTCATCCAGCGAGCCGGTCGCTTCGCCGACCTTGATCATGTCGATCGACATGTCGGTGAACACCGCGCTGGTCTCCAGCGCAGAGTAGAACGGCTTCCCCTCGCGGACCATCTGGATCGTCGGCTCGATCTTGCTGCGCACCCAGAGGTTGCCCACCGAAGTGACGGCGATCTCGAAGGCCGGCACCAGCGGAATGCCGCCGGTCAGGAGCGTCGCCAGGGAGCGGCAGAACTCCGCCTGCGAGAAACGCTGCAACACGCCGCCCAGCAAGGGGAGGCGCAGGCGCAGATTGTCCACGATGAGACCGCCTTTCTCCGTCTTCTTCCAGGAGCGGAAGGAGAAGACGACCCCCAGCACCAGCACCAGGATGATCGGCCAGTTGCGGTTGGCGAAGCTGGAGATCGCGAGCACGACGCGGGTGATCACCGGCAGGTCGACGCCCAGATTGTCGAAGAAGACGCGGAACTTCGGCACCACGAAGACGGCCATGACGATGATCATGGCGATCGACAGGCAGACCAGCACGGTCGGGTAGATGAGCGCCGAGACCACCCGCCGCTGCGCGTCGAGCACCAGCTTCGAGTAGCGCAGGAAGCGGCGGATGACCTGCTCCAGCTCGCCGCTGCGCTCGCCGGCCTTGAGGGTCGGCGGGTAGAGGCGCGGGAAGAGGTCGCCGTAGGCGGCGAACGCGTCCGACAGGTCCTCGCCGGTCTTCACCCGGTCGCGGATCTCGGTGAGCACGCCGCGGAAGTGCGGATTGGCCATCCGCTCCAGCATCAGGTCGAGCGCCTGGAGCAGCGGCAGGCCGGCCTTGAGCAGCGCCGCCAGCTCCTGGTTGAAGACCATGAACTCCTGGCTCGGAATGCGCTTGCGGCGCTTCCGCCCGCTCGCCGACATGTTGCGCGACAGGCCACGCCGGCGCACCTCGAACACGTGCAGGCCGCGCTTCGAGAGCTCGCTGCGCAGCGACGACTCGTCGCTGGCGGTCAGCACCTCCTCGAGGACGCGGCCATCCTGGGTTCCGACACGGCAGACGAACTGCATCCCTTTAAGGCTCCGCTCGCGGCAAACGGTGGGGGCTGCCCCCGCTGCGCAAGATCAGGACGAACAGCAGCGCCTCGGGGCTCGACTCGCTCTTCGCGAGCCCCAGCGTCGTGGGTTGGTCGAGGCGCAGGCTCACCACGTTGTAATAGGCCAGCGGCACCATCGCCCCGCGGCTGGTGCGGCGCTGGATGTGAAAGTCGGCCAGGCCGAGCTGCTGGTCGGCGGACAGCGTGCCGTTGCGGAAGCTCACCCGGTAGTCGTCGGCGACCGCATAGGTGACCGACTGCCCCTCGACCGAGCTCAACTGCGCCTGCGCCTGCACGTCGAAGCTGTCATAGGAGAACAGCGCCCGCAGCTTGCGGGTCAGCGTCTCCGGCAGGTTCGAGCGCGTGATCGGCGGCGACACCTGGGAGCGGCTGGCCCGCACGATGTAGAGATCCATCATCACCCGCCGCAGCGGGTGGTCGTAGGTGCGCAGCAGCGGCAGAATGCGGTTGAGCGCCGCGTTGGTGTCGCGAATCACCAGCGTATTCGTCCCCGGTTGCAGCTCCACCGTGCCGCGCTGCGACAGCAGGGGAGAGACCAGGGAGAGCGCCTCGCCGGCCTGCCGGTACTTGAACGCAAAGGCGTGCAGGGCCAGGTCGTCCGCTCCCTGGGCGGTGAGCGGGCCGGCCGCCAGGCAGACGGCCACCAGAAGGCTCGCCAGCCAGCTCGCAACAATGCGGCGGGGTGATCCCATCGATCCCGTCGATCCCATGATTCTCTCGTCAGCTCGCGGCGGGGGTCGGGTGGAGGAGGGGACGGAGATCAGACATCGAGGCTCTCGTCCACGATCATGACCACGGACATGCCGTCGCCATCCATGTGATAGACCCGCGCGCCCGGCCGGCCGGTCCCGGAAAGCGCCGGATCGGCCTCGCGGCCATAGGCCGCCGGCACCACAGCGCCGCGCAGCATGGACTCCGGCTGGCTGGCCAGCTCCTGCCGCTCGGCCGTGAGATGCCGCCAGGCGTTGTCGGCCGGGATGGAGAGCGCCGCGGCGGCGAGCGCCGCGGCAGCCGCCCAGCGCTTCCAGCCGGCCCGCTTGGAACGCGACTCGACCCGGCTGGCGGTGCGCATCGCGGCGACCGCCTGGCGGACCGCGTCCACCTCGGACGCCTCCTGGGCCGGGCTCATCGCCGCGGGACCGACTCCGCGCAATTGACGGAACACCAGGGTCGGCTCGGCGGTGAGAGCGTCGCGCCGGCACAGCCGGCAGCCGCCGTCGAAGTGGGCCACGGCCGCATCCCAAGCCGCCTCTTCCTCCCTATGGCTCGCGAGGACGCGCCAATTCGGGCAGCTCATTGCGCCTCCTCCATGCCCGCGTCGTCCATATCGTCCGCCTCGGTCGCAAACCCGCCGGCATACTCGGGATAGCGCACGAGCAGCTCGCGGCGGAGGACCTTGCGGGCGTTGAACAGATGATTGCGCACCGTCGATTCACGGCAGCCGAGGGCCTCGGCCACCTCGGGCGAGGACATCCCCTCCATCTCGCGCAGCAGGAACACCATCCGCTGCTTCTCGGAGAGGCCGGCCGCGAGCTCGCGGAAGATGTTGGCGACCTCGCTGTGCTGCAAACGGGACAGGTCGCTCTTCGAGCCCGCGTCCGCCACCTGGCGCAGGTGGTGCTTCACCGGCTCGGTGCTGCGCTCGCGGCTCTTGCGCGACCTCAGATGGTCGATCGCCAGGTTGCTCGCGATGCGGTAGATCCAGGTGTTGGGGCTCCACCGTTCGTCGAACTTCAGGCGGTTCTCCCACACCTTGAAGAAGGTGACCTGCACGACGTCGCGGGCCTCCTCGAGGTCGCCGAGGATGCGCTGCACGAGCTGAAGCAGGGGCTTGGTCTTGCGCCCGATCAGCTCGTTGAGCGCCGCCTCGTCCCCCTCGCGGAGAGCGAGCAACAGCTCCCGGTCGGACCGTTCGGCCCAGAGGACACGTTGGCGGGTGCTGGAATAGACGAGCTCAAGCATATCTGACCTACTCTTACGAAGTTCCCCCGCGAAGCGTTTAGGCTCCCCTCCCCAGATGCCAGACCGGCGAGCCCGGTACTCCCGAGCCCGCCATTATACAGGAGGCGCCCCCCTCACCTCCCGCGGTCTGACTCTTCCACCATCTCGATCAGGACACCATGGGTCAGAGAGGCTGGAATCAGGAAGCGATCCTGTCCCCTGTATTCAAAGACCGGCAACGGCAGTCCGGTGTTGTGGTGGATCAGGGACTGGGCCGCGTGGAGATTGGCGACCTCGATGCTGACGCCGAGGATGCCCTCCCCCCGGTCCGCGGCGAAGTCGGCGGTCAGGCCGGGACCCTCCGGCTCCAGCAGAGTCACGGTACTGCCATGGGGGTAGCGCACCTCGGCGGCACGGGCGCCCAGGTAGCCGATCTTCTCATGCCTGGAGCGCACCTCGAGGCCGAGCCCTTCATAAAAAGCGATGGCGGAATCCAGATTGGACACCACCAGCCAGAGGGTGTGGATCTTCTTCGCCGTGTTGGGATGCGGTCGCGGCGCCAGGGCCGGCACCTGGACGAACATCTGCTGCACCTGGGCCTCGTTGTAGTCCAGGAAGAAGTTCGAGTTGTCGGGAGCGAGAGGAGAGAGGAGGATGACCAGGCTCCAGAGCGGAGTCGTGCCGACGATCTGGCCGGTCGCTTCGACGGTGAGGGGCGACGCCGGGATCGGCCCGGTGTTGGCATAGCCGGCATTGGTCAGGAACGTGGACGCCTGCGCCGCGTCGAGGACCTCGGTGCCATAGAACTTGGCGCCCTCGTGGTGCGCCAGAAAGTCCAGGAACGGCGCGGTGAAGTCGTTCAGCTCCGTGAAGGCGTCGACCTCCAGGTACGACAGGTCGTCGAACCAGATCAGGCGGTTCTTGGCCCCCGCCGGAGAGACCAAGGCCGTCGTCGCCGAGAACCCGAGCTGCTGGGTCAGCACATTCATGGCAGGGTCGAAGTTTTCCAGCCGCACCAGCGAGGCGACGTGATCCACGCCTCTGCCGACGCCCAGGCTCTGGCCCGTTGCCGCCCCCCCCAGCACCAGCAGCCCACACAGTACGGTCCACCCGATCCGTCTTGCGTTCATGTCTCTCCTCCTGTGGTTTGAAGTCACCCGGCGTCATCCGGCGAAAAACCGCTCCGCGGCGGCCAGCGCGCCCTGATCCCGCTCCACGTCTCCCGGCCGGCTGCCGTAGCCGAAGAGCACGCCCTTCCAGTCCATCTCCATGTAGTTGGCGGAAAGCCGGAGAGTGCCGACCAGCGGATCCGCGGTCGTGCGGTCCTCGTCGCTCATGGCACAGAAGGCCCACATGCGCTTGCCGGCCATCCGCTTCTTGAAATCGAGCCCGGGCACCCGCAGCCATCCGCTCCAGTAGTCGAGGTAGAGCTTGGCGCTCGCCGGCACGCTATACCAGTAGAGCGGCACCGCGAAGACGAGATCCGTACAGGCGAGGGTCGCCTCCACCAGCGTCCGCTCGTGGCCTTCGGGTTGCGGGTAGATGCCGGCATCGTGCCGGATGTCCCGGAACGGCGCCAGCGGCACATCGTCCAAGTGCATCCACACCTGCTGATCCGCCGCCGGCAACGCCGCCGCCGCCCGCCGGGCAAGAACCTCGGTGTTGCCGCCGCGGCGCGCGCTGGCGAGAAGGAAGAGGAAGCTTCGAGCTTGAGTGTGCTGGTCTGGCATGAGGCGGCTATCGTATCAATCTTCTGCTGAACGCTCCGCACCGCGCCGGCTGCCCTCCAGAGCTGGATCTGGACCTGTCGCCTCAAGATCCGGAGACTCCGCCGCAAGGAGTGGACGGTTCTCCTCGGGATCGGAAGCCCTCGCCTCGAGAGGTGGACCCTTCGCCTCGAAGTGTGGATGGTCCGCCCCGAGCTCCGGGGGGCGCGCCGCAAGATCTGGAGCTGTCGCCCCGAGACGCGGACCTCTCCCACCTCGCGGCGACACCTCCGCCCCGCGGTGCGGAGCCCCCGGATCTCGGGGCGGCAGGAGCAGAGACAGAGGCGGAAGCCCCACAGACGCAGGCGGAAGGCTCAGAGACCGAGGCGAGACGTCCACATCCTGAGGCGGAACCCCGCGACCTCGGGATGGATCGTCCAGATCCTGAGGCGGGGCCCTGCGATCTCGGGGCGGACCGTCCAGATCCTGCGGCGCGACCCTGCGACCTCGGGGCGGACCGTCCAGATCGCGGAGCCGTCGTCCTCGACCTCGGGGCGTCCGATCTGTCCCGGCATGCCTACGCCCGAGGGCTTGAGCCTTCTTTCAGCCCCGAAACCCTCGTCGAAGAGCTCGGCTGACGACTCCGCTGTTCCTCCCAACTCCTTTCCGCTGCATCGTAGACGCCAGGGCGGCTCCTCCGTTCCGAGTGGGGACGTGAGCTGAAGCCTCGCCCGAAAGGAGTCCAGGATGATCAGCGCGCTTGTTGGTCTGCTCGGCGGTCTTTGGACGGCCCTTGGCGGCATGTTTCAGGCCGCAGGGGACGGAGACCGCGGTCAGCAGATGGATCCGAATGGCTAGATGACATGCTCCCCGATGCCGGCGCCGTGTGCCGCGGTGCCGGCCTTTCTCGAAGTCTCTGTTGTACGGAACGTTTTCCGCGCTAAAATGGCGGCGATCGACGACTTGAGGAGAGACGACTCGATGGCGGACATCCATCTGACCCGGGAGATTCTGCGCGCCATGCTGCTGGGAGAGGTGCCCGCGCGGATGGTCGTGCAGATCGGCTTGCAACATCTAATGAGCGTCTGTCCGTCCTGCCGGGAGGAAGTCAAAGCGTTCGAGCGCGAGCAGACGGCCGGAGCGACAGCCGGCTACAACCGGACGTTCGAGGTCCTCCCAGTGCTTCTGGAGGACCATGTGGCCCGGTTGGAGGCCGAGCAGCGGCAGGCGCGGCGGGATTTCGCGGAGCTCCTCCGGATTCCTCGCGAGGAGAGGGGCCACCGAGTGCGGCGAGCACGGGGCCGTTTCCGAAGTGCGGCGCTCGTCCGGCTCCTGATCGAAGAGAGCCGAAAGCACATCCCTGCGGAGCCGAAGGAGGCGTTCCATCTCGCCGATTTGGCGCGGACGGTCACGCATGCAAACCCGCGGATGCCGGAGCATTTCGATCTCATCGTCCTGGCGACCGTTCACATGGCGAACGCTTGCCGGGTTGGTGAAACGCCACGCCAGGCCGAGGATTACTTCCTGCATGCCAGGCAAGTCCTCCAGACGCATGGCGTCACCCACCCCGAGATCCTGGCCCGGGTGGACGATCTCGAAGGCTCCCTGCGCAAGGACCAGCGCCGGTTCGAGCAGGCCGAAGAGCTCCTGACCCGCGCCGCAATGCTTTACCGTCTGGTCCACACCATGGAGGACGCTGCCCGCGTCCTCCTCAACCTGGGAACGGTCTACGACCTGCGCGGCGAGTCCCAGCGCGCAATCGAGACCACGCGCTCTGCTCTCGACATGATGCCCCCGGAGAGTGAGCCGCAGCTCTATCTCTGCGGCCGTTTCAACCTGGCCTGCCAGCTCTTCTCCGCTGGCCAGCGGGAGGAGGCCGAGGAAGCTCTTGAGATCGACGTGGATCTTTTCCACCGCTTCGCGGACCCGTGGACGCGGCTCCGCCACACCTGGTTGCGCGGCAATCTCGCCGAGGCGCGGGGCGATACAAGAACGGCCGAGCAGTGCTATCGCGAAGCACGGGACGGCTTCATCTCCGAGGGACGAGGCTACGATGCCGCGATGGTCTCGATGGACCTGGCGCTCCTTTATCTCCGTCAGGACCGCACCGACGCCGTCCGCCAACTCGCCGAGGAGATGGTGCCGATCCTGGCGGCACAGGACGTCCACCGCGAAGCGCTCGCCGCCCTGGTGCTCTTCCAGGACGCCGCCCGCCGCGACGATCTGACGATAGAAAAGGTCAGCGCGGCCGCAGCCGCGTTGCAGGTAGCGCGCGGGAACCGGTCACGGGAGTGAGGGCCCTCGAGACGCCAAAGTTCGACCGCAAGATGCGGATAGCCGCCGGGCTTGGCCGAGATCTACCCTTCCTCTATATATAGAGGCCACAAGGGAGAGCCATGAGCCAAGCCGATCAGGACTACGTGCTGGGAACCCACCGCGAGGAGCTGGAGCGCCTCGGACTGCAACACCGGGCCTGGCGCCCGACGGTGCTCGACTGCTGGCGCCGCGCGGGCATCACCCAGGGCTGGCGCGTCCTGGACGCCGGAGCCGGACCCGGCTATGCCACCGTCGATCTGGCGGAGCTCGTCGGACCGGCCGGTCAGGTCATCGCGGTCGAACGCTCGCAGCGCTTCGTCGAAGCGGCCCGGGACGCCTGCCGGTCATGCGGCCTGGACCAGGTCCAGGTCCATGAGCTGGACCTGATGACCGATCCGCTTCCGGCAGAAGCCATGGACGCGACCTGGTGCCGCTGGGTCGCCTCCTTCGTCGCCTCTCCGGCGACCCTGATCGACAAGCTCGCCGCCGCTCTCCGTCCCGGCGGAGTCGCCATCTTCCACGAGTACATCGACTACGGCGCCTGGCGTCTCGCCCCCCGAAGCCTCCTGATCGAGGAGTTCGTCCAGCACGTCATGGCCAGTTGGCGGGAAGCCGGAGGCGAGCCGGATGTCGCTCTCGTCCTGCCGACGTTGCTCACCGCGGCCGGCTTTGAGCTCCGCGAGACCGTGCCAAGGATCTTCTGCGTCCACCCGGGCGACCTTCTCTGGCAATGGCCCGCCAGCTTCATCGGTGTCAATCTCAAGAGACTCCTGGAGCTCGGCCGCGTGACCGAAAGCTGGGCCACCTCGGTCCGCCGCGAGCTTGCAGAGCGGGAGGCGGATGGTAGGACGTTGATGATGACTCCCATGGTGCTGGAGATCGTGGCGGAGCGCCGGCCGTGAGGACCTCGCGGGTGCTGCTGCGCTCACCACGGAAGGAGGACGAGCGAGAATTCACCGCTCTCGCGCGGAGCAGCCGTCGCTTTCTCACCGGCTGGGTTGCTCCGCCGAGCGATGCCGCCGCGTTCGCGGCCTATCTGCGTCACAATACGGCGGCGACCTTCGAAGCGCTTCTTTTGATTCACCGTGAAGATCAGGCGATCCTCGGCGCCGTGAACCTGAGCGAGATCGTCCGTGGCGTCTTTCAGAACGCCTATCTGGGCTACTGGATCGGCGCTCCCTTTGTCCGCCAGGGATACATGCGAGAGGGCTTGGCCCTGGCTATGGATCATGCCTTCTCGACCCTCCATCTACACCGATTGGAAGCCAACATCCAGCCGGCGAACACGGCCTCCATCCGGCTGGTGGCGAGCCTCGGCTTCCGACTGGAGGGCATCTCGCCACGCTATTTGAAGATCAGAGGGCGCTGGCGGGACCACGAGCGATGGGCCATCCTGCGGGAGGAGTGGCGAAAGCGGCCGCCTTCGCGGCGGCCGCCGAAATGACCAACCGCCGCTCCTCTAGAACAACGTATAGATGAACGGCGCCGTGGCCTGGCTGGTCACCACGAGGAGGATGACGAGGCCGAGGATCAGGACGAAGGGGACGATCCAATAGACCTTGTTCTGCTTGGCGAATTTCCAGATCTCGCCGAGGAGGGAGCCGAGATAGCCGACTTTACGCATGGGAACCTTCTCCACTGTTTGAAACTAGTCTAACTGATAATCCTGCCGCCAGTCCTGCTTCTCGGTCCACTCCGGCTGCGCTTTCTTCTCCAGCAGGAAGGGGCCGAGCACGAGATAGTCCATCTCGGTGCGCATGAAGCAGCGGTAGGCGTCCTCGGGGGT
>DATARD010000395.1:0-1764 GCA_036264355.1 Thermoanaerobaculia bacterium
CCTGCGCACCCCGGACCTGCGGCAGGTGGAGCCCCTGGAGCATCTCGGCGGACCGTTCGAGACCGCGGCCCACACGGTGGACGTACGGCAGATGACCCGCGGCCGGTACAACATCTCCAACCTCGGCATCTACCTCTGGCGGCTCACCGCCTATCCGCTCTCCTGGGTAACGCCCTGGAGGGTGGATCCGTCCCTGGTCAGCTCGCCGCCGATGAGCTCGCCGCCAATCGGCTCGCCGCCGATCGGGCAGCCACACCGCTACACCTTCAACCCGATCGGCCTCGACGAGCCGCTGTTCACCAATCCGGTCACCGAGGCCGACCGTTTCGCGCTCGCGGCGGAGATCAACGTCCCGGCGCCCATCCGCCGCCGGGCGCTCGCCGCCAGGCCGGATCTCTACTATGGGCAGAATGGGCAGAGCATCGAGGTGCGCGCCTGGGGGCTGCCCGCCTCGCCGCCGGATCCTGGGCCCAGAGTCCTGGACATCAAGACGATCGTCGCCTGTGATCTGAGCGACTGGAACCGGCCGGTGTGCCACGGACAGGTGGCGATCGATCCGGTGCTGGGCCGGCTGGCCTTCGCGAACGATCTGCAGCCGACCGCCGTCGAGGTGCGCTACGCCTACGGCTTCAGTGCCGGCCTGGGGGGCGGTCCGTACGAACGCCAGGCCTCGTTCACGCAGATTGCCCACGAGGGCTTGATCACGGTCGGCGGGGACGACGAGCAGACGGCGACGCTGAAGTGCGCTCTCGAGGCTTGGACCGGCGGCTCGGCGGTGATCCTGATCCAGGACAGCCGCACCTACGACGATCCGCTGCCGCAGGTCGCCATCCCTGCCGGCGTGCGGCTGGAGATCCGGGCGGCCAACGGTCAGCGTCCGACCGTGCTTCTCCAGGGTCCGCTGGAGATCACCGGCGGCGGCGAGCTGAGCCGCTTCGAGATGAACGGCCTCCTGGTGGCGGGACAGCGGCTGCACGTCACCGGCCATCTCGCCGAGCTGCGGCTGCGCCACTGCACGCTCGCGCCCCGCGCGCCGCTTGTGCCCCTCATGCATGCGCCGCAGCCGGCCCTGGTGGTGGAGTCCGATCAGACCTCTGTGGTGCTGGAGAGCACCATCACCGGCACGATCCGGATGGTGCCGCAAGCCAGCTTCGCCGCCACCGACTCGATCCTCGACGCCGCCGACCGGAACGCCGTCGTCTTCGCAGGGCTCGTGGGGGCCGACCCCGGGGGCGCCTTCGGGGTGACCCGCTGCACCGTTCTCGGCGTCGTCCGCGCCCGCGAGGTGACCTTGGCGGAGAACAGCATCTTCCTCGCCCAGGCCCGGGTCGACCGCCGGCAGACCGGGTGCGTGCGCTTCTGCTGGGTGCATCCCGAGTCGCGGCTGCCGCGCCGTTTCCACTGCCAGCCGGCGACCCGGTGCGGACCTGTGCCGCGCTTCACCTCGCTGTGCTACGGCGATCCGGGATATTGCCAGCTCACCGCCGACAACCCCGACACCGTGCGCCGGCTCGCCGACGACGAAGGTGAGCCGGGAGCTTTCGCCAGCCTGCATCAGCCGCAGCGGGAAGACTACCTGCGGCTACGTCTCGAGGAGTCCTTGCGGGCGGGCCTCGAGATCGGAATTTTCTTCGTGACCTGAGGAGCCGTCCATGAAAGGTGATTTCAGCCGCGACACGTTCCGCAAGAGAAAGCACTACAACCGGGTCCGCATGCAGCAGGGCCGGGTGCAGCTCGACGCCGACTGGAACGAGCAGGGAGACA
>DATARD010000306.1:0-18001 GCA_036264355.1 Thermoanaerobaculia bacterium
CTCGGGGATGAACCCAGCTCAGCAGGTCCGGACCGCTCAGGAAGAAAGGCATGAAGGTCGGCCGCCAAGGCGGCCATTGACATCTGAGGCCTTCTCATGGAAGACGTCCCAGACCTTTACGATAACCATTCCGAGTCCACATCAGGCGGGACGTCGCTTGGGAAACGCGGTTCTGGGAGGCGCCTTCGAGTGGACCTACGGAGGTGGTGTGGAAGACTCGCCGGCGGAACTTTTCCTCCGCCGTTCCGCTCCAACAGAGGGAAGGCATCACTCTGGAGCGTTCAACGGCCTATGCGATCCTCGATCCTGCTTCTCGCCTCCGCTCTCCTCTTCGCCTCCCTCCCCGCCTCTCCGGCCGGCAACGAGCCGGCCCGGGCCCTCAGCAGCCGGGGGCTCGACAATGTCGTGGCCTTCACCCGCCTCCTCGGGTATGTGCGCTACTTCCACCCCAGCGACCAGGCAGCCGCCGCGGATTGGGACGCCTTCGCGATCGCCGGGGTACGGCGGGTGGAGAGCGCGACGGATGCGGCGGAGCTCGCGCGCGTTCTCGAAGACCTCTTCCGGCCGGTGGCTCCCACGGTCCGGGTGTTTCCGCCGGGTACGCGGCCTGCCTTGCCGGCGGCTCTCGCGCGGCCGGCGGACCCGCAGGACAATGACGTTCGCGCCGTCCAGTGGCGGCACCTAGGGCTATACACGGGTTTCGATCCGCTGTTCCGCGACTTGCGGGTCGACGACTGGGCGGTTCCGAGCGGGATCAACGCGCGCATGGTGCAGGAGATCGATGCGGCGCCGTTCCGCGGCAAGACGGTGCGCTTGCGCGCTTTCGTGCGCGCCGAGCTGCCGGAGGGGCAGCATGTCCGTCTCTGGCTGAAGGTCTTCCGGCCGCGGAACGAAAACGGCTTCAGCGACGAGATGACCGACCGGCCCCTCGACCGCGAGGGGAAGGTCTGGCTGGACGATCTCTCGCTGGAGATCGACGGCAGCCCGGCGGACCCGCGGGCGATCGCCAATCCGGCCTTTGAAGAAGAAGCGATTCCGGATCAGGTCGCGGGCTGGGCATTCTGGAGCGGCGAGGAGGCCGCCGGCTACACGCTGACGCCGAGCAGCGACCAGCCGCACGGCGGCAAGCACTGCGCTCTCCTCGCCAGCGCCGATCCGAAGTCGCTGGTGACCGCCAGGCCGGACGAGCCATTCGTGGCCGATCTGGGCGGCGGCGTCTCCGCTCTCATCCCCCTCGCGCTGTGGGCGGACGCGTCCGGGATGCTGCCGCACGCCGAAAAAGCTCCGGATGCAGCGGCTTCGAAAGCTTCCGGAAAAACCTCCGGAGACGATCGGGCGACCGCCTCGCCGGCATCGCGCTGACCTGGAACGCGCTCCAGCACTTCTATGTCTACTTCGACATCGCCGCCCGCCTGGGAACCGACTGGCAGGCGGTCCTCCGCTCCTCTCTCCAGGAGGCGGCGGCCGATCGCGGGAGCGCCGAATTCACCGACACCCTGCGCCGTCTGATCGCCGCGCTCCACGACGCTCACGGTCTCGCCATCCACGGCGACCCCGGATCGACGCCGGCTCTCGCCTGGGAGTGGATCGAGGACCAGATCGTCGTCGTCTGGGCCGACCCTGCGACCGGCCTCCATCCCGGCGACGCGATCCTGAGCCTCGATGGCAAACCGGCGCACGAAGCCCTCCAGGCCGCCGAAGCCTTCACCTCCGGCGCCACGCCGCAGTGGATCCGCGACTGGACTCTCTACGTCATGCTGGGGCTGGGACCCAAGGACAGCTTGCTCCGCCTCGACGTGCAGCCTCTCGACGGCCTGGCGCGCAGCGTGACGGTGCAGCGGACCGCGCCTTTCTTCGGACCCGGCAGCGTCTTGATGCGGCGCGCCGCGATCCTGCCCGCACCACTGGCCGAAGTCCGCCCCGGCATCTTCTATGCCGACCTCTCCCGCCTCGACGACGACGACTTCAACGCCGCCCTGGACCGGCTGGCCAGCGCCCGCGGCATCATCTTCGACCTGCGGGACCATCCGCATGTCTCCTACTCGTTCCTGCAGCACCTCACCGACCGGCCGCTCCTCTCCGCGGTCAGCCTGATGCCGCTGACCACCCGGCCCGACCGCCAGGACGTCGTGTGGACACGCTTTCAGCGCTTCCTACCGCCCAAGGCGCCGCGCTTCCACGGCAGGATCGCCTTCCTCGCCGGTGGCCGCGGCTTCAGCGCCATCGAGAGCTATCTGAACATCGTGGAGGCGTACCACCTCGGCGAGATCGTCGGCGGCCCGACCGCCGGCACCAACGGCAACATGATCTTCCTCAACCTGCCCGGCGACTACATGCTCTCCTGGACCGGCCTGCGCACGCTCAAGGTCGACGGCTCGCCGAACGAGGGGGTCGGCGTCGCGCCCACCGTTCCCGCCGCCCTCACCCGCCGCGGCGTCGCCGCTGGCCGGGACGACGTGCTGGAGAAAGCGATCGCGGTGGTCCAAGGCTCCACGGATTAGAATGTTCCTCACTTCTTACCGCGAGGAGACCCATGCACCGAAGCCGCCGAGCCCGCCGATCGATCCTCTAGATCTTCCTTCCCTGTCTTCTTCTCTGCCTTGCCGCCGCCGCGCCGGCTCCGCCTCCGGCCGGCCCGCTCACCAATCCCGATTTCGAGGACGGTGAGACGGGCCAGACGCCGCCGGGCTGGACCGTGCCGCCGCCGGTGCTCGCGGCCGGTTATGCGGTCAAGACCGTCGAGGAGAAACCGGAGGGCGGACGCAAGTGCCTGGAGCTTTCGCTGGCCGGCGCCAGCAATCCGGACGTCGGCGGCAACGTGTCGCAGACGTTCGATGCCACGCCGTTCCGCGGCAAGCGGGTGCGTTTCAGCGCCGCGGCGCGCATCGAGGGGAAGGGCGCGCGGGACACCCTGTCGCTCTTTCTGCGCGTCAACCATGCGGACGGCCTGCCCGCGTTCGTCGACACCATGGCGGGCCATCCCGTCCACACTGCCGAATGGGCGCGCTACCAGATCACCGGCGACGTCGCCGCGGATGCCAAGACGATCAAGCTCGGATTCCTGCTGCCGGAAGGCGGCCGGGCGTGGCTCGACTCCGCGCGCTTCGAGGTGCTCGGGGAGGCCGGCCTCGGCAACGAGCGCGCCCGGCCGCTCGCCGGCCGCGGGCTCGACAACCTGGTGGCGTTCACCCGACTGCTCGGCGATGTGCGCTACTTCCATCCCAGCGACCAGGCCGAGTCCGCGGACTGGGGCGCCGTCGCCATCGCCGGTGTGCAGCGGGTCGAGAACGCTGCCGACGCCGCGGCCCTGGCACGGACGCTGGAGGATTTCGTCCGGCCGGTCGCGCCGACCGTCCGCGTCTTCCCCACCGGCCAGCAGCCACCGCTGCCCGACGCGCTGCGCAAACCGGACGGCGCGGTGCGCAGCCTGAGCTGGCGCCATCTCGGCATGGGGCGCGGCGGAGGGCCCAACAGCATCTATCAAAGCGTCCGAGTGAGCGATCAGGCTCCCGCCGCGGAGCCCGCGCGCATGGTGCAGGAGATCGACGACCCGGCGCCGTTCCGCGGCCGGACGGTGCGCCTGCGCGCCGCGGTCCGCGCCGAGTTGCCCGCGGGAGAGCACGCCGCGCTCTGGATGACCGTCTCCCGGCCCGGCGGCGGCAAGGACAGCGTGAGCCGGGTGGAGCATCCGGTGGCGAACGGTCCGTGGAGCGAGATCGAGATCACCAGCCCAGTGCCCGCCGACGCCGCCGGTATGGACTTCGGTCTCGTCCTCGACCGCCGAGGCAGCGTGTGGATCGACGACGTGTCGCTGGAGATCGTGGGCGGCGAACGGATCGGCGCCCTGCCCCAGGTGGTCAATCCCTCCTTCGAGGAGGGCGAAGCGGGCTGGGAGCCCGACGGATGGTCGCTGGAGGGGGCCGCCACCGCCGCCGGCTATTCGTTCAGCCGCAGCGGCGAGTTGCCGCACAGCGGCAAATGGAGCGGCCTGCTCGCCAGCGCCGATCCGAAGTCGCTGGTGAGCGCCAAGCCCGAGGAGCCGTACGTGGCCGACCTGGGTGGCGGTGTCTCGGCTCTCGTCCCGCTCGCCGTCTGGGCCGACGCGTCCGGCACGCTGCCGCACACCACCGCCGCGCCGTCCAAGCCCGACAAGCCCGAAGGGTTCATCCCCTCGGGCGACGACCGCGCCACCCGTCTGGCCGACGTCTCCCTGGCCTGGAGCCTCTTCGAGCACTTCTATCCCTACTTCGACGTCGCCGCCCTCGAAGGCACGACCGACTGGAACGCCGTCCTCCGCACCTTGCTGGTGGAGGCCGCGGCCGACCGCGACGACACCGCCTTCCTGGACACCATGCGCCGCCTGATCGCCGCCCTTCACGACGGTCACGGCTACGTCGGCCACGGTTCCCTCACCGGCCTCTTCACCCCCCCGTTCGCCCTGGGCTGGATCGAAGACTCGGTGGTGGTCACCTGGACCGATCCGGCGGCGGCCGGCGGCCTCCATCCCGGCGACGCGATCCTGTCGATCGACGGCAAACCGGCGCGGGACGTCGAGGCGGCGGCCGAAGCGCTCGTCTCCGGCGCCACCCCGCAGTACCGGCGCGCCCGCGTTCTGCCCCAGCTCTGCGCCGGCGCCCAGGACGGGGAGATCCGTCTCGAGGTGCAGCCGCTCGACGGACCGGTGAAGACCGTCACCGTCCGCCGCACGCTCCCGATCTTCGGCGAAGGGAGCGCCTACGTGGCGCAGCAGAAGGCGCTGCCGGACAAGCTCAAGGAGCTCCGCCCCGGCATCTTCTACGTCGACCTCTCGCGGATCGAAGACAAGGACTTCGACGCCGCGCTCCCCCGCCTCGCCACCGCGAAGGGCGTCGTCTTCGACCTGCGCGGCTATCCGAGGACCAGCCCGGAAGTCCTGCAACATCTCACCGACCACCCGATCCACTCCGCGCAGTGGATGATCCCCGTCATCACCCGTCCCGACCAGCAGGGCGTCACCTGGAACCGCAGCCGCTGGACCCTGCTGCCGCTGCAACCCCGCCTCGCCGGCAAGATCGCCTTCCTCACCGGCGGCGGCGCCATCAGCTACGCCGAAAGCACCATGGGGATCATCGAAGCCTACAAGCTCGCCGCCATCGTCGGCGGCCCCACCGCCGGCACCAACGGCAACATCAACCCCGTCGATCTCCCCGGCAGCTACCGCCTCATCTGGACCGGCATGAAAGTGATCAAACACGACGGCAGCCGCCACCACGGCGTCGGCATCCAGCCCACCGTCCCCGTCGAGCCGACGCGGCGGGGCTTGGCGGCCGGAAAGGATGAGGTTTTGGAGAAGGGGTTGGAGGTGGTGGATTGAAAGCCCTTCTCCTCGGCCTTCTTCTGCTGGCCACGAATCCGGCGCCCCCGGCCGGCGATCCTGGAGTCGCGAATGAGCCCGCCCGGCCGCTCGCCGGCCGCGGGCTCGACAATCTGGTGGCGTTCACCAAGCTGCTCGGCGACGTGCGCTACTTCCATCCCAGCGACCAGGCCGCCGCGGCCGACTGGGGCTCTTTCGCGGTCGCCGGTGTCCAGCGGGTCGAGGCGGCTCCGGACGCCGAGACGCTCGCCCGCATCCTGGAAGATCTCTTCCGGCCGCTCGCTCCCACCGTCCGCGTCTTCCCCACCGGCCATCAGCCTCCCCTGCCCGACGCGCTGCGGAAACCGGCCGGCGGAGCGGTCCGCACCGTCGCCTGGCGCCACTCCGGGGTCACGGGCCAGACACCCCAGCTCTTCCTGAGCTTCCGGGTGGACGACCAGACGCTCCATCCCGCGGAGCCGGCGCGCGCCGAGCAGGCGCTCGATGCAGCCCCGTTCCGCGGCAAGAAGGTGCGCCTGCGCGCCATGGTCCGCGCCGAGCTGCCGGAGGGGAACCACGCCAACCTCTGGCTCACCGTCGGCCGGAGCAAGAGAGGAAAAGGCTTCCAGGATCTGGGGGATCACCCGTTCGGCTCCGGTCCATGGCATGCGACCGAGATCACCGGCGACGTGGCCCCGGACGCCGAGTGGGTCACGTTCGGCGTCGCCCTCGATCGGCAGGGCAAGGTGTGGATCGACGACATCGCTCTGGAGATCCTCGGCGAGGGAGATCCCCACCGCGTCTTCAACCCATCCTTCGAGGAAGGCGAGGAGGGATGGCAGCCGGACGATTGGGAGATCCTGGACCCGACCGAGGCCGCCGGCTACTCGCTCACCCGCAGCGCCGAGCAGCCGTACAGCGGCCGCTGGAGCGGGCTTCTCGCGAGCGCCGACCCGAAAACGCTGGTGCCCGATCCCGGCGCACCGTTCGTGGCCGACCTGGGGGGCGGCGTCTCGGCGCTCATCCCCCTCGCCCTCTGGGCCGACGCAGCGGGAACCCTGCCGCATCCAGGCCCGGGAACCCATCCTCCGCAACCCGACAAGCCGGCGGGGTTCACTCCTTCGGGGGACGACCGCGCCTCCCGCCTGGCCATCGCGGCCCTGGCCTGGAACGTCTTCCAAAACTTCTATCCCTACTTCGACGTGGACACCCCGCTGGGGCGCCCCGACTGGCCGGCCGTCCTCCGCACCTCCTTGCGCGAGGCGGCGGCCGACCGCGATGACGACGCCTTCAAGGCCACCATGGTCCGCATGACGGCCGCCCTCCACGACGGGCACGCCGGGGTGTCCCATGCCACCGCCTCGCAAGGCAACCTCGCCGATCTCGCGACACCCGCGCTCACCTGGGACTGGATCGAAGACCGCCTGGTGATCACCTGGGCCGACGCCGAGAAGGCCCCGGGAGTCCATCCCGGCGACACCGTCCTGTCCATCGACGGCAAGCCGGCCCGCGAGGTCGTGGAGGACGCCGAGACCCGCATCTCCGCCACCACCCCGCAGCACCGGCGCGCGCGGACCCTGCCCAACCTCGCCATCAAACACAAGGACGTGGAGCTGCGCCTGGAGATCCAACCGCTCGACGGACCGGCCAGGACCGTCGCCCTCCGCCGCATACTCCCCTACTTCGGAGAGGGCAGCGCGGCCTCGCTGCGCCAAAAGTCGCTGCCGGACAAGATCGCCGAGCTCCGCCCCGGCATCTTCTATGTCGACCTCTCGCGGACCACCGACGACGACGTCAAGGGAGCCCTCGACCGCCTCGCCGCCGCCCGGGGCGTGGTCTTCGACCTGCGGGACTACCCGGGGGTTCGCCACTTCTTCCTGCAACACCTGACCGATCGTCCGCTCTACTCCGAGCAGTTTCTCGTCCCCTTGGCCACCCGTCCCGACCAGCAGGGCGTCACCTGGCTGCGGACCCACTGGGCCCTGCCGCCGCTCCAGCCGCGCTTGCAGGGAAAGCTCGCCTTCCTGATCGGAGCCGAAACCTTCAGCGCCGGCGACACGTTCGCGGAGATCGTCGACTACTACAAGCTGGGCACCCTCGTCGGAAGCCCAACCGCCGGCATCACCGGCAACGTCAATGCGGTCGAGCTGCCCGGCAAATACCGTCTCCTCTGGACCGGCATGAAAGTCCTCAAGCAGGACGGCAGCCTCCGCCACGGCGTCGCCATCCAGCCCACCGTCCCGGTGGCGCCCACGCGGCGGGGATTGGCGGAGGGGAGAGATGAGGTGTTGGAGAAGGGACTGGAGGTGGTGGATGACCAGATCCGCGGCTGAATTGCGCGTCCTCTCTGGATCCAGAAGGGCGGGCCTCATGACAGGCTCCAGTCATGGGCAGATCAAACCTTGTCCCGGAGGGACTATGGCACGAATCCCAGGGATTTATCCCTGGGATTCGGCGGGGTATGCCTTCCCCGCCCCGGGCTGAAGCCCGTGCCTGCGCCCACAAGGGGCGAGATGAGGGAGCACCAAGTCAGCGCGTGTGCCGGAACCCGGGGGCGCTACTGTCGCGCGCTCAGCTCTTCTGGAAGCCGGCGGGCCCATCCCGGTAACCGCGGATGGCGAGACGGGCGCCAGACCGTGCAACACAAGACTGCCCACGACGAACACAAGCCGGACTGAGAGCACCACAAACACCCGTGCGGGCAACACAGCACTCGGCACGGGCATCACAAACTTCGGAACGGGCAACACAAATTTCGGCGCGAGCAACACAAACTTGGGCAAGGGCAACACGGCACTTCGTGCGAGCAACACAGCATCGTGCGGTGGCGATACAGCACTGCGAAGTGGCGTCACCGCACCGGACGCGGCTGTGTTGCTCGCGGAGAGTGCGGTGACGCCACTTCCGAATGCAGTGACGCCACTTCGCCCTGCTGTGATGCCACTCTGTCTACCCGTGATGCCACTCCGCAGGCCCGTAATGCCCGCCTGCCCGGCGGCGGCTCCCGCGGCGAGAGCCGATCAGTTCGGTGCCGCGGCCTGCTGCCACTTCGTGCCGCCTTCGATGGTCTTGAAGCGAGGCACGGCAAACATTCCACCAGCAGCCTCCGTATCATCAGACCATGAGCGTGATCTCCGGTGCGGTGCGGCAGGCGGTACGGCGCTTGGCGCGGGCTCCCCTGTTCACCGGGCTGGTGATCCTCACCTTGGCTCCAGGGATCGGCGCGCACGTAGCGATCTTCAGCTTCGTCAACGTCCTGTTTCTGAAGCCGTTGCCGCTCCGGGACGCCGGGCGGGTCGTCGGGGTGTACCAGACGCGCCAGGGCACCGGATATCACCCGCTCTCGCTGCCCGATTACATCGACACGAGGGCCGCGAGCACGGTCTTCGACGGGCTGGCCTCGCACTACCCCACCTCTCCCCTCCAACTCGCGAACGGGAACGAGTCCATGGAGATCAATGGCTCCGTCGTCTCCGGCAACTACTTCTCCGTGCTCGGCGTCGAGCCCGCCCTGGGACGGTTCTTCGGACCGCAGGACGACGCGCCGGGAGTGAGCCCGGTCGTGGTCATCTCTCACAAGATGTGGCAATCGCGCTTCGCAGGCCGCAGGGACGTGCTCGGACAGGTCCTGCGGATGAACAACACGGCGTTCACCGTCGTGGGAGTCGCGCCAGCGCGCTTCGATGGAGTGCTCCTCGGCATTCCTTCAGATGTGTGGCTGCCGAATTCCATGGCTGCGACCGGCTACCGGTTTTGCGACGCACGGAGCCGCGACTGCACATGGCTCAACCTGATCGGCCGCCTCAAGCCCGGCCGCACTCTCGACGAAGCGCAGGCGGAGATGGCAGTGATGGGAAGCCGGCTCGCGGCGGCCTACCCCGCCACGAATCAGGGGCTCGGCCTCCGTGTGGCACCGCTGCGGGGCGTCCACCCGTCGGCGCGCGCAGACACCTTGCGTCTGGCGGCGTTGCTGCTCGCAGCGGTCACCCTGGTGATCGCCGTCGCCTGTGCCAACGCGGGCAGCCTGTTGCTCATGCGGAGCCTCACGCGCCGCCGGGAGATCGCGGTCCGCCTGGCCCTCGGGGCGACGCGCTCGAGCGTCGTCGCGCCGATCATGGCCGAAGCGCTGCTGCCGGCCCTGCTCGGCGGCGCGGCCGGAGTCCTGATCGCCGGCTGGCTCGGTCGCGTGATCGTGGCGCTCTATCCCAGCGACGTGCCGCTCGATCTCACCATCGATCTCAAAGTGATCGGTTATGCCGGCCTGCTCTCGCTCCTCACCGGTCTGATCGTGGGCCTCGTGCCGGCCCTGCAATCGACCCGGCCGAGCCTGGTGACCGCGATGAAAGAAGATGTCACCGCGGCGGCGCACGGCCGGCCCCGACTGCTCGGCCTGATGATCATCATCCAGGCGGCGCTTTCGTTCGTCCTGCTGACCTGCACCGGCCTGCTGGCGCGAAGCGCCGCCAACGCCGTCCGCGGCGGTGGCTTCGATCCGGCCGGCGTCGTCACCTTGCGCTTGCGCCCGCGACAGATCGACTACACGCCGCGCCAGGGTCAGGCGTTCAACCGCGAAGCGCTCCGCCGCCTGCAAGGGCTACCCGGTATCCGCGCCGTGAGCCTCGCGATCCAGATCCCGCCGGCAGCGCTCGGAGAGACGGTCTCCGTCCGGCTTCCCGGCCAGGCATTTCGATCCAAGGAAGGCCCCACCGCGCAAGCCGGCGAAATCGCGCCGCATTTCTTCCAGACCCTGGACGTGCCATTCCTCCAGGGCCGCGACTTCGACGATCACGATTCCGTGGGAACGGCCCCCGTGGCGATCATCAACCGCACGCTCGCGAAGCGCCTGTGGCCGGACCGCGACGCGATCGGCCAGCCCATTGTTATCGCAGACAAGACCGCAGACAAAACCTACACTGTCGTCGGCCTCGTGGCGGACGTGGGCTCTCTCCACGCCAGGCAGGAGCCGGCCGCGCAGATCTATCTCCCCTACTGGCAGAACGCGGACCTCCTCGACGCCCGCCTCTGCCTGCGGGCGGACGGCGATCTCGCGCGTCTCCTCCCCGCCGTGCGCCGCGAGCTCCACGCGATCGATCCCAACGTCCCGGTGACCGAAATGGAAACCTTGACCGCCACCCTCGACCGTGACGCCGCGCCGATCCGGGCGACCGGCACCGTCCTCGCCGCCGCGGCTGGCCTCGCCCTCGTCCTGAGCACCATCGGCCTCTACGGCATCCTCTCCCTCGCCGTCGCCCAGCGCCACCGCGACATTGGCATCCGCATGGCCCTCGGAGCGAGCCGCAACCAAGTAGTCGCCCTCGTCGTCCGCGATGCCATCCGCCTCGTCGCCACTGCTCTCGCAATCGGCCTCGCCGTCACGCTGGCCGTGAGCCGCCTCCTCGCCCACGACCTCTACGGAATCACCGCGCGCGATCCCCTCACCTTCACCGCCGCGCTCCTCCTTCTCACCCTCACCGCCGCTCTCGCGAGCTGGCTCCCTGCCCGGCGGGCCAGCCGGGTCGATCCGGTGGTGGCGATCCGGGGAGCGGGCAGCGCATCCTGAAGATCCAGGACACCCACGCACTTCCGTCTCCAGTCGTCCTCGCGCTATCTTTGGCCCCCCATGGCCGAGCAATCTCCTCCTCCAAGTCCTTCCCCTGGATTGTCACCAGGGGCACAACCCGCTCCCGAGCTGTCAGATGCTCCACAGGCGATCCTCGACGCCTGGACGGCCCTTGAGGTCCTGTCTCCCCAAACCTTCAAGCGGCCCGAGGATCTGGCCACCGGAGACCGCAGCGCGGTCGCATCGCTGACGGAGGGGAAGCTCCCCTGGGAGGGGATCGGCGAGCCGGCACGCCCGAAGACGCGGCTGTTCTATCAGGTGGTTCTGGGGACGGTGGACTTCGGAGCAGCCATCGAGCAGCTCCTCTCCCTCTACGCGGATTCCCGCGCGGAGAGGCCGGCGGCGCGCGGTGAGGCCATCCTGGCCGCCGTCACGATCAACCGGGAAGGCCGGCTGGTGGCGAAGCCGGCCGCGGCGATCTCCAGCTTCGCCTGGGGGGCGCCCCGTGCTTTGCGGGGAGACTTGACTTCCCTTGCCGCCTGGCGGACCGAAGAGGAAGAGATCACCGAAGCCCTGGACGAGATCCTCCGCGATGCCGGAAACAAGGGGAACGACGAGGAAGAGCCCGCTCTGAGCACTGAAACCCTGAAGCGGGCCTATGAGTGGCTTCTGGAGCGTCTCGGCCTGCCGCGAGAGCTGACCACGCCGGCACGCTTCGCCATCCGCGTCTATGTATCCTCCAAAGGCTCCGACTCCCCCGAGTCTCTCCTTTTGAACAGTTTTTTCCTCGGCGATCTCGCCACCGCCAGAGCCATGTTTTCGGAAAGGCGGGCGACGGCCAACCTGCGGCTCTATGTCGGAGAGCAGACGCCGCCGCGGACGACGGATCTGCTGCGAGACCAGGAGGCGCTCGACGCGGCGGTCGCACCGGGGATCACACCGCCGGCCCGCTGGCCCGGCAGAGGTCGCCATCCGCTGGCGCTGCTGCAACAAGCGGCCGTCAATCTCGCGTTCCGGGAGCTGCGGGAACGGGGAATCCTGGGGATCAACGGCCCTCCGGGGACCGGCAAGACCACGTTGCTCCGCGATCTGGTGGCCGCGGTCGTCACCGCGCGCGCCGAGGCCATGGCCGGATTCGACGATCCCTCCACGGCGTTGATCCCCTCGGGAGAGAAGCTCAATCTTGGAAATTCATGGCTGAGCCTCCACCGTCTCGATCCCCGCCTCAAGGGGTTCGAGATGATCGTCGCTTCGTCCAACAATAAAGCCGTCGAAAATGTGAGCGCGGAGCTGCCGGGGTTGCAGGCCGTCGCTGAGGACGCCCCGGACCTGCGGTATTTCAAAACCATTTCGGATGCGGTTTTCAATCGTGAGACCTGGGGGCTCTGCGCGGCGGTCCTCGGCAATGCCAAGAACCGCAACCTCTTCAAAGAGGCGTTCTGGTGGGATCGCGAGACCGGGCTCTCCACCTATCTCCTCGAAGCCGCAGGCAAGCCGCAAACCGTCGAGGAGATCGACCCCAAAACCGGTGCCACGACAAGCCGGCCGCGGCGCATCGTCAGCGAGGAGAAGCCTCCGACGACTCAGGACGAGGCGTTGCACCGCTGGCGCCGGGCCCGCGCCACGTTCCTCGCCGCCCTCGCCGAAAGCCGCGCGATGCTGGCCGCCGCCGAAAAGATCCGGGAGGCCGCGTCGTCTCTGCCACGGTTGGCCCGCGAGGCGGCCGAGGCGGAGACCGCGGCTTCTCGGGCCGGCGAGGCGGTTCCTCGCGGTCAGGCGGCGACCGGCAAGGCCCGGTCTCTACATATGGAAGCGGAGGCCCAGAGGAATGCCGCCGAAGCGGCGTTGGCCGAGCACAACCGCCGCGCGCCCAACCTGCTCGCCCGCCTTTTGCGGACGCGGAGCGCCCGGGAATGGCAGTCGACCGGGACTCCGTTGGAGGCCGCGGCGGGGCAGGCCCGGGCGGCTGCCGCGATCACCGGGCAACGGCTCGCCCAGGAAGAAAAGGCTCTCCAGGACGCAACCGCCCATGCCCGATCCGCCGAGAGCCTGCGGGCCGAGACGGCGAGCCGTCACGCGGAGGCGCGGCGCGCGGTGCAGGCAGGGAATGAGACGCTCGGCGACCGCTTCCTCGACGACGCCTTTTGGGGAAGGAAGCACGCGGACAAACATAAAACTCCGCCGTGGTTGGCGGACGAGCATCAGCGGCTCCGCGACAGCGTCTTCGTGGCCGCCATGGCTCTGCACCGCGCGTTTCTCGACGCCGCGGCGAGACCGTTGCGGCACAATCTGGGTGCCCTGATGCACCTCTTCTCCGGGCAGCCGATGCCGGACGCCGAGAAGCAGGTACTGATCCCGGACCTGTGGTCTTCCTTGTTTCTCGTCGTCCCCCTCGTCTCGACAACCTTCGCTTCCGTAGAACGGATGTTCCGCGATCTTCCCGCCGAGAGCCTCGGATGGCTCTTCGTCGACGAAGCCGGGCAGGCCGTGCCGCAAGCCGCGGTCGGCGCGATCTTTCGGACGCGCCGCGCGGTTGTCGTCGGGGATCCGGTGCAAGTCGAGCCCGTCGTCACCCTCCCCGACCGGCTGACCCACGCGGTCTGCCGGCACTTCGGGGCAAACCCCGATCGATTCAACGCTCCGAGTGCTTCCGTTCAGACGCTCGCCGACGCCGCGAGCCCGTTCCTGGCCGAAATCGAGAGCCGGAATGGAAGCCGGAGCATCGGAGTCCCCCTTCTCGTCCATCGCCGGTGCAGCGAGCCGATGTTCGGCATCTCGAACGCGGTAGCCTATGAATACCTGATGGTGAATGCGAAGCGAGAAGGGCACTCGCCGATCGGCGATCTCCTCGGTCCGTCCCGATGGATCGACGTGAAGGGGACCGCCGAAGAAAAGTGGAGCCCGGAAGAGGGCCGGCAGGTGCTCAAACTGTTGCGGAAGCTCGCCTACCCGGACCTCACCCACCGGAAACCCGCTCCGCCGGATCTTTACATCGTCACACCGTTCGTCGTCGTGGCCGAACGTCTGCGCCAGGAGGTCGCGAAGAGCGCTCTCCTGGTCTGGACCGACGATCCCAAGAGCTGGACGCGCGAGCGGATCGGGACCGTCCACACCGTCCAGGGTCGGGAAGCCGAGGCGGTGATCTTCATCCTCGGCGCTCCCGCCGCTGAGCAAAGGGGCGCACGCGCCTGGGCCGGCGGGAGGCCGAACCTGCTCAACGTGGCCGTGACGCGGGCCAAGGAACGGCTCTACGTGGTGGGCAACCGTGAGCTTTGGCAGACAGCCGGGGTTTTCAGCGAGCTCGACGCGCGGTTGCCTCCTTCGGCTCGTCGGGCAGATCCTGATTTTACTTGATTCTACCCCCGCCGGCGGGCCGCCAGCGCCGGCGCATCCGGAGAGAGCGCTCGCAGGTATTGCCGATCAAAGGCGGCGAGCTGGCTTTCGAGCTCGGAGTAGGGGCCCGGTTCCCAGGCGTTCGAGGAGACTCCTTTGTGGGCGTTGGCGCAGAGCTCCCAGTCCTGGCGGTTGGTGAGGTCCCAGAAGTCGATCGCGGGCTGGGGATCGAAGCCGGGTGCGGCGATGGCTTCCGGATGGAAATACCAGTCGCAGGTGATGCGGGTGTGGTCGCGGCCGAGCGACTGCATGCGATGGATCAGCACGTAGTCGGGGTGGAACGAGAGGAAGGCGCTCGGGAAGACGGTGTAGTAGAAGACGCGCCCGCGCTCCTCGGGGGTGAGGCCGGCGAAGGGCACCGCGCAGCGCTCGCCGCCGATCGTCATGCTCCCCTCCGGATTGCTCATCCACATCGGTCCGCCCAGGACCGGCCCTTCGTCGAGATCGTTCTCGGTGTTGCGGTAGGGCGTCAGCTTGTTGAGATGCGGATGGACCTTCGGACAGTGGTAACACTCGCTGTAGTTGTGGAAGAAGAGCTTCCAGTTGGCCGCGACATCGTAGACCTTCTGATGCACTGACCGGAGATCAGGCAGTCGCCAGAGGGCGAACTTTCCCTTCAGCCCAGCCAGGGCCGTCTCGAAAGGGACCGGCTCCGGCGCGAGATTCAGGAACAGCAGACCGTTCCAGTCGGCGAGCGCGACCGGCTTGAGCGGATGCTCCAGCGGATTGAAGCCGGCGACCTCGGACATGTTGGGTGCGGCGCGCAGCGCTCCGTCCAACCCATAGGTCCAGGCGTGGTAGGGGCACTGGATCGCGGGTCCGACCTCGCCGTGCGGGGTGAGACAGAGGCGGCTTCCGCGATGCCGGCAGAGGTTGTGGAAGGCGCGGATCTGCCCGCCGCCGTCGCGGAGAACCATGACGCTCTCGCGGTCGATCTCGAACAGGAAGAAGCTGCCGGGCGTCGCGAGCTGCGACACGTGGCCGGCGAGGAGCCAAGAACGGTGGAAGATCCGCTCGCGCTCGGCGCGAAAGATCTCCTCCGAGGTGAAGTATTCGCCGGGCAGGGTGTGCTGGCCGAAGGCTGTGCGCTGTCTCATGACGGGAGAGATTCTAGCGAAACTTCGCCTCAAACCGGCGAAAGGGAGACCGGAGCCTGCGTTAAGATGTTGTCAGGCAGCCCTCAAGGAGAGCGGAGCATGATCGTCGACGTCCACAACCACTACTACCCGCCGGCCTATCTCGACGCCTTGCGTTCGGGCGAGAGCAGCGTCCGCATCACCGAGGACACGGCAGGCAATCCGCTGCTCCACTATCCGGGGGACTACAACGTCGCGGTCCGCGGCCACCGCGACATCGAGTATCGCGTGGGCGTGCTGGCTGAGCTGGGCGTCGATACGCAGGTCCTGACGCTCACCACCCCCGGCACGCATGTGGAGACCGCGGCGACGGCAGCCCGGCTGGCCAGCCTGGTGAACGACGACTTCGCGTCGGTGGTGCGCGACCGGAAAGGCCGTTTCGCCGCGCTCGCCACGCTGCCGCTCAACGACCCCGCGGCCTCGGTCCGGGAATTGGAGCGTGCGATCACAGAGCTCGGCCTGCCCGGCGCGATGCTGTTCAGCAACGTCAACGGCATCGCGCTCGCCGACCCGCGGTTCTGGCCGCTGTATGAAATCGCGAACACACACGGCGCCGTGCTGCACATCCACCCGACGGCGCCGGTTGGCGTCGAAGCGATGACCGATTTCTGGCTGATGCCGCTGGTCGGCTTTCCGCTCGACACCACACTCGCCGCCGCCCAGCTCGTCTTCGCCGGCGTCTTCGCCCGCTTCCCGCGCATCCGCTGGGTGCTCAGCCACCTGGGAGGAGCCATCCCCTATCTCGCCGAGCGCCTCGACCGCGGCTTCCACGCCTTCCGCGAATGCCGCGCCAACATCGAACAACCGCCGAGCGAATACTTGCGGCAGCTCTACTACGACACCGTCAACTTCGACCCCGCCGCCTTGCAGCTCGCCATCACCTTCGCCGGCACCGGTCACATCCTCGCCGGCAGCGACTACCCGCACCAGATCGGCAGCATCCCCGCGATGCTTCAGGCGATCCGCGGTCTGCCGATTTCTGAGGAGGACAAAGCAGACATTCTGGGAAGGAATGCGGCGCGGTTGTTGGGGCTCTAGCCGCTTTAATGCGGCAGCAGGTGCTTCTGCACCTTGCCCAGCGCATTCCGCGGCAGCGCGTCGACGACATGGATCGTCCGCGGCACCTTGAAGGCTGCGAGCTGCGTTTTGCACCAGGTAATCAGAGCATCGTTGTCGAGCGTGCTTTCGATCACCAGAAACGCGACCGGAACCTCGCCCCATTCAGGGTGGGGACGGCCGACGACGGCGGCTTCTTGGACCCCGGAATAGGACGCGAGCAGCTCCTCGATCTCGCGAGGATAGATGTTGAAGCCGCCGCTGATGATCAGCTCGGTGCGGCGGCCGAGGAGAGTGAAAGCGCCGGTCGCGGGATCCTGACGGGCGAGGTCGCCGGTGCGGAACCAGCGACGGCCGAGGTCGTCGTGGACGAAGCTCTCGGCGGTCTTTTCCGGTGCCTGCCAATAGCCCGCGAACACATTGCTGCCGAGCACCAGCAGCTCGCCTTCGTTCCCTTGCGTCACCTCCAGCCCCTGGGCGTCGATGATGCGCGCGGAAACTCCCGGGAGCGGAGTGCCGACGCTTCCCGGAACACGCTCGCCCACATACGGATTGCTCAGGTTCATGCCGGTCTCGGTCATACCGTAGCGTTCCAGGATGGCATGGCCGGTCAAGTCGCGGAACGCTTCGAAAGTCTCGGGAGCGAGCGGCGCGCTGCCGGAGCAGAAGAGGCGCATGCGGGCGAGCGGCGCGCGGTCGTCCACCTTCCGGAGCTCCTCCACCAGGCGGACATACATGGTGGGAACGCCGAAGAAGAGGCTCGCAGCGCCTTGCAGCAGCTCCTGGGCCGCCGCCGCGGCGGCGAAACGGCGGCGCAGAAGAACCGTGGCGCCGGCCGCAAGGGCGCAATGGAGGCCGACGACGAGGCCGTGGGTGTGGAAGAGCGGCAGGGTGAGGAGAAGGCTGTCCGCCGGCTCCCAGGCCCAGGCGGTGAGGAGGCCGGTCATGGTGGCCATTACGTTGCCGTGGGTGATCAGGGCGCCCTTGCTGCGGCCGGTCGTTCCCGAGGTGTAGAGGAGCATGGCGAGATCGCCTTCCTCGACCAGCGGCGGAACGAATCCCGCGGCTTCCTCCGTCCAGCTCTCCAGGTGCTCGGCGAGGAGGACGGATTGCAGATTCCGTTTCTCGTCATCCGCCAGCTCGGCGAGGACCGGCAGATGCGCTCTCTCGGTGAGCAGCAGGCGCGGCCCCGCATCGGCCAGCATGTGGGCGATCTCCCGCCGGCGGTAGGCAAGGTTGACCGGCACCATGACGGCGCCGAGCCGGATCACCGCCAGATAGGCGGTGACGAATTCGGGCCGGTTGGACAGGAAGAACGCGATGCGGTCACCCTTCCGCACCCCGCGGACCTGGAAGCCGGCGGCGAGGCGGTCGGCTTCGGCGAAGAGCTGGGCATACGAGAGGTCTTCGGCGGTGCCGTTCTCCGCGACGAAACGGAGCGCCGGTTTGCCAGGAGAGCGGCGGACGGGGATGGCGAAGAGGTCGTGCAGGTTCATGGGTGGTCCATGATCCTATCGTGGCCAG
>DATARD010000319.1:0-58765 GCA_036264355.1 Thermoanaerobaculia bacterium
CCAGGCCCCCGCGGCGGAGGCGGCCGACAGGCCGACGGAGCCCAGACGCAGGACTCCCGCCTTGGCTCCGATGAGGACCGACAACGGGTAGTGGTCGAGCACGAACATGAGCGGCAGAGCGACCAGCACCGAAGTCAGCACCCGCTGCATGGCGATGCGCGCCGGAACTTTGCTCTCCCCGAGCGCATAGAAAGTGTTCTGGAGCAGGCGCGAGGAGGTCGTGGCGAGGATGCCCAGCGAATAGCCGCACAGCACCAGCCAGACCAGCCAGTTGTCGCCGATCGTGAAGGCGCCCGTGCGATAGATGGCGCCGACGAACAGCCAACCGAAACAGAGATAGCCGACGACCGTCGGCACGTTGAGGAAGGCCATGGAGCGCAGCACCCCCAGCACGCGCCGCAACAGCTCGGGCTCGTCCCCCTGGCCGTGCAGGCGCGACAGCTCCGGCAGCTCCGAGGCCGCCATCGACATGCCGAACAGGCTGATGGGTAGGATGTACAGCAACTGCGCATTGCGGTCCGCCGAGGAGGCGCCGACGAAGAGAAGGCTGGCCAGGAAGAGGTCCATGTAGCCGGCGAGCTGCACCACGCCGCGTCCGGCCACCACAGGCCCCCACGCCTTCAGCGCCTCCTTCACTCCGGGCACGGCGGGCGAAAACGAGAAACGGAAGCCGCGGAGCACCCGCGCCACCACCGGGAGCTGCACCGCAAACTGGAGCACGCCCCCGGCGAGGCCGCCCCAGCAGGCGGCGTAGAGGAGGGTCGTCAGCGCGTCCGGCCCAAGGCTCCGCACCGAGCCGCCGTGCAACAGCCAACGGCCGGTCAGGATCAGAGAGGTGATCAGCGCGACGTTCCACAGCACCGGCGCGAAGTAGGGCAGAAAGAACCTGCGGTGGCTGTTGAGGATGCCCAGCGCCCAGACCGAGAGGACCATGACTCCGGCCATCGGAAAGAGGATGCGCACCGCGTGCACGCAGAGGTCGAACCGGTTGACCTGGAGCTGCCCCGCCGCCACTTTCGCGGCGTCGCCGAGGAAGCCGGGAGCGAGAAGAACGATCAGCGGTTTCGAAAGGAGGATGCCCAGCAGGGCGAGGCTCGACGCCGCGACCAGGAGCAGGCCGAAGATGGCGCCGGCGAAACGCCCGGCCTCTTTCTCCCGGCCGCTGGCCAGCAGGCGGCTGTAGATCGGGATGAATGCCGCCGACAGCGCCCCTTCGCCCAACAGGTTCTGCAACATGTTGGGCACGCGCAGCGCCGCCGTCCACGCGTCGGCATGCGCACCGACGCCGAAGTAGTGAGCGAAGGCCGCCTCGCGCACCACAGCGAGGATGCGGCTCGACAGAATGCCGGCGGCGACGCTGACCGCGCCACTGCTGCGGGCGCGGGCCTGCGGAGACGGAGGCGGCTCGGGAGGCGGCGGGCTCGGGCTCGGCTCGATCGCGCTCACTCCGGGAGATCGTTCCAGTTGAGCAGAGCGTTGTAGACGAAGCGGAAATCCGACTGGTTCAGAAACCGGTGCAGCGGATTGAACGAGAACAGGATCACCCGCCCCTTCCCCACAGGCACGTCGAGAATCGCCGGTTTGCCGTCGACCGCGTCCTCACCGCGCACGAAGCCGGAAAGCACCAGCCGCCTGTCTTCCTTTCCGTCCTTTGAGTCCTTGCTGTCCTTTTTCTTCTCCTCTCCCTTCGGAGCCGCCGCCTCGATGTCCTCCACCTCGACCGGCGTGGGAACGATCTCCAGCGCCGGCTTCGCGGTCTCCACCTCTTTGCTGCCGAACTGCACGATCACCCGCTTCCGATCGTAGTTGTCGACGTCCCAGATCGGACCGTTGCCGCGGAAGAGGTGGGTGCGCTCTTCGTAGCCGTAGGCGATGGGGTGCTCGGGGCGCAGGACCTTGGCGCGCAGCTCCGAGCCCGGGGTGTTGAAACCGGACGCGCGCTCCACGCCGCGCGCCAGGCCGCCTTCGACCGGCACGGTGCCGGCGTTGGCGAGCGCGAGGAGAACGCCGCCGTGACGCAGGAACTTCTCCAGGTTGACCAGCCCCTGGAAGCCCATGCCGCCGGTGATGTCCTCCGAGGCGTCGGGGATGCCGTGGCTCGGGAACTCGGCGGTTTGGGTGTAGGCGAGCGGACCGTATTTGGGATCGATCCCATGCACCAGGCTCGAGAAGTCGCCGCCGCTGTTGGGGAAGAGGATGACGTCGAAACGGTCTTCCAGCCCGCCGCGCTTCATGTCGTCGTCGTTGATCAGGGTGTAGTCGAGCTTCGCCTGATCGAGCGTGTAGCGCACCCAGCCCGCGTCCTGGGTGGAGGTCCAGGTGTGGAACACGGCGAGCCGCGGCAGGTCGACCACATGCCGGTGGACGTCCGGCATCGCCCCCACGGCGTGGAAGATCAGGCCGGTCTCAGCCGCGACCGCCTCCACGGCGTCGCGCGGCGCCTGCACGATCCAGCTCCCCGGCGGATAGGTGACGCCGTCGGCCTGGAAGGCTTTCTCGGCGGCGTCCACCTGGTGAGCGCCGAGGAGGATGCGCGCCCGGAGGAAGGCGTTCTGCCCGGTGTCGCGGATCAGGAACAGCTCGCCCGCGCCGTCCACCCGGCCCTGCGGCGCGGGATCGGCGGTCATCAGGGTCATCGGCGCGTCGAGCACCTTGCGGTCGGCGACCGGCTCGCCGGTGACGCCGTCGAGGAGCGGCCAGGTCCACGCCACGTCCTCATAGGGGGCGTTCGGCTCGTCGGCCGGAAACTTCTGCTCTTCGAGATAGTTGACCGCCGCGTTGCGGTACGGCTGGTCCATCCGCACCACGACGCTCCCCGCCGGCCAGGTCTTGGCGCCGAGCGTGAGATCGCCGTTCAAGCGGTGCACCTCGATCTGCTGCGCCCGCAGTTGGCGCACCAGGTAGGCGAGACGGCCGGTGTCGCGCTGGTCGGGCGGGAAGATCCAGGCGTAGGGCGCTTCGGTCTTCCCCTTGTCCAGCGAGCGCTTGCCCTTGATCCAGAAGCTCTCCAGCAGCTCGCGGCGGTGCGCGGCGGCGTAGCCCAGCGCTTCGAGGACGCCCGCCTGCATGTAGTTGGTGTTGTCGCGCAGCGACCAGCGCAGCTTCTTCCCCGGCGGCCAGGGGCGGTACCACTGCGGGTCGGTGACCGCCTTGCCGGCGATCTTCACGTCCGAGAGGTCGCGGTCGAACGTCCCGGCCATGCTGTTGCCGAAGGTCTCGTAGAAACGGCCGACTCCGTGATGGTTGTTGCCCACCGACACCAGATAGCCCGGCCACCAGCCGTCCCAGAACGCCCAGGTCCAGACGCCGGGCAGCCCCAGCGCCGCCATCTGGCCGGCCTCGTGATCGCCGAACGCGGTCCATTCGCTGATCGTCACCGGGTCCACGGCGTGGCTGTAGGGACCATGGCCGGTCGAGATGTACATCAGCGGCACCGACTCGTGCAGGTCGTGCATCACCTGCGGATGGAAGGCGAAAAAGCCGCCGTTCACCGCCCGGCTGAGCGCCAGCGCGAGCGACATGTTGTCGCGGTTGTTGTCGTGCAGGACATAGTGCCCCCAGTACGGCGGCGAGCTGAACTCTTGCAGCTCCTGGAACGGCAGCTTCTTGCCGCGCAGGTGGCGGTAGTACCACTCCACCTGCCGGTCGCGCCCGTCCACTTCGACGACCGGGGTGATGAGGATGATGCAGTTGCGGCGGATCTCCTGGATCTCGGGACGCTCCGAGACCGCGAGCCGGTAGGCCAGCTCCATCAGCATCTCGGGGCTGCCGGTCTCCGGCGAGTGGAGGCCGCCGAGCAGCCAGTAGAAGACCTTCCCCTCGTCGGCGAGCCGCTTCGCCTCGTCCCGCGCCATCGCCCGCGGATCGGCGAGCTTGCCGGTGATCGCCTTGAAGCGCTCCAGACCGGCGAGGTTGGCGGCGTCGGAGATGACGGCGAGGATCATCTCGCGCCCCTCCTCGCTGGTGCCGAGCGTCTCGACCCGCACCCGGTCGCTGGTCGCGGCAAGCTGCTTGAAGTAGCCGTTGACCTCCGCCGTCTTGTGCAGCTCGTCCGGCGAGCCGATCAGTCGTCCCAGCGCCTTGGTGGGCGACGGCACGGTGGCCGAGTCGGGCACGTAGGCAACCGTCTCCGGCAGGAACTCCGGCGCCGTGGTGTACTCCTTGATCTTCTCGACACTTCCCGGCTCGGCCTGGTCCGGCGCCCAGGCGTCCGTGGATGCGGGTACCTGCGCGCCGGCAGGAACAGCAAGAAGCAGCGTCACGAGAAGCAGGATCAGGGCGAGAGACGAGCGGCGCATCGGGCCTCCTTGGATGGGACCGGCGGAGCGAGGGATGTTATCACTGCGGACCGTTGCGCGTTCCACCGCACCGCGCCGCCCGCCCGGCCCTCACCCCCGGCCCCTCTCCCAGCTCCCCCCGCCCTATCCCCGGGAGAGGGGAGAAAAGCAACGGCAAGAGTCCATAGGAGTTTTTCTTGCTTGTCTCCCCTCTCCCGGCGGGTGTGTGGGGGGAGCCGGGAGAGGGGCGGGGGTGAGGGCCTCTACTTGATCCGCGCCACCACCACCGTGATGTCGTCCACCTGCTCCGCGTCGCCCTTGAAGTTCGAGAGATCGCCGAGGATCGCGTCGCGCACCTCGCGTGCCGTGCCGTCCACGACGCGCGCGACGATGCGTTCGAGGCGGGCCTCTCCGTACTCCTGGTCCTGGCTGTTGCGCGCCTCGACCAGACCGTCGGTGTAGAACACCAGGAGGTCGCGCGGTGCCAGAGCGCAGCTCTGCGCCTCGTAGCACACGTCGAGGAAGGTGCCGAGCGGCGGCGCGCCGTGCCCCACCCATTCGAAGCTTCGCGCGTGGGCGCTGTAGTGGAGCACCGGCGGATGGCCGGCGATCGCCAGGGTCAGCGTGCCGCTGCCGCCGTCGCGTTCGAGCAGAGCGCAGAGCAGGGTGACGTAGGTCCGCTTGTCCGTCGTCCGCCGCACCATGTGGTTGAGGCGGTCGAGGATCACCACCGGCTCGGCAAGCTGGTCTTCCAGCAGGTAGAGGCAGCTTCGCACACCGGAGAGCAGCAGGCCGCTGGCCAGACCATGGCCGGCGACGTCGCCGATCACCAACGAGAGCCGGCCCGGCGCGAGGCGGAAGTACTCATAGTAGTCGCCCCCCACCTCGGTCGCCGGCAGCGAGACCGCCGCGAGGTCGATCCACGCCACGTTGGGGCCGCCCTGCGGCAGCATGCTGAGCTGGATGCGCCGCGCGGTGTCGATCTCCTCGCGCATCCGTTGCCGCTCCCGCGCCCGCGAGTGCTCCTTGCGCCAGCCGGAGAGGAAGCGCCGCTTCTCCACCTGGGTGACGACGATCGTCACCAGCAGCATGAGGACCGTCATGGAGGTCACCGCCGCCACGTCGCCCGAGGCCGGCAGGGCCGCGCCCGACAGCCACCCCTTCCGGCTGAGCGGCAGCACGGCGACGATCCACGACGTGCCGAAGAGCAGCAGCTCCTCGGAGAGGCGCAGGCGAAAGAAGCTGAACACGAACGGCAGGACGGTGAACAGCGGCGTCACACCGCCGTCGGTGTGCAGGCTCAGCAGACGGCAGATGAAGATGCCGAAGAAGAGATAGACGATCAGGATCTGGCGGAACCAGGTCTCGTAGAGCTGCGTCTGGCGCGCGGCGATCAGCCCCATCGTCGCCAGCAGGCCGCCGATGTCGAACGCCAGCGAGACGTACCAGTCGTGCTGCAACGACGCGGCGATCGCCGGCAGGAAGAGCAGCAGGGCGGCTCCCAGCAGCCAGCGGAAGGTGCGATAGTTGCGCGCATCGTAGTGCCGCTGCACGGCAAGCGTCTCGGGCAGCAGGACCAGCTCGTCGAGGCTCGGGGCTTTCACGGTGCAATGCTATCCTGCCGCGGCATGGAAAAGGATGCTTCCGCCGCGCAAACACACACCGACAGTCTGACGGCGGCGTTGCGCAAGGCGGGCACCGGCCTCATCGTCGTGGTCACCGGTGCCGGCGTCAGCGCCGCGAGCGGTCTCCCCCTCTTCCGCGGCACCGCTCCGGACGCCGTCTGGAACCGCGACGTCACCGAGCTCGGCACCTTCCGCTTCTTCGCGCGCGATCCGGTCACCTGGTGGCAGTGGTTCCGGCGCAGCTTCGACGGCGTGCTCGACGCCCGGCCCAACCCCGCGCATCACGCCCTCGCCGCCCTGGAGCGCTGGCAACTCGCCCGCGGCGGCGACTTCCTCCTCATCACCCAGAACGTCGACACCCTGCACGAGCAGGCGGGCTCGCAGCGCCTGGTGAAAGTCCACGGCAGCGCCGACCGCCTGCGCTGCTCCCGGAACGGCTGCTCCCTCGGCGCCCCCGGCGGCTCGCTGCCGGCCGGCGACGTCGACTTCACCCCGTTCGACAACGATCCCCGGCGCGAGACCCTCCCCCGCTGCCCGCGGTGCGGCGCCCTCCTGCGTGCCCATGCCCTGCTCTTCGACGAGTATTACGACGAGCACGCGGACTACGGCTTCGGCCACGTGCGCCAAGCGATGGAGCGGATGGCCCTCGCCGTCTTCGCCGGCACCTCGTTCTCCGTCGGAGTGACGGAGCTGGTGCTGCGCGAGGCCCTGGGCTGGAAGCTCCCCGTCGTTTCGATCGACCCCGCGGGCCGTCCCCCGGCGCCGGGCGTCACCACCGTGCAGGCCGGCGCCGAGGACGTCCTCCCCGCGGTCTGCCGCGAGCTCGGGATCTAATTCGTCGCGAACCGCTGGCTCCCCAGCATCGCGCTGGCGAGCGTCCGCCAGATCCAGGCCAGCCCGTTCACCACGTGCACCGAGAGGAAGGCGAGCACCAGGCCGATGGCGCCGCAAAGCACCGCCGCGAACGGATTGTCGAGGTTCCACACCATGCCGTCCCACTCCAGCAGCCCCGCCGGATAGGCGAACGGAGCGATCAGGAACGCCCCGCTGAGAGCGCACAGGAAGACGGTGACCACGAAGGTGACGATCCCCAGCGGCAGCTTGAGAAGGAGATAGCCCATCCCCTTCCACGTCACCGGATTGGTCAGGAAGTCGATCACGCTGCGCCAGAAGCCGCGCGGCTGGGAAGCGGGCGTCTGCCGCAGCGGTCCCATCGGCGGCACCTCGGCGCCCAGCAGATGGATCGCGAGCTGGCGCTCCAGCGCGGTCAACCCCCAGCTTACGGCGAACACTAGAGCGAGCAGCGGGAAGCCGATCCAGATCACCATCAGGCCGAGCCCGAGGCTCAGGCCCACGGAGAGGAAGACGAAATAGGCCAGGCCGAGCGGGAACGCGAGGGCCAGAAAGACAAAATTGGTGTACGACCGAGCCTCCAGCGGAGCGCGCAGGAAGCGGACGAACGCGTTGCGCCGCGGCGCTGCCGGGGCATTGCTGACGGCGGTGTCGACGGCGAGCGCCTCAGGCGTCTCTTGGGTCTCTTCGATTTCTTCAGACATTGGGGGACGAGCCTCCTGAGCCCGCACTACGGGAGCAGGAGGCGGCAGGTTTCAGAGGGGGAGAGCGGAATGCGCGCCGCGGGCCGTCTTGACGGTTGAGAGAAGCGAGAGCTTTCCCGTTTTCGAAACCCCGAGGATCGCCATCGTCTGGCTCGTCCCTCCCGGCAGGTAGAGATGGCCCAGACGCGGGTTGTAGGCGATGATGTCGACCCCGGCGCCCGCACGGAGGGTCGACAGCACGGCGCCGTTCTTGTTCACGTCGAGAACCACCGCCTTACCCTCCGCACAGCCGGCGAACAGGAAGCCGCGCTCGGCGTCGAGGGCGATGCCGCGCGAGCCGGTGCAGCCGTTCGGCCAGCGGGCGACGATGGCGCGGGTCTTGAGGTTGATCGCCAGGGTGGTGCTCTTCCACAGATGCGTATAGGCCCGGCCGTGCGCCGCATCGACGATCAGCGATTCCGGACCTCCGGGAACGGCAAGGAGCTCCTTGTGGACGGGGACGGCAGGCCCGGTCGCGGGCAGGGTGAAGATCTCGATCCGGTCCTTGTCCGGCTGCGTCACCCACAGCTCACCCGTCGGCGCCACCCAGCGCACGTAATCCGGGTCGCCGGCCAGATCCACCTTCGCGACGACGGTCTTCGCGGCGGCAGTCACCAGGGAAAGCCACGATGGGCATGGCCATCGCGCTCAACGTCCAGAGCGTCGGCGACAATGTGGCGACGACCGGCGACTTCGTCCTCCTCGCCTCCGAGGTCCCGGCCACGGCGGCTTCGAAACCCCCGGTGCCCACCGCCGCTGAGCGCTCCGGCCTCACAGAACCCGGCGCAGGAGACACCGCACCCGCGGCGCCCATCACCGAGCCCACGAATTCAACGATCGCCGCCGGTCCGTGCATCACAAAAACCGCGGCACCCGGGCCGGGAACCGGTTCGTGCGCCGTCAACCCCGCGGCGGACAGTGCCGAACCCGGCTCGTGCAACACAACACCGCCTACGGCGAACACAAAATCTGCGGCGTGCATCACAACACCCACGCGGCGCAACGCAACACACCCGGGTTTCAACACGAAACCCGCGGGTGGAGACCCGGATCTCGAGATTTGCAACACTACGGAGGCGAGCGGCGTGTTGGGATTCCCGGTTTTTGTGATGCCCGCCGCGGTGCGCGCCGCAGAATTCGCGAGCGGCAACACAAACTTCGCGGGCCGGTTGGCAGCGGGAGCTTACGGCGAAGGCAGCACCAGGGAACCGGCTCGCTCGATCGCGGAGAAGTGCGGGTCGTAGGTCAGCACGCGCACCGACGTGAACGGCCGCGGCCGCGATCCAGATGTTAGAAGCTCCACAACGGGGGATGGCCACGCTTGAAGTGACTGTAGGCCGAGGTCATGGCTTGCCTGGCACCCCTGCAACTCCCCCTCCCCTCCTCTCGTAAGATATCCTCGCAGGGCTCCGGCCTGAGGGAAGGGTGTGCTCTCTCTTCCTGGACCGGCCTTTGCAGGAGGTCAACGGGTGACGAACGAGCGGGCGACAGGCCGGGAGATCATCCTGGCGATTGGCGAGAACATGCGGGAGAGCCTCGAGCCTCTGGTGACGGAGACGATCGCGCCCAGCCTGTATCAGGTGTATCTGCACGCCGACGACTACGACCATCTGCGGACGCTGTTCGGCAAGATCGAGTCGGAAGCGCAGAAGCTGCTCGACGGGGAGCTGGAGAAGATGAACAAGGGGGCGGTGCCCGCCCTGCAACGGTTCCTCCGCCGCAAGGAGCCCGCCGAGCCGTCGATGAAGTACTTGAGCGCCGAGGGACGGTGGTACATCCGCTTCCAGGAGGACCCCAACGGCGCGCTCAGCCCGGGCGACATCGAGGTGGTGTCGGAGTTCGCGCAGGTGCCGGCCGCGGGCTATGGCACCGGCTCGAAGACGCGGCGGATCTCGACCACCCGGCGGCTCGGCCAGAACACGGTCAGCCGGCGCGAGCTGACCGACGTGCAGCCGGCGTTCGCGCGCCTCAACTATACGGACAACCGCGGCGCGCAGACCTATCTGATGACCAAGGACGAGATCGTGATCGGCCGCGAGGCGCCGGACGTGTGGGTGGATCTGCGGCTCGACACGCTGCCCGACGTCTCCCGCGAGCACGCCCGGGTGCAGCGCACGGCGGAGGGGACGTTCCGCATCAAGGACCTGAGCAAGCTGGGGACGTCGGTGGACGGCGCCGCCATCCCGCGCAGCCTGGAGGTGGTCGACGGGCAGACGAAGGACCTCGACCGCTGGGTCGACCTGCCGGACCATGCGCGGATCAGCCTCGCCGGCGTGGTGCAGCTCCAGTTCGAGAGGATCGGCGGATGACCGGCCTCTATTTCGCCCGTTGGGGCTTCCTCGTCGTTCTCGTCGTCCTGGCGGGCGCCCTGGTCTGGCTGGCCGCGCGGGACAGGTCACGCCCTTGAAGATGAAGAAGGACACCGCGAAGGACACGCTGGACGACACACGGGCCGGCGCCCGAGCTGACCGGAACGGGGGGCGGAGCGGCAAGGGTCTGCGCGCCGCGGAGGGAAGCGATCCGGGCCGCGAGCGCGACAACAATGAAGACCGTACGCTGCTCGATCCCGACCGCGGCATCTATGCGGTGGTCGACGGCGTCGGCGGCGAGTCCGGCGGCGAGGTCGCCGCGCAGTTGGCGGTCGACGTGCTGCGCGCCCGTCTCTCCCGCCGCACCACCGACACGGCCCGCCTGATCCGCGAAGCGATCGCGCTCGCCAACAAGCAGATCTACGACCGCGCGCAGGCGGAGCCCGGGCTCCAGGGGATGGCCTGCGTGCTGACCGTCGCGGTGCTCGACGACGGCGAGCCGGACAAGCCCAGGCAGGCGACCATCGGCCACGTCGGCGACAGCCGGCTCTATCTGCTGCGCGGCGGCGAGATCCGCAAGGTGACGCGCGACCATTCGCCGGTGGGCATCCGCGAGGACGCGGGGGAGATCTCCGAGCTCGCGGCGATGCAACACCCGCGGCGCAACGAGATCTTCCGCGACGTCGGCTCGGCGCCGCACGAGCCGGACGAGGACGGGTTCATCGAGGTCCACCAGATCCCCTTCGACGCCGAGAGCGCGCTGCTGCTGTGCAGCGACGGCCTGAGCGACCTGGTGACGTCGGCGCAGATCCTCAGCCGGGTGGAGGCCCACCCGGGCGATCCCTGGAGCGCGGTGGACGACCTCATCGCCGCCGCCAACGAAGCCGGCGGCAAGGACAACATTTCGGTGGTGCTGGTCGAGGGGGAGCGCTTCGCCGGCGGCGGCGGCAAGCAGCCGGCCGCGCCTCCCGCCAAGACATCCACCAAGACGCCCGACAAAGGCGCCCCGGAGCGCAGTGGTGTCGTACCGCTCCGCGGCGCCGGCCGCGCCCGCCCCTCGGTCGCCGAGCGGCTGTGGGGAGCGCTCACCAGTTGGCCCGCCCTCCTGCTCTATCTGGTCGCCGCGGCGACGCTCGCGGTGCTGCTCTTCCCGGGGCCGGTGCGCCAACTCGCCGCGAAGGCCGGCCTCGCCGGCATTTTCGGGGCGGACCGGCCGCGGGTGATCAAGGTGAGCCCCAACGGCTCGACCGGCCTGCGCACGATCGCCGAGGCGCTCGAGCAGGCGGAGGCGGGGCAGACGGTGGAGGTGGCGCCCGGCGACTATCTCGGACCGCTGGAGCTCAAGGACGGCGTCAACCTGGTCAGCCCGACGCCGCGCGGCGCCGTGGTGCGCCTGCCCAAGGGGGTCGCGGAGCCCGCCGTTTCGGCCGACGGAGTGCACGGCGTGCGCTTCTCCGGCTTCCGCATCACCGGCAACGCCGAGACGCCGCTCGCCATGGGCCTGCGTCTTGCAGATTCAGCGGTCGATGTGGAAGACGTGGAGATCTCCGGCGCCTCGACCGCCGGCCTCGAAATCGCCGGCGCCGACCGTTCGGCGTTGCGCTTCTGTTTCATCCACGACAACCCGGGCACCGGCGTGATCGTGCGCGACCAGGCGGTGCCGCACCTGGTGCAGAACCTGATCCTGCGCAACGGCCTGGAGAAGGCGTCGCCCGGGCCGGGCATCGAGATCCGCGACACCGCCCGGCCGCAGATCGTGCAGAACCGGCTCGAAAACAACAGCGCCGCGGCGGTCTGGCTGCCGCCGGACAGCGCCCCCGAACGGGTGGACGAAATCTTCGGCTTCAACGCGTTCGGCAACCTGCCGCGCGACAAGGCGGTGCGCATCGCGGCCAACCCGGACGAGAAAGCGCCAGCGACACCCACTCCTCCACCGGCCAAAAAGCCGCGGAAGCCCGTCAAGCCGTGATCACCCACCAGCAGGTCGGACGTTTCGAGATCCGCGACTTCCTCGGCCGCGGCGCGATCGGCGACGTGCATCTCGCCTGGGACCCGGAGCGGCAGCGCGAGGTGGCGCTCAAGCTGGTGCGCATGAAGCGCGCGGACCCCGAGATGCTGGAGGCGGAGCGCAACGGCGTCGCCCTGCAACGCCAGCTCTCCGCGGTGGCACCGCAGGTCGCCGCCGTCTACGAGGAGGGCGAGAGCGCCGGCTTCTTCTGGGTGGCGATGGAGTACGTGGCCGGCACGGACCTGTCGGAGATGGTGGCCCGCGGGCCGCTCTCCGAGACGCGCGCCGTGCTCATCGCCGAGCAGCTCTGCGCCATGCTGGAGGTCTGCCATCAGTACTCGGCCGAGATCGGTGGCCGGCGCATCGCGGGCATCATCCATGGCGACATCAAGCCGGAGAACATCCGCCTGCAGGAGGGCGACCGCGATGCCATCCGCGTCCGCGTGCTCGACTTCGGCATCGCCAAGCACCTGTCGCAGACCCGGCGCTTCACGGTCAACCTGTTCGGCAGTCTCCCCTATACGCCGCCCGAACGGCTGGACCGCGGCGCGGTGGACCGCCAGTCCGATCTGTGGGCGGTCGGCGTCGTCCTCTATCTGATGGTGAGCGGCAGGCCGCCGTTCACCGGCGACAATCCCGAGGAGCTGGAGACCAAGATCCGCCGCGGCGAGCCACCCGCGCCGCTGCCGGCGGAGGTGTCGCCCAAGCTGCGCAAGATCATTCAGAAAAGTCTCGCGTTCGACGTCGCCCGCCGCTACCCGGACGCCGGCGCGATGAAGGCGGATCTGGACGCCTGGCTGCACGGCTTGCCGCTGCCCAGCGAAACCGTGGAGGCGACGGCGGCGGACGTGAGCGCCACGCGGCGGACGTCTTCGCTGGACGCCTGGCTCGACCTGCCGTCTCCCCCGCCGATCCCGGCGCCCGGCGAGACCCGGCGCACGAGCAGCGGTCCGCTCGGGGGGAGCCGTGCGGTCGAAGCGACGCGGCGCACCACCGAGCCCGGCCCGATCCCGCCGCCTCCCCCTCCCCTCTTCGCGGCACACGACCTGGTGCGGGAAGCCGCGCCGCCCCTGCCGAAGCGGCGGTGGTGGCTCATCCTGGTCGCTCTTGCCGCCATCGTCTTTTTGCTGAACCAGGCGTGGGTGCACGGCGAGGCGCGGGAGATCCAGCAGGCCCTGGTGGGCAACCCGAACCCTGATCTCGACGCTCTCTGGCAGCGCTACAAAGACGCCGACCGGATGACCCTCGGGCTCGGCATCGGTCTCGGCGCGGCCCGCGAGGAGCTGCGCTCGGCCTTCCGCCAGCAGGCCGAGCGCATCCTCGACAGCTTCCACGGCGACAACCCGCAATCGACCGAAAAGGGCTGGGAGAGAGCGCGCCACGATTTCGAGGCGGCGCTCGATCTCGACTACGACCGCGAGACCCGGGCGCGCATGATCTACTGCCAGGCGCACCTCGACCGGATCGCCTCGCAGGCGCTGCGCGCCAAGGGGCAGAAGGCCGACGCCGACAAGAAGCTGCAGGACGCCATCGCCGGCTTCCGCGACGCCGCCCGCCGCGCGCCCGACTGGCCGGACCCCTATCTCGGCCTGGAGCGCGTCTACTCCTACGAGACGTTCGACCTCGACGCACTGCAAAAGGCGATCGGCGAGCTCGGCAAGCGCGGCTATCCCATCGGCCGGCGTGAAAAGGCGATGCTCGCCGACGGGTTCCACAGGAAGGGAATCGAGATGCAGGCGCGGGCCGAGCAGGCCACCCGGCCCGAAGATCAGGAGGAGATGAAGACGCGGGCGCGGGAGTATTTCGAGCAGGCCCTGAACCTCTACGCCGAGATCCCGGGCTACGGTGATTCGAAGGCGAACAGCGAGGACGTCCAGCAACGGCTGGAGGACATGAACGGCTCGCCGGCCGCCGGGGACTCTCCGGTCCATCCCGCCCGTTCGCGCTCGCGGAGCGGCCCCCCCAGAGTGCTGCGCGACATCGAGAAGATTCTGCGGGCGTTGAAACATTGATGAGGAGGGAGGGGATGACCCCATGGCGGTAACCCGCACCAGTGCCGCCGAGCGGCGGAAGCGTCAGGGCTTCGGCCTGCCGTCCCTGCCCGGAATGCGGCCGGGCCGCGGCCTCGAGGCTTTGCTCCTCGCCGGTGGCTCGCTCGCCGTCCTCTTCGGTCTGATCCTGGTCTACCTCGCGGTCACCCGGCCGCTCGCCGACGTGCAGTCGGGGCTCTCCACGGGCGAGGTGCTCAACCTCAACGAGGTGCGCCAGCCCGAGCCGCTTCTGCCTCTCCTCGCCTTCCTCGACGAGCCGGCGGAGCGCTCGTTCGTGGCGCAGCAGATCGTGGAGTTCCTGCAAAAGCACGAGGTGCAGAACGTCGGCGAGTTGGGCCGCCTGCGGGTTCCGGTGTCCGAGATCGAGAAGAGTCCCCGCCTGCCCGGGCTCCGCGCGCGCGCCCAAGGGACGCCGCCCGGCGCCGCCGCTGGTACCCTGGAGCCCGCCGGCCAGGAGGCGACGGTGCACCTGCTCACCATCGCCCAACTGCGCCAGCTCAAGCCGCACTTCATCGTGCGCTCACGGGCACAGTTCCGCACCCAGCTCCTGCTCTGGGGAGCGCTCTTCTTCGTCTCCTTCCTGGGAGTGCACGCCTTTCTGACGTTGCGGCAATCTCCCGGGAACCGGCTGTTGCTGCCGATCCTCCTCGTCCTCTGCGGCCTCGGGCTGATGGTGATGATCAGCGTGCGCGATCCGCTGCGCGACATGCTCCTCTTCCGCACCTTCGTGCAGGGCGTCTTCGGCGGCCTGCTGCTCTTCGCGGCGGCGAGCCAGCTCGACCTCGAAAGCCCGCGCCTGCGGCGGCTCACCTTCCTGCCGCTGGGGCTCGCCGCGATCCTTTCGATCCTCCTGATCACCCTCGGCAGCGGCCCCGGCGGCAGCGACGCCAAGGTCAACCTGTTCGGTTTCCAGCCGGTCGAGGTGATCAAGATCCTGATCGTGGTCTTTCTGTCCAGCTACTTCTTCGACCGCTGGGAGTTCCTGCGCGAGCTGACCGAAAAGCGCGCCGGCCTCGGTGCGCTGCCGGGCCGGCTGCGCCTGCCGAAGCTCGAATACATGCTGACGCCGATGATCGCACTCGGCGTCGTGCTCCTCTTCTTCTTCCTCCAGCACGACCTCGGGCCGGCGCTCGTGCTCGCCTTCCTCTTCCTCATCCTCTACAGCACGGCCAGGGGAAAAGGTGGCGTGATGGCCGTCGGCGTCGCCGCGGTCGTCCTCGCCTTCTTCATCGGCTACAAGCTCGGCGTGCCGCATACGGTGAGCGTCCGCATCCAGATGTGGCTGTCGCCGTGGGACAACGCCTTCCGCGGCGGCGACCATCTGGCGCAGGGGCTGTGGGCGTTCGCCGGCGGCGCCTTCTCCGGCACCGGCCTCGGCCTCGGGCAGCCCGGGCGCGTTCCCGAGGTGCACACCGACCTGGTGCTCGCGGCGATCGGCGAAGAGCTCGGCTTCCTCGGCGTGCTCACCGTCTTCGCGCTGTGGACCACCCTCCTGGGGCTCGGCTTCCGCACCGCGCTCCGCGCGCGCGGCATCTACAGCTTCTTCCTGATCCTCGGCCTCACCCTGCTCCTCGGGCTGCAAATGGCGCTGATCGCCGGCGGCGTGCTCGGCCTCCTCCCCCTCTCGGGCGTGGTGTCGCCGTTCCTCAGCTCCGGGCGCACGGCGATGCTGGCGAACTTCCTGATCGTCGGCCTCCTCCTTGCCGCCTCGGCGCGGAGCGGCGACGGCAGCGCGACGGAACGGTTCCGCGGCGGCGTGCGCTGGACCGCCCTCTGCCTCGGCATCCTCGGCCTCGGAATCCTTGGCAAGGCGGCGCTCGTCCAGGTGGTGCAGCCGGACAAGATCCTCACCCGCGGCGCGCTCACCCTGCAGGCGGACGGCTGGCGGCGCTACCAGTACAACCCCCGCCTGACAGAGATCGCCGCCACCATTCCGCGCGGCTCGATCGTCGACCGCAACGGCATTCCGCTGGCGACCAGCGATCCCAAGGAGCTGGAGCGTTTCCGCTCCACCTACGAGCGCCTCGGCGTCTCGCTGGCGCAGGCGGGGCCGCCGGGCAGCCGCCTCTACCCGTTCGGCGGACGCACCTTCCACCTCCTCGGCGACCTGCGCAGCCGGGTCAACTGGGGCGCGCCGAACACCTCCTACGCCGAGCGCGATTCGCGCATCAAGCTCCAGGGCTACGACGACTATTCCGCCGTCGTGCACGTGCGCCAGCCGGCCGGCGAGATGTCCGACCTGGTGCAGCTCGACTACACCGAGCTGATCCCGCTCCTGCGCTACCGCTGGCGGCCGGAGCATCCGGACGTGCAGAAGATCCTGAAGCGCGACCGCACGCTCCACCTGGCGCTCGACATCCGGCTCCAGCTCCGCGCCGCCGAGATCCTGCAGCGAGCCGCGCAGCAGTCCGGCTTCGGCGGCGCCGCGGTGGTGCTCGACGCCGCCACCGGCGATCTCCTGGCGAGCGTCAGCTATCCCTGGCCGCAGCAGCTCACCGAGACGGCGACGGCGCAGCCGGCTGACAATGCCGCCAAAGCGCTCATCGACCGCGCGCGCTACGGCATCTATCCCCCGGGCTCCACCTTCAAGCTGGTCACCGCCATGGCGGCCCTGCGCCACGATCCGGCCCTCGCGACCCGCCAATACGAGTGCAAAACGCTGCCCGACGGCCGCATCGGCAACTACGTCAAGGGGTTCGGCAAAGAGATCCGCGACGATCCCACGGACACCGTGCCGCACGGCACGGTCGACCTCCAGAAAGGGATCGCGGTGTCGTGCAACGCCTATTTCGCCCAGCTCGGCTCCTACGACGTGGGTCCGGGGCCGCTGCTCGAAACGGCGAAGCTGCTGGGCATCTCGGTGGCGGTGCCGAACACGCCGGAGCAGCTCAAGAAGGAGCTCCCGCAGTCGTCGTACGGGCAGGGCCAGGTGATCGCGACGCCGTTCCAGATGGCACGGGTGGCGGCGACGATCGCCGACGGCGGCGCCATGCCGCAGGGGCGCTGGGTGATCGACGAGAGCAACACACGCAAGACCGCGCCCAAGCCGATCCTCGCCGGCCCGTCGGTGCTGGTGATCTCGCAGGCCATGCGCCGGGTGGTGACCTCGGGCACCGCCGCGGCCTACCTGGGTCGCATGCAACCGGCCATCGCCGGCAAAACCGGCACCGCCGAGGTGCAGGACAAGAAGTCGCACTCCTGGTTCATCGGCTACGCGCCCTATGATGTCTCCGGCGGCCAGAGGGGCAAGAAGATCGCCCTCAGCGTCATCATCGAGCACGGCGGCTACGGCGGCCGGCTGGCGGCGCCCGCGGCCGGAGAGATCGTGCGCACCGCGGCGGCGCTCGGCCTGCTGGGAGCGGCGGGTCAATAAGAAAGGATTGAACGGATGGCCGATCTACTGGACAAATTCCGCGACCTTCTGAAGCCGTACCGCAAGGGAACGGCGCCCATGGAGATCCGGCGCGCCATCCTGGATGAAGTGGAGGCGCGGGTCGTCTCCGGCGGCGTGGGCAAACGGATCTTTCCCTACAACCGCATCCGCGTCCACCTCCTCGCCGCGAGCCCCGAGGAGAGCACGGAGCTGGAGCTCATCACCCGCGAGACCTGGGACCTCACGACCGACATCACCGAGCGCCTGCTCGACCGTGAAGCCAAGGCGCCCGGCGACCTGGCGGCGGAGGTCGTCGTCACCGACCAGCCCTCCCCCGCTTTCGGCGACCGCCGCTTCCGCCTCGAATTCGCCAAAGCCGACGCCGCACCGGTCGCCGCGACCGTCCGCCCGATCCTCGACGTGACCGTGCTCAAGGGCACCGCCACCCAGCACGTCTACACCTTCTCCGCCGCCGACCGCCTCAACATCGGCCGTCTCGACGAGGTGTTCGACGACGAAGGGCGCGTCCGCCGCCGCAACGACGTCGCGTTCCTGGAGGAAGGGGACATCAGCACCACCGTCTCCCGCGAGCAGGCGCGCCTCGCCTGGGACGACGAGATCAAAGCCTACCGCCTGCGCGCCGAGCCCGGAGCCTCCGCCACCCGCATCCTCCGCGACGGCCGCACCATCGACGTCAGCCAGCAGGACCGCCGCGGCATCAAGGTGCAATCGGGCGACGAGATCTACTTCGGACGGGCGTGCGTGAAGGTGGGGCTGCGGACGGAGGAATAGGGGATAGAATCCCCTCATGCCTCGCCAGCGCAACTTCCTCCCCCTCGCCGGATTCCTCGTCTGCCTCGCCGGTTTCATCGGCTATTCCCTGCTCTTCGTTCGCTATCCGGTGACGCGGGACGTGCCGTGGGCGTCTTGGCTGCTCTTCGCGGCCGGTCTCGGACTGCTCGCCGCCGGCATCGCCCGGGCCTTCCGGCGGCCGGAGACCTACCGCGGCCGGATCGCCGGACCGATCCTCGGCGTCCTCAGCCTGGCTGTCGTCGGCTTTTTCCTCTTCGCGACGCTCTACGCCACGCGGCTGCTGCCCGCCGCGGCCGGCGCTCCGCGGGTCGGCACCAAGGCCCCCGACTTCACCCTGCCGGACAAAGACGGGCGCCCGGTCGCCCTGCATGAGCTGGTGGGACCGCCCAGCTCGTGGGCTGTCCTTATCTTCTACCGCGGCTACTGGTGACCGTTCTGCAACTCCGAGTTACGGAGTTTCGAGGAACGGCTTCCCGACTTCACCAAGCGCGGCATCAAAGTGGTGGCGATCAGCGCCGATGCGCCGCGGACGACGCGCGAGCATCTCGCCAAGACCGGCTGGACGTACACCTTCCTGAGCGACGAAAACGCCGCCGTCATCCGCCAATACGACCTGCTGCACAAGGGTGCCGGCGTCGACGGCAAGGACATCGCCCGTCCGGCGGAGATCCTGGTCGACCCCTCGGGTACCGTGCGCTGGGTCAACCTGACCGAGGATTTCCGCGTCCGGGCACGGCCCGAGACGGTGCTCGCGGTGTTCGACAAGCTCAAAGGAGGCGGAGCGCCTTAATGCAAAAAGTCCCCGCGCAGCCGGCTGGAGAGGTTGGGAGCCGGCGGCGCGGGGTGCGGAGGGTTGCGCGCTGCTGTCTACATGTCCTTCTGGGCCATCTTGTCGCCCGCGGGGGCGGCAGCCAGGGTGGCGGTCAAAGTCTGCTGGGCGCCTCCCCGCTGGATGGTGTAGGTGACGGTCTTGCCGATGTTGCAGTGGTCGTGCGCCTCTTTCGCCTTGGCGGTGTCGTTCATCGAAACGCCGTTCAGGGCGAGCACGACGTCACCCTTCCGGAAGCCGGCCTTCTCGGCCGGGCTTCCCGCGGCGACCGCGACGACGGTGTGGGCCTTGTCGGTCTCGATGCCGAGCCAGCCATGGGCGGCGGCGGCCGTTTTGGCGTTGTGCGCGGCATGGTCGCACTGCTCCCCGCCGGCCCACACGGCGGCGGAGAGAGCGAGCGTCAGGGCGAGGGCGAGGAGAGTGACCGTCTTTTTCATGCTGGGCCTCCTTCGAGGGCTGGGAGCGCGGCGGGCCTGCCGTCCTCCCAGGCTCCAGAGTAGGGATCGCCGCTGTAAAACTCCCCACCGCGGGGTAAAACGTCGCAAACGCTGTAACCGACTTGTAAACAGCGATCCGGGTGCGCCGGGCCTGCGGTACAGTTAGCCTGTGAAGCTGCGCAGCCCCCTCCGCCGCCAGACTCTCTGGGTCGGCTTCGTCGCCGTTCTCGTGCCGTTGGCGGTCCTCCTCGTTTTGCAATACCGCTGGCTGCGCCAGCTCGACAGCACGGCGGGCATCGTGCACCGGGCGGCGCTGGTGAATTTTCTCGAAGGGGTCTCCAACGAGGTGGCGTTCTCCTACCGCAACGACGCGGGGCGCGTGCTCAACCTGCCGCCGGCGGTGTTCACCCAGGGCCATCTCGACAAGGCGGCGCTCTGGTTCAAGAAGAAGGGCGTCGAGGACGGGGTGAAGCGGCTGTTCGTGGTCAGCTTCGCCCGCGATCCCGACGGCGAGGTGCTCTTCTTCCAGCCCACCTGCTCGTCGTTCGCGCCGCCCTCGTGGTCGCCCGAGGTGCGCGCGGTCTGGGTGGCCACCGCTCCCTGGCGCATGCTGGCGCACAAGAACGAGACGCTGGATCACGTCGCGCTGGCCGTCGATGAGAAGGATCCGCGCTACCACCTGATGATCAATCCGATCACCGACGACGCCTCGCACATCGTAGGGCTCGCCGGGATGATTCTCGATACCGATTATTTCGAGCACCGCCTGTTGCCGCGCGCGGTCGAGAAGTCGATGCTGCAGTTTTTCTCCGGCGAGGCCGGCCAGTGCCCCATCGTCTCGGTGTGGAACGGGCATGGACGCCTGGTCTATCGCAGCGAGCCGGCGGCGCGGCAGGGGACGAGCGAGATCACGAAGGCGTTCCCGTTCGTGTTCACGGATTGGAAGATCGGCCTGGCAAGCGGCTCGGTGACGCCGGCCGAGGTGGCGCGGCGGAGCTTCATGATCAATTTTCTCCTCTCTCTGGCTCTCGCGGCGGCGCTCCTCGGCGGCCTCGCGCTGGCGTTCCAGACCGCGGCTCGGCAGATGAAGCTGTCGCAGATGAAGAGCGACTTCGTCTCCAACGTCTCGCACGAGTTGCGCACACCGCTCGCCTCGATCCGCGTGTTCGGCGAGTTCCTCCGCCTCGGCCGGGTGGACAGCCCGGACAAGGCGCGCGAGTATGGCGACTACATCGAGACCGAGAGCCGGCGTCTCACCCAACTCGTCAACAACATCCTCGATTTCGCGAGCATCGAGTCGGGGCGCAAGAGCTACAGCTTCGAGACCGTGGACGTCGAAGAGGTGGTGGGCGAGACGCTCAAGACGTTCGACGTCCGCCTGCGGCAGAGCGGCTTCCGCATCGCCTTCGAAGCACCGGCGAGCCCGCTGCCGCCGGTCCGCCTTGACCGCGGCGCCATCGCCCAGTCGCTGAGCAACCTGCTCGACAACGCGGTCAAGTACTCGAACGGGAACACTGAGATCGAAGTCGGTGTGCGCCACGACGGAGGCTGGATCGCCATCTGGGTGCGCGACCACGGCATCGGGATTCCGAAAGACGAGCAGTCGAAGATCTTCGAGCGCTTCCACCGCGTGAGCAAAGGTCTGGTGCACGACGTCAAGGGGAGCGGCCTGGGGCTCTCCATCGTGCAGCACATCGTGCAGGCGCACCGCGGCCGAGTGACCGTCGAGAGCCGTCCCGGCGAAGGCAGCACCTTCTCCATCCTGCTGCCGGTCGCCATTGCCGCCACTGTCCCCGAAACCTTGCCGACGGCACGGCCCTCCGAGGCTTAGAAAGTCATTCGGGAAAAATCATGCGCAAAGTCCTGATCGTCGAAGACGACGAAGCCATGTCCGTCGCCCTGCGCGACGGCTTCACCTATGAAGGCTACGCGGTGACCGTCGCGAAGGACGGCGAGGCCGGTCTCCATCTCGCGACCACCGCCGGACCCGACCTGATCCTGCTCGACGTGATGCTGCCCAAGATGACCGGGCTCGACGTCTGCCGCAAGCTGCGCACCGACGGCAGCGGCGTGCCGATCATCATGCTCACCGCCCGCGGTCAGGAGATCGACAAGGTCCTGGGCCTGAAGCAGGGAGCGGACGACTACGTCACGAAACCCTTCGGATTCATGGAGCTGATGGCGCGCGTCGAAGCGGTGCTCCGCCGCTGCACGTCCGCCCGGAGCGCAAGCACCGCTCCGGCCGACACCGTCTTCCGCTTCGGCGACGTCACCGTCGACTTCCGCTCCTGCGAAGCGTGGAAGGGCAGCCGGCCGATCGATCTCTCCCCCCGCGAGCTCAAGCTCCTCGCCTACTTCCTCCAGCACCGCGGCGAAGTGATCTCCCGCGAAACGCTTCTCGACGAGGTCTGGGACTACAACGCCGTCCTCTACACCCGCACGGTCGACATGCACATCGCCAAGCTGCGCAAAAAGATCGAGGACAATCCGGCAGACCCGAAGCACGTCGTGACGGTGCACCGGCTGGGCTATAAGCTCATCGGATGACGCCGCGTCCCCCTCGCCCCAAAAACAAACGCAGCGGCATGGAAACCCATGCTGCTGCGTTTGCCCGCGGCGACGCGGCGACCTGACGAGGCTCAGCAGTTGATCACGTTGATGATGAGCCCCTCGCGGACGTTGTTGTCGTCTTCGCGGGACTCGGAGACTTGGTGGAAGACGTCGACGCCGTGGAAGAGGAAGTAGGTGCCGACGGGCAGGGCGGGCATCTTGAACGTCACCTGCCGCGTGAGCACGGTGTTGGCGTTGAACGTGCTGTTGTTCCACTGGAAGATCAGGAACCCGCCGCTGAAGGCGTTGGGGTCGGTGCTCACCCACCAGCGCTCGGTCTGCGTCACGTTGACGGTGCCGTTGTTGCCGACGGTGGAGTTGAGCGTGACGGTGCCGCCGCCCCCGGAGCACGAGGTGATCGAGCCGGTATGGTTCATGAGGATCGTGTCCGTCGCGCCGTTCAAGCGTTGCGCCGAGGCGAACAGGTTGACCTCGGGGTTCCCGCTCGGATAGAGGAAACGGCCGCCGGCCGCGTCGTCGGGCAGCACGTCGACGGTCTCGTTCGGCCCACCAACCACCGGCCGCGGCTGCGGCACGCGCATGTTGTTGAACTTCTGGTCGTGATCGAGACCGTGCGCGTGGCCGAACTCGTGCATGAAGGTGGAACGCCCGGAATTCGAGACGAGCGTGTCCTGCTTGACCGGCCCGAAGTTGAGATCGCTCGCCGCGAAGACGTCCGCCTCGCCCCAACTGCTGCTGAGGAAGCAGAGGCTGTGGATCATCAGGGTGAGGCCGTTGTTGCCGCCGATGTTGGCCCGGGGAGCGACGGCGACGTCGTTCTGGCCGTCGCCGGTCGTGACGGTGTTTCCGATGGTGACCGTCGAGGACTTCGACACCATGTCCATCATCCCGATCACGCCTACCCAGCTATTGATCGCGTTGTTGACCGAGGCGTCCCTCTGCCCCCCGGGAGGCACGCTGAAGGTATTCGGCACCATGGTGAAAGGATCGCTCCACACGATCTTGTTGCCGTTGCACGTCCAGAAGACGAAGGCGTGAGCGTAGGAGGAGACGAAGAGGCCGGTCAGCAGAGCGGCCGCGGTGAAAAGATTCTTTCTGTTCATGATCGATCTTCCTTTTCAAGCTCAGTGTTTGAGATTCAATGGCTGGCGCTGCGTAGCGGTTCCTGGACGGTGCCGATGACGTTCCAGACGCGGGTGCTGTCCGGAACGGGGGAGAATTCACCCTGGAGCGGCGTGGTCGCCAGAAGACGCTGTACGATGGCCAGGAAAGTGGTTTTCGGCATGGCGGTGGCGAGCTCGTTGGAGGTTGTGCCGATCAGCGGGAGCTTGGCGGTCGGGGTGAGGAAATCGACATGCGTGTCCACTACGGGATCGGGCGTAAACACCAGCCCGGCCGAGCTCAGACCCACCACCGCATGGCCGGTCGGAGCGATGAGGACCTCCGTCCCGTTCGCGTTGAGCTCGATGCGGAAAACGTAGTTCTCCACCACCGGGCTGAAGAACCACGTGATGTTGTTCAGGAAGATGAGATAGCGCGTGTCGTCGGTCAGCCGGGGCAGCTCGGGAATGAAGAGCCCCTGCTTCTCATTGATCGGTCCGCCGAGCGTCGCCACTTGCAGGGTGGTGTCGCGATAGCTCCCGAAGTCCGTGGTGACGTCGGAAAGCGTGGCGATTGTACGCGGTCCCGCCGCCGGGTCGAAAGTATAGGTAAATCCCTTGACGTTCCCTTCGACGATCGCGGCCGTGCCGGCCAGCGCGTCGGGTGGGGTGAGGACCGCTCGTTGCGTGTCCGCCTGGGCTCCCCGGCTCCCCGCCGCCAAAAGGGTTACCGTGAGCAGCAGACCTTTCATTTGCAATCGCCGACGCGCCGACGCATTTTTCTGAAGGCTCATATCGTTCTCTCCTGTCTGATGAACCGTCTCGGCCGGCTGCGATCGTGAAGGCCGATCGTCGCAGCCGCCGCCGGTTCTAAGGATAGAGACGCCGGAGGTCGTTGCGGGTATTAGAGGCGAGAGAAGATCGAAGACAATCCGGCGGAGCCGAAGCACATCGTGACGGTGCACCGGCTGTGGTACAAGCTCATCGGATGACACGCTGGGTAAAGACCGGTTTTGCTGAGCTGGCTTGGGGGAGCGAGACACAGACTCCGGGGATCGAGGCGCAGACTACAGGGATCGAGGCGCAGACTACAGGGAGCGAAGCGCAGACTACGGGGAACGAGCCGCAGACTCCAGGGAACGAGCCGCAGACTCCAGGGAGCGAGCCGCAGTCCACGGGGAGCGAGCCGCAGACTCCAGGGAGCGAGCCGCAGACGACGGGGAGCGAGGCGTGGCCGGTGTTCGGGCGGGTCGGTTTGGAAGTCCGCGCTTCGGGCGTAAGGTCCACTCTGGTCTTGGGGAAAAGTTCGCGGTCATCGGAGGCCGCCGTCCAGCACCCCCAGAAAGGTGGACGCATGTTGCTGTGGAAACTACTCGTAGCCCTCTTCGGTACTCCTACGTCGTCTCCTCCAGGCACAATCACAACAGACTGTCGAGGGGGAGTCGATCCCTGGGGCTGTCCTGGCGGGTGATAGGCGCCGGAACCGTGTAGCCGGAGAGCTGTAGTTCTTTACGCCGGGGGGCAACCTCCGGCTCCCTGTTTGCATGCGGTATCGCGTCAGGACTACACTTTCTTCTCCAGAGGAGGAGACCGGTTCTATGCCTTACCATCTAGACAGCGCGCAAGCGGCCGCGCTCTTCGGCTTGCTGGCGGAGATAACCTCCGAGCTTGACCTCGTGATCGGCGAGATGCTCTGGTCCGAGATCGAGCGGCTGCCGCAAGAGAGGCGCCTGGAGCGGATCAAGACCGATCGGAAGTACCACACACACGCGATGTTCAGGGCTGTCCTCGCCGCCGAGCGCCGCGCAGCGGTCCGACGCCCACAGGAAGCTGTCGCCGTCGCCGAGCTCCTTGTTGCTTTGGCGGATCGAATCGAGCCACAGGTGGCGGCCAAGCCTCTACGTTTCGACTGGCGAGCGGAGGCGTTCATGACCCTTGCTCACGCCCGGAGAGCGGCGGCAGACTTCGTGGGGTCACAGGCTGCTCTCGACCAGGCTCAGGCGTTTTTGACCTACGGAACCGGCGCGGCGGCAACCGAGGCGGGGTTTATCGTCCAACAAGCCAGCCTCCTGGGCGAGCTCGGACAATTCGAAGAGGCCGTGCGGCGCCTGAACCGCGCGGAGGCGCTCTTCACCCGAGTCGGGGACGATCACTCAGCCGGCAAGGTTCTGCTGCATCAGGCTCTGATCCTTCGCCACCTCGAACCCAAGCGGGCGTTCGACATCGCCGAAGAGGGACTGACCCGCCTGAAGATGGGCGAAGACGAGCGGGCCGAGCTGTCCGCCCACTATTCGATGGCCTATTGCCAGAACGAGCTGGGTGACACCGACGAAGCAGAGGGAATCGTCTCTACGTACCAGTATCTCATCGCACAGTCTGACGAAAATACTCAGTTGAGCTTTGAGTGGCTCCTGGCACGAATCCGGGCGAGTCAGGGACGCGAGGCGGAGGCCGAGCAGCGCTTACGTGCGGTCCACGAGCAATACCTGGACCGCGGGTTCCGCTTCGAGGCCGTTCTCACGACCATTGACCTCATCGAGCTGCTGGTCCGACAGGACCGCGTGGGCGAGGGACTCTATCTCGTGCAGGAGATCACGCCCGTGCTCAACGCTTGGGGCCTGCACAAAGACAGTCTCGCCGTGATGCTCATGCTGGAGAAGCACCTCCGCCAGAAGACGGCCGCGGCTGCGGTATTTCGCGAGGTGCAGGACCGACTCCGCCGCTCGTGGCACTTGAACGGCGAGGTGGGAGTGCAACTATAGGAGAGATGCGGGATGACCGGCCAGCCATCAGGGCCGAACGATTGCACGGATTCCTCGATAAAGGCTCCGCACTCCGGGCAGGCGCAACAGCTTCTCTCGCAGGCGCCAGGTGGCGCTGCCGAAGAGAAAGGAAAGATCCTTCTGTAACCGGTCAAGATCCTCCCGCAACCGGACCTGGTCATTCTGTTCACTTTGCAGCCGGTCGCGGTCGGCGCGCAAAGCCCGTAGCTCGCGCTGGGCACCGGTCGTCCAGCGGCTCAGGTACGCTGCGGCGGCCCGCGCCTCCTCGACCGGGTCCCACGGCGCCAGCCGTTCTCCCTCGGCGATCACCTCGCCATACAGATCCAAGAGCTGATCGAGCGCGGGCTCCATGCCCGCCGTTTCGCGGACTCGGCGCGATACCTCGGCCGCGTCGCGCGCGTCATAGCGCCGGATCTCCCTCAGCAGTCCTTCCGGCGTGACGGGATCGCGCAGGGTGCGGGCGCCGAGGTTGAGGCGGCGCAGAGCGTCGAGATCGGCGCGGGTCACCAGTGGGCCCAGGCCGCGGACATCGCAGAGCACCACCGCCGTGCCCACCGCCAGGGCTTCGAGCGCCGCCCTCGCCTTGGCGAAGACCAGGTCATACTCTCCCAGCACCTCTTCCGGCCGCTCCAGAAGCCGTCCGGCCCCCTCCCCGACCACGCCGAGCTCCAGGCCGGCGCGCCGGCAGGCTTCCTGGATGGCGGGCAGAGTCGTCACGCTCCGCGCGCCGTTGCTGAACACCAGGGCCCGCCGCGGGCGCTCCGGCAAGGGACCGCGCGGCCGGAAGCGTTCGAGGTCGACCCAGTTGAGCAGAACGCATACCTTGTCCTCCGGAATGGCGTTCTCCACCACCAGGCGGTCGCGGTTCGTGGCATCCACCGCCACATAGCGAAGGATGCGCGGGAAACGTGGCGGCTGGTCGTTCCAGGAGATCCAGTCGTGGCTCACAAAGAGCGCCGGCACGCCGGGAAACTGGAGCAACGCCGCCAGGGTCGGCTGGTGATGATGGCCGTGGATCACGTCTGGACGGACGCCGAGGCGGGACAGATCGTCGACCACCGGCACCGTCGCGTTGCGAATCTCCTCGGCGACCACCCCCGGATCCGGGGTGTAGATCATGGGCGCATGACCGCGGCGCAGCAGGCCGAGGGCGGCCTCCTTGATCCACAGCTCCGTCCCCGTCCGTGTGGCCAGCGTGATGTTGGTCAGCAGGATGCGGAGCGGCCGGCTCATCGGCGCCCCAGCTCCCGCAAGGCATGAGCCACCGGCAGGAAGTGCTCACGGAAACGCAACACCGTCGGGTAGTAGCCGGCGGCCACCTGCCGTTCACCGTGGATCTCATAGAACGGCGGATCGGTCACCAGATCCTCGACAACCACTTTCGGGTCCACCCGGCGCAGACACTCGACGCGGAACGGCTCCACTCCGTGGCGCTGGAAGGCCCGCTCGACCTCGCCGGCCATCTCGGGATACTCCCGGGCGGCGACGAGCTTGCGCTCCAGCTCCGCCGCATCGAGCTCCAGTCGGAGATCTCCCGCACGGACGGCGCCGTCAGGCCGTCCTTCGAGGAGAAAATCGTAGAGGATCGGAGAACGCCTTGTGCGCCGAGCGGTGATCGCCATCGCGGTGGCGGCGACCAGACAACAGAGATCGTGCGACGGGTTGAATCCTTCGATCGCATCACAGACGACCCGGTCCACCGTCTCCTCCGCCAGCGCCTCCGCGATCTCCTCGGCAAGAGCGGTGAGGACGCTGATCCGTCCGCCCAGAATCACCTCATAGAGCGCGCGGTCGCTGAACCGGCCGAGCACCGGTCCCGGGCGGGCACCGGCGCGGCGGAGGACTTCGCAGGTCGAGGGCAGCCGCGAGACGCCGACGTGGCCGGAGCCGTCGGTGAGCACCAAGACTAGCGGACGCTCCCGTTCGAGCCAGCCGTGAACCCGCAGCTCATGCCCGGGATGGGCCACGAGGAGGGCACTGGTCTTGGAATCCGCCACAGTGGCGCAGAGTCTAGCTGAGCTGACGTGCGGGTTCAGCCTGGTGAGGTCCTTTCCTCTTGGGATATCCTCTAAACATGCGACTTCCGAGCGCCTTCCTCAGGGTGGCCCTCCTGGGCCTTCTTCTCGCTCCTGATCTCGCCGGAGCGCCTTCCCCCTGGCCGAAACCTCTCGGGGGTCCGGGAAAAGAATCCGCGACCGGGGTCGCGGCGGACGACGAGGGGCATTCGTTCGTCGTCGGCACTTTCGACGGGCCGTCGACGTTCGGCGACGTCCATCTGGCGAGCGCCGGCGGCAGCGACGTCTTCGTCACCGCGCTCGACGCCGACGCCAAGGTGCTGTGGGCGGTGGCGGTGGGAGGTCCAGGGACGGACGAAGGACGGGGGATCGCGTTCGCCCCGTCTGGCGGCCTCAGCGGCGGCGACGTCTTCGTCACCGGCTCCTTCTCCGGCACGGCCGACTTCGACCCCGGTCCCGGCCGCACCGAGCTGACCAGCGCCGGCGGCACCGACGCCTTCCTCCTCCGCCTGAACGCAAAGGGCGAGCTGGTCTGGGCGCGCCGCCTGGGCGGACCGCAAGACGATGCAGGAGTCCGCGTTGCCGTCTCCGCCGACGCCGTCTGGGTCACCGGCACGTTCAAGGGGACGATGGAGGGTCTGCCCAGCGCAGGAGGCCGCGACGCGTTTCTCGCCAAGTTTGATCTCGACGGCCATCTTCTGTGGACGAAACGGATCGGCGGACCGAAGGACGACGAGGGGCGCGCCGTCGCCGCGGGACGCAACGGCGAAGTCTGGGTCTGCGGCAACTTCGAGACGGCACCGAGCATCGGCCCCGAAGGCGGCGGCCTCGACATGACGAGCGCCGGCCGGTCGGACGTCTTCATCCTCCGTCTCGACTCGACCGGGCGCATGCTGTGGTCCGGCCAGATCGGCGGCGAAGGCGAGGACTCCTGCGAAGGCATGGCAGCCACCAATGCGGGAGGCGTCGCCGTCATCGGTGAGTTCTGGCACACGGCGGACGTCGATCCCGGCCCCGGCGTGCTCTCCTACGCCAGCCACGGCAAGACCGACGCCTTCCTGGTCAGCCTCGACGGCTTCGGACGCATGCTGTGGTCCCAGCAGTTCGGCGAGACGGGATTCGACCTCGGCCTCGGCGTCGCCGCCGACCGCTTCGGCTCGGTCTACACCACCGGCTACCTCGACCGCCGCGGCGAGAGTCTCTCCTGGGTGGACGAGCACTCCGAGAGCGGCCAGCGCACCTGGAGCCTCGGCCTCGAAGCCACCGGCGGCCTCCACGCCCTGGCCATCGCCGCCAGCCCGCAAGGCATCACCACCGTCGTCGGCTGGTTCAAAGGCGAGACCAAAGAGCTGCGCGAGGTAGGCTCCGGGCGGGTCAAAGGCTTCGCCAAGACCGACGCTTTCGTCTGGAGATTGCTGCCGGCGGGCCCCGGATCGAAGCCGCAAAGACCGCGATTGGATGTTCACGTGGAGCCTCCTCCGCCAGGCCCCTGAGATCCGGCCTACCCGGTACCGGACGATGCAGCCGACGCCAGCAGCTTCTGGAGCACGGCCGGATCGACCGGTTTGACCAGGTGATGATCGAAGCCGGCCTCGCTCGACATGCGGCGGTCGCGGTCCTGGCCGTAGCCGGTCATGGCGACCAGCAGAGCACCCGCCATCGCCGGCTCCTGCCGTAGGCGCCGGGCGACTTCGTAGCCGTCGATTCCGGGGAGACCGATATCGAGCAGGACCACCTCCGGACGCCAGCCCGGAGCTTCCGCCAAGGCGGCCGGGCCGTTGTGGACGATGCGGGCCTGGTGCCCCCACAACTCGACCAGCATCGCGATCGTCTCGGCGGAATCCTGGTTGTCGTCGACGACGAGAACCCGGCGTGACACGCTCTCCGGCTCGCTCATCGTCATGCCTTGACCCCGATCTCCCGCAAGCGCTGGTCGAGGAAAGCGCCGGCGGTGATCGGTGGCAGCTCGGAGATCTCCAGCGGCCAGACGTTCACCGGATACGCGCTCGCGAGCGGATGCCCCGGCGGCGGCTCCTGCCCGACGTGCCAGAACTCCTTGAGATCGGGCTCCGGGCTGTCCTTGGCGTGCTCGACGCGGAAGGGCGTGTAGGCGACCGTGCCGCCGGCGACCCCGGCGTACTTCCGCTTCGTCTCTTCCGGCAGCGCGAAGAAGCGCCGCCAGAGCTCATAGGTGGAACGCACGAGGCCGGAGTCGACGCCGTGCCCCTCCACGTTAAGGAAGCCAAACTCCACCAGCCCCTCACCCAAGGTCTGCACAAGACGGGAATGCGACAGCGAGCCTCCAGCGGTGTAGTCGGTCAGGTCGATCGTCGGGATGGTCTGGGTCTGGCTCATGGGCGGGGATGTTACAACGCCTCCACCCGCCCGCGCAGGCGGACCAGCGCCTCGTCCACCGCTTTCAGCTCGCCGTGCACTTCGGTGAGGCGGTCGCGTTCGGCGCGGACGAAGCGGGTGTAGGGACCGGTCGCTTCGTCGATCCGCCGCAGGCTGGCCTCGATCTCGCGGTCGAACTGGCCGGTCAGCGAGGTCATGAGATGGCGCCGCAGGGCTTCGATCTTCTCCCGCAGCTCCTTCTTCGCGTCGTGACGGCGGTTGGGGATGATGAAGAAGCCGAGGACGGCGATGGTGCCGGCGGCCAGGATGCCGGTGAAGTCGGCGGCGGCGGTCACCGCGATGTGGGTGAGGACGGCGCCGAGACCGATCGCGCCGATCTCGACCAGGGCGGTGCCGGCCACCGCCACCTGGACCGACTCCGCGATCCGGCTCGCCTCCGCCTCTCTGTCATACGTTTCGACCGAGCGCTGCGCCGCCCGCCCGACGCTGTCGAGCAGGCGGCTGCGGTTGAAGTCGAAGCTGCCACCCACCTGGCCGACGATGCGGTCCGCGTGCTCGGTCTTCCGTTTCTGGAGGTGGTCCATCACCGCCTGCCACTGCCGCAGATCGGCGCCCACCAGCCAGTCGATCACCTCGGTGACCCGGCGCTCGATGAGCTGCGGCGCGTCGGCCACCACCTGGCGCTGGAAGTCCGCCTTCATCTTCGTCTTGTTGATCAGATCGAGGAAGCGGGCGAGGCGCATCGTCTCGTCGAAGAAAGCCATGCCGCGCTTCTCGAACTCCTGGAGGACGTTGTCCACGTCGGAGAGGCGGAAGCGGAACTCGCGCTGCATGTCCTCTTTATAGAGGGCGAGCTGACGCTCGATGTCCTCCATCGTCGTGAAGTCTTCCTTGAGCAGCTCGAGCCGCTGATCGGTGATCGCCAGATACTGATCCGCCAGATGCTCCGCCACGCCGAGCGGATTGAGCAGCTTGAGGCGCACCCGCTCCTGCGCGTCGAGGGTCGAGACGATGTAGCGCTCCAGCGCCTCGAAGCGGCTCCTGGCGAGCAGCTCGGGATCGTTGCCGGTCTTGCCGCGCAGGGCGAGGCGGGCCGCCACCGGAAAGATGTCCGGAGTCTCGCCGAGGAGCGTCTTCGCGTTCTCCGAGACGAACGACAGGACGCGCTCCAGATCCTCCGGCGTCTCCAAGATGTCGATCTTGTTGAGGACGATGACGATCTTCTTCCCCCAGTCGCGGATGCCCTGGAGGAAGGCGCGCTCGCTCTCGGTGAACGGGCGGTCGGCCGAGGTGACGAAGAGCACCATGTCCGACCGCGGCACGAACTCGCGGGTGATCGCCTCGTGCTCGCGATGGATGGCGTTGGTGCCCGGCGTGTCGACGATGTTGATGTCGTGCAAGATCTCCGACGGTATGCTGATCCGGTCGAGCGCCGCCTCCAGCGTCTCGCGCTGCAGCTCGTCGCCGTGGCGGATGAGATGGATGCGCGTGGTGGTGGGAGTGACCCCCTCTTCCAGGAACTTTCCGCCGAGGAGCGCGTTGATGAAGGCGCTCTTGCCGGCGTTGAACTCACCGGCGATGACGAGCAGGAACAGCTCGTCGAGCTGGCGCGCCGACCGCTCCAGGGTCTCCTGGTCCTCCGCCGACGCGTCGAACCGCGCGAGCGCCTTGCGCAGCTCCCCCAACAACCGGCGGTTCTCCGCCAGCATCTCCTCCTGCCGTTTGTCGAGAATGCGCCGCAGCATGCGTCTCGCCCCTCCGCAGCGACGATAGCATGGGCTTTGCGCTAAGCTCCCAGCACCCTGAAGGTCCAGAGACATGCGGCGACATGCCCACGGGAGATTTCGTTGAATCAAGAAACAACGGGCCAGACGACAAACGACGCCGCAAAGCCGCGCAAGCCCGGCATGGGCGATGTCCTCCGGTCCTTCCGGAAGCCCAAGGTCGCCGTCATGCTGGCGCTGGGCTTCTCGTCGGGCCTGCCGTTCCTGCTCACGGCGGGCACCCTGGGCTACTGGCTGCGCGACGAGGGGGTGACGCTCAAGACGATCGGCTTCCTGTCGTGGGTCGGTCTCGCCTACTCCCTCAAGTTCCTGTGGTCGCCCCTGACCGACCGGACGGACGTGCCCCTGGCCGGCAGGCTGCTCGGCCGGCGGCGCGGCTGGATGCTGGCGGCGCAACTCGTGGTCGCCGCGGGCCTGCTGGCCATGGCCTTGACCGGACCGAAGAACGGCTTGGTGATGCTCGGCGTCGCGGCGCTCGCCGTGGCCTTCGCGTCGTCGACCCAGGACATTGTGGTGGATGCCTGGCGGATCGAAGCCGCCGCGACGGACGAGGAGCTCAGCCTTCTCACCAGCGCCTATCAGCTCGGCTACCGCATCGCCGTCATCACCAGCGACGCCCTGATCCTGTTCGCCGCCAACCACCTGGGCTGGCGGATCTCCTACGGCTTGATGGCGGCGTTGATGGCGGTGGGCCTGATCGCGACTTTGAAGGCGGTGGAGCCGGAACGCGCGGAAGCGATCCTGCACGAGAAGTCGGCCGAGGCACCGCTGTGGACGCCCAGGGGGTTTTTCGACGCGGTGGCCGGCCCGTTCCTCGCCTTCTTCAAGACCTGGGGCTGGCTGGGGCTGCTGATGCTGGTGTTCATCAGCCTCTACCGGATCCCTGAGTTCGTCATGGGACCGATGGCCACCCCCTTCTACCACGATCTCGGAATCTCGAAAGACACGGTGGGCGCCGTGCGTGGTACGGTGGGCCTTGTCGCCTCCTTCCTCGGCATCGCGGCCGGCGGATTGCTGGTCGCCCGCGTCGGCCACATGAAGGGTCTGATCCTCGGCGGCCTCCTGCAAGGCGCCGGCATCGCCAGCTTCTCTCTCCTCGCCGTCTATGGCGGAGATCCCAGGCTGTTCGGTGTCGTGATGTTCTGTGACAACTTCGGAGTCAGCGTCGCCGGCGTGGCGCTGGTGACCTACCTGTCGAGCCTGACCAGCCTTGGCTACACGGCGGCGCAGTACGCCCTGCTCAGCTCCACTTACGCGCTGGTCGGCAAATTCCTGAAAGGCTACTCCGGCTGGGTCGTCGACAGCCTGCACGCCCATGGGTATACCCTGATGGAGTCGTACGGCCTCTTCTTCGCCGGAGCGGGCGCCGCCGGCCTGCCGTCCATCCTTCTCTGCCTATGGCTCGCGGCGTCTTTGCGTTCCCGATCCGCGAAGCAGGCCCCAATCGCCGTGTGATTTGGCCTATGCAAAAACTGCAAACAATCCTCGCCGCCGCTCGGGGAGACAGTCCGGCCGACCTGATCCTGCGCAACACGCGTCTGATCAACGTGATGTCCGGCGAGATCCTCCCCGCGGACATCGCGATCGCGGACGGCGTCATCGCCGGTTGGGACGAGCCGGGCGCCTCCGGGCGCGCGGCGCACCGTACCCTCGACCTCGACGGCCGCTTCGTCGCGCCGGGCTTCCTCGACGCCCATGTCCACATCGAAAGCTCCATGGTGCCGCCGGCCGAATTCTCCCGCGCCGTGGTGCCGCACGGCGTGACCACCGTCGTCACCGATCCGCACGAGATCGGCAACGTCCTCGGTCTCCAGGGAATCCGCTTCATGCTGCGCGACGCCGACGACGCTCTGCTCGACATCTGGGTCAACGCGCCCTCCTGCGTGCCGGCGACTGACCTCGAAACCTCCGGAGCGCGGCTGGAAGCGGACGACCTCGCCGCCCTCCTCACCGAGCCGCGCGTCCTGGGTCTCGCCGAAGTGATGAACTTCCCCGGCGTCATCGCCGCCGATTCCGGAGTCCTCGCCAAGCTCGACGCCTTCCGCGGCCGGCCGCTGGACGGCCACTGCCCCGGCCTCACCGGCCGAGCACTCCACGCCTATGCCGCGTCCGGCATCCGCAACGATCACGAGGCGACCACCGTCGAAGAAGCGCGGGCCAAGCTGCGCGCCGGCCTCACCGTCTTCCTCCGCGAAGCGACCAACGCGCGCAACCTGCGAACGCTCCTGCCGCTGGTCTCGGCCGTCACCGAGCGCCATCTCTGCCTGTGCACCGACGACCGCCAGCCGGCCGATCTTTTGGAAGAAGGATCGATCGATCATCTCATCCGCATCGCCATCGCCGAGGGGATCGATCCGATCATCGCCATCCGTCTGGGAACCCTCAACACCGCCGAGCACTACGGCCTGCACGACCGCGGTGCCATCGCTCCCGGACGGAGAGCCGACCTCGTGGTCTTCCCGGATCTCAAGGCACCACGGGCGGAGATCGTCTTCCGCGGCGGTATGGAAGTGGCGCGGGACGGCAAGCTGGTGATCGATCGTCCCCATCGGGCACCTGCTCCCCTGCCACCCACCGTGCACCTCGACCTCGAACGCCTCGACTTCTCGATCCCCGCCAACGGCTCTCGCATCCGTGTCATCGGAGCGATTCCTGATCAGCTCCTCACCGAACACCTGGAGCTCGACGCAACTGTGCGGGAAGGCCAAGCCGTCGCCGATCCGGACCGCGACCTCTTGAAGATGGCCGTCGTCGAGCGCCACCGCGGCACCGGCCGCACCGGCCGCGGCTTCGTCAGGGGAATCGGCCTGCGAGCCGGAGCGATCGCGAGCACCGTCGCCCACGATCATCACAACCTGGTCGTCATTGGCGCCGACGATGCCTCCATGCGCGCTGCTGCTCGGGCGGTTGCCGAAGCACATGGTGGCCTCGCCGTGGCACGGGGGAACGACGTCCTCGCCCTCCTGCCGCTCCCCATCGCCGGCCTCATGTCCGACCGGCCGATCGAAGAAGTCCGCGACCGCATGCAAGCGCTCCTCGCCGCCGCCCACAGCCTGGGCGCCCGCCTGCGCGATCCCTTCATGGCCATGAGCTTCCTCGCTCTGGAAGTGATCCCCTCGCTCAAGCTCACCGATGCGGGATTGGTGGACGTCGAGAAATTTGAGGTCGTGCCGCTGTTCGTATAGGGTCGGCGCATGACCGCCGCCGCCACCTCCCACGCTTCCTTGGACGCCGCCGTCGCCGCCCTCCAGGAGCGCAAGAGCGCCTGGGCCGGCACCTCGATCCCGGACCGCATCGAGCTGTTGAAGGAGCTCACGCGGAGCTTCCTCGCCATCTCCGGCCGCTGGGCCGCCGCCTGTATCGAAGCCGAAGGGCTCGACCCGGTGGCCGGCCACGCCGAAGAGGTCCTCGTCGGCCCCTACTTCGTCGTGCGCAACCTGCGCCTCCTCCGCCTCGCCCTGGAAGACGTCGCACGATTCGGCCGGCCGCGCATCCCCGGCTCCGTGCGCACGAGACCCGACGGCCAGGTCACCGCGAGAGTCTTCCCCTACGACATCTGGGACCGCATCTTCTACGCCGGAGTCACCGCCGACGTCTGGATGCAACCCGGCATCACCGCCGAATCGCTGCCCTCGACCCAAGCCGTGGCCTACCGGGGAGAACGTCAGGGAGGAGTCGCCCTCGTCCTGGGAGCCGGCAACGTCTCCTCCATCGGCCCCATGGACGCCCTCTACAAGCTCTTCGTGGAAGACCAGGTCGTCCTCTACAAAGCCCATCCGGTCAACGTCTACCTCGGCCCGCTCCTCGAAGAGGGCCTGAAAGCCCTGGTCACCCGAGGCTTCCTGAAGATCGGCTACGGGGGAGCTGAAGAAGGAGCCTACCTCTGCCAGCACCCCGGAGTGGACGAAATCCACATCACCGGCTCCGACCGCACCTACGAAGCCATCGTCTTCGGCCCTGGAGAAGAAGGCCGCCGCCGGAAAGAAAGCAACCAGCCGCTCCTCGCGAAGAGAGTGACCGCCGAGCTCGGCAACGTCAGCCCCGTCATCGTCGTCCCCGGCCCACCCGGCACCTGGGGCTCGTCTGATCTGAGCTACCAGGCCGAGAATCTGGTCACCATGCTGGTCAACAACGCCGGCTTCAACTGCAACGCCACCAGGGTGATCATCCAGCACGCCACCTCCCCCCAGCGCAACGACCTCCTGGCTGCCATGCGCACCCTCCTCCAGAAAACCCCTCTCCGCCGAGCCTGGTACCCCGGAGCCGCCGACCGCTGGGCCGCCTTCGCCGCCGCGCATCCAGAAGCCGAAAACTTCGGAACCCGAGACGGAGACCGCCTCCCCTGGACCCTCATCCACAGCCTCGACTCGCAAAGCCAAGACGACATCTGCTACACCACCGAAGCCTTCTGCGGAGTCTTCGCCGAGACCCCCATCGCCGCCCCAAGCGTCTCCACCTACCTGGACCAAGCCGTCGCCTTCGCCAACGAAACCCTCTGGGGAACCCTGAACGCCACCCTCATCGTCCACCCCGCCGCCCTGCGCGACCGGGAGATCAAGAAAGCTGTCGAGAAAGCGATCGCCACCCTGCGCTACGGCACCGTCTCCGTGAACCACTGGGCCGCCATTGGCTACGGCCTGGTGATCACCCCCTGGGGAGCGTTCCCCGGCCACTCGGCGACCGATATCCAATCCGGTACCGGGGTGGTGCACAACACCTTGATGTTCGACAAGGCGCAGAAGACTGTTGTGCGGGCACCGTTTCGCGTCTTCCCGAAGCCGGTCTGGTTCGCCAGCCACAAGACGGCGCACAAGCTCACTCCGAAGCTGGTGGAGTTCGAGGCGGATCCGTCGTTTGTGAAGCTGCCGGGGATTCTGGGGGGGGCGGTGCGGGGATAGGGCGCGTCGGAGGGGCAAAGAGGTTCGTCGCGGATTCCGACGGGCCGTCTGCCCGAAACGCGAAGCTGCCGGGACGCTAGTTTCCCCGGTCCATCTTTACGATAAAAACCTTCTCGAAGTTTCTCTCGAGAGGCCGAATCGAGGCGAGTACCACATTGAAAAATATCACCAAGAATAAAACCTCTGCAAGGTTGGCGATAATAGCTGTAAATTTGGCCTGCGGGCTTAGAGGAACCATATCTCCATAGCCCGTCGTTGTTATGGTGTACACCATGAAATATACATAATCCATCAAGGTTGGCCTCTTAGCCTCTCGTCCGAAAAAATTTAATTCCATCTCAGAGGCATGGCCCTGAAAACGGTAGATCACAACTTCCGCCAAGAGCTTGGAGTCCATGCCGCCCGGAAGAGACCTATTACCGTCGGCAAGGTATTGATCGCCCGTCGAGCAACTTCTCGCTTCGAATGTCGCCTTGTCAGCCTTGTCGATCTTCCGCAACTCTTCTTCAATGGCGGTCACCGTCCATTCAGCCCTCGAAGCACCGAGCCCCCTGTTAGAATCGTATTTAGATGCTGCGCCTCCCTTGAGCTCTCGCTCGTTAGCGTGCCCACAGACCATGACCTTGAAGTATGCATTGTGTCCAAAAGACCCCACAACACTCATCATATCACTCAACGCACGAGCATTGTCATGACTCAACAATAGCTCCTTCTGTGCGTATGGCCTTTCTCTGAGCGCCCGCGCCAGCCGGTCCGATTCGAGGAGCCCAGAATCGAAAACAACTCGGTCTTCCCCTTCTTTAAAGGATATACAGCCCTGATATTCTCGGCGAGGCGCATCCGAAGCACCGGTCGGTTGATCAAAATTAAGCGCGTGAATAGCTCGCCCGTCTCTGTCATGAAAAGAAATAGATAAAGCCAAGAAAAATGCAACGTATAAGAATGCTGCCATAAAAAAATTGACACTCACGAATGGGTACTCTCTAACCTCTCTAGCCATTCTGTGGTTCTTTGCCATTACAAGAGCTGTTATAACAAAGCTTTCAACCGTCAACGCTATAGCCACAATCAAAAAAAAGTAACTTACACAGGAGGCTACAGCTCCGCTCATTGACCCACGCAGAGACCACGAGAAAAGACCCCAGCCCGCAAAATGAAGGACGGCACAAACGCCAATCGACAGTAGATAGACCAAACGCAAAATAGAATCCGGCTTAACTCTCAATGCCACAACTCCAAAGTGCAAAAGCGGCAGAATGAATGTCAAGCACAGAAACGGAGCCGCGCCTGGCTGAACAGCCCAGTAATACACTGAGCAACCGATAAATAGAACGAGCCAAGTTATGAAGAGGCCTAACGCCAAGCCGCCATCCTGCGATAGGCTGCTGACTCTACCCCAGAGCGTAAGTACTGGCCGCACACTGACAGTGTTGTTTAGCATCTAGCGCAATTCCCGGAAGCGTACAAGAACCTCGATCCTACGGTTCCGCGCCTTAGCCTCTAAGCTGCCGCCCTGCTCGACGGGGTCATATTCCCCCAGCGCTGTTGCCCAAATCTTGCGAGGATCGAGTCCGCTTTTGTCGTCAGGAGCAAGGAGTTCCAGAACCGTTATTGCGCGCCGCGCAGAAAGTTCCCAGTTGCTATGAATACCTTGCCTGTAACACTCGCCACCCTTGAGCGGCCGATCTGTATCAGTATGCCCCGTAATCTGCACTCGCTGGATCTGAGCGTCAAAGCGCTTGAACAAGATCTTGAGATCCCCCAGATGAGTATCCTCTGAAGTCACCAGATCAGCGTGGCACGGCTTAAATAGAAAACTAGCCGGGAAATAGATATTCAACTCCGAGAAGCCCTCGTCTTTGACCTCTGGCTTCTCGGATGTCCCGATGCCAACACCTTTCGTCCGAGAGAAGGCTTCCTCGAACTCCTTCTGGAAGTCCTGCTTCGAAGGAGGAGGCTCCTGAGTTCCACTGGTTGCGTCTGTATAGGCCGCCATTCCCGCAATCAGGACAAACGCAAGAAAACCAATAAATACATCTGCAACCGCTGGCCAGAAACTCGGCCCGTCTTCCTCCAGCGGATGCGCTTTTCTACTCATGGGCGTGCCCGTTTAGACGAATTTGCCCAAGCGAAGACGCGGGAGAGCCGAAGTTTGAACACTTGCCAGCGTGACGGTGATCGGGCCTCTCCTCGCGGTTTGACAACTGACAGTGGCGGTGATGACTCCCTCTGCACAATCGGTCTCGGCCGGCTCTGCGCCATGGCGGCAAGGCTGACGCGAATGTCGCGGAGGATACGGAATAGTTCTGCCTCGGTCCCTGAAGAGCCTCCCTCCTGAGCCTTCTGAGGCGCTCGCACTTCTTGCATCCGATCCGGCAGATCAGCAAGGCGTGCGTCCAGCTTCGCTAGCCCGGCGCCGAGATCGCGAACCCACTCCTCCCGGCCTGACGAGCCCTGTGTCGAGGCGACAAGGTTCCGCAGGAGTTGGGTGCTCACCGTTAGCTCTGAAAGGGCCTCGCGGTTAGTCTTTGCGGACTGGCCCTGGCCTTCCAGCAAAACATTGGCCTGCATCTCGAACAACGGCTTTAAACCATGCTGAAGGGAGACGGGCAACGAAGCGATGCCAGCCTGTGATGCAGCCACAATCTTAGCGATGTCGCGGGAGGCGTCTCCAAGGGAGGCAAGGCGCCCGTCCAATGCCTCGATACGCCCATCAATCGCCGCCGCGGAGCCAGCGAGCCTCTCTGCAGGAACTGCCAGAGTCTTGGCCCCTTTCTCTTGCAGAGTCTCGAGCTCACGAACGAAGTTAACGGAGAGGTCCACGATCTTGACGAGTTGCTCCACCGCTCCTTCGGCCGAGCCGCCCAGGCGGGCTACCGCATCGCGGAAGGTCTCCAGGGTTGAAACTCCCATCCGGATGTTGCCGGAGAAGTCTGTAGCAAGTCCCGACATCTGCTCCAGGCCAACAGACAGGCTACGGATCAGCGGATGAAGAACAGCCTCCAGCCTTTCGCTCACGCGTTCGAAATAGACCTTGAGCTCGGAGCGCAAGGCGTCGTCCACCAGCGTGTCCGGCGCGTGAATTAGAGGCACGAACCAGCGGGCCCCGAGGAGATCTACCTCCCGAGAGTAACGGTTAAAGGCGGGCTCGAGAGACACGAGACCCAGGATCGACAGCAGCAGGGCCGAGAAGACACCCGCGAACGTAGCGGAGAAAACTCCTTCCAGGCTGTTCAGGACTTTTGAAAGCCTCTGTCCGGCAAGGACCGCCCGGTCTGGTACGGATTCGGACGGGCCCGAGGAGGCAGCGGTGGAGGGAACTGTATTCGGGGCAGTCAGGACATTTCGTAGCGCGGGCATGGCCGTTCCAAAGCCCAAGACGGTGCCGGCCAGACCTAGCAGAACAACCCACCCGGCGGCTCCTTTCACGACGCGAATGGGATGACGCTCCTGCTCAAGAAAAGAGTCCCGAACCTCCTCCCATGCCTCGCTTCCATTAGCCATGGCACGACCGTGGTATTCGCGTACGATCGGAATGAGCTCGTCCAGAACTGCTTGCGCCTGCGGCCCTGTCTCTGCCACCTCCAGTAGGGCCGACAGTAGTCCCTCGCTAGAATGAAAGAGTTGGCGGTGGCTCTGGTCCCCGAAGAGCTGGCTGAGACTCTTTCGCACCGAGCGCAGTTCTTCCTGAGCGCGCGTCCAGCGCAGACGGGCCTTGATGCCGTAAGCGAAGCCCCCGAGCAGGAGAAGAAGAGCCAAGACCGCACAGATCGTAGTGAGAATCGTATCCGAGGAGTTGATGGCGGCCTCCTTCTACTTGAAATCGATCCTCAGTAGAGGCTGCTCAAAGCTCTCGGCAGGTTCCAACCGTGCGACGAGGGACTCCAAGAAGCCAAGGAGGTTCAGAGTGCGGGAACCCGCCGCAATCTTTCGATCGTCGTCTGTAGACCAAGACTCGAGCCGCCGTATGATCTCGTGCCCATCTCCGGTGCGCACCATTCTCTCCACGACAGTGACGTGCCGGCCTGCAAGCCCCACAAACGAAGGACTCAGCAAGGCGAAACGCAGTGTCCTCCCGTCTTCCCTCGCCTGAACCCGCAGGGCTCCGGGCGGAGCCTTTCCTTCCCAGTGCAGGCAGTAGTTGGAGTGATAAGCCCAGAGCGGCGTGACCTCTTTCGGAATCGTGGTCAGAGCAGTCTCCTGTAGAGGAATCTTGAGACCGAAAGCTGTTCCGTCCAGGTTCTGGCTGACGGCTTCCTGGGTAGAGGGTAGACTGCCTGCAGCCGGTGCAAATTTTCCGCGTGCCGCCCCTTGGGTGGCGCCGCTCGGGAAAAGTTTGGAGTCTGATTCCGGCGCCTCATCCGGCACTGAAATCCACCAACGAATGTCCCCAGGAGCGAGTTCCAGAGCAAAGGAGCGTTGGCCGTCTGGATGCTCAGAGATTCGCTGAAAGAGCCGTTCAATCAAGCGGCGGCCGGAGGCTGGATGATCCGTGATCACCCAGAGATAAAAAGGCCGGTTGGTGAGATTCACGTCGCCAAGGCTACCGCCGCCAGCCTTGAGCCTTTCTGAGTACAAAGTACCGCGGAAGGCGGAACGTAGTCCCAGGACCCACACCCCCCGGCCCGCTTGGATCAACTTCCCCATCTTCACCGCCAAGCACTCGACGTCACTTCCTCTCTGGCAATCGAGGAGCGATCTAGTTTTTCCCTGGCTGGTTTGCAGGGACATGACTCCATCGGTGATGACCAAGGCCAGGGATGGGCCGGCGGGCCGGCGCAATTCGTTGTCCAGAATCGCTCCGAGGTCTGTTTCGGACCGCGAATAGAAAGGCTTCTGATCAAACTGGTCGAAGCTACCCGAACGTTGGAAAGGTTCAATCCGCTCTCCCACGGGCGCCAACTGGCTACTTTCGACACCAATATCAAGCAGTGCACCCCGAAGTCCGGTCAGCATCGCGGAGAAGCGGTCTCCTTGTCCGGCGAAACCCTTCATGCTAGCCGAGCCGTCCAGATAGACGTGGGCGTCTCGCGGTGGAGAAGTCCCGACAAGACGAGAGGGAGAGGGCGCGCCGTGCCCTTCGCAGGAGGCCACAACCCAAACGTCCTGCCGCCCGTTCGGAGCGTTGGCATTGTGATCGGGCAGGCTCTCTCCCCGGCCGCACGCCAGGATAACGAAGAGAAGGCTCATGCCGAAGAGACTCGATCGCCGACTATTCACGGCTCCCCCTCTTCTTCACCAGGGCGCGGCAACCGAGCGGTGAGGTCATCCATTTTCCGGTTGAGATGTCCCATCTTCATGTCCACATCGACAATCGTCGTGCTCATCCGGCAAGCTCGGCCACTCTCGAATGTGTCATGGATTTTTCCAATCCGCATCTCGACTCCTCGCCAATATTCATTGACCTGTTTTTCAAACGATTCGATCCGCGCCATCGCCCGTGCCAGATCCCCAGACAGCCTGTCCAACTTGCGTAGAGTTTCTCCCTGACGGGCCGCACCGCGCCACACGACGACCACGAGCACAGCGGATGAAACAATCAGCAGCCAAAGGAGAGTCTGCGTCATCATGAGCTCTCCAGAGTGCCCTTGCGTTCCACGACTATCTCATTACCGTCACGGACGATCCGGGCCGGCTGCCGGCAACCAAAGATGCGACGGCCAAAGGCAACATCGAAGAACTTCATGACATCAGAATCAACAAGGCCACCTGGGCTCACAACAGCGAAGCCATCTCGCGAAGGAGGTAGCCACAACACCATGATCTGCCTTTGACTCCCAACGGGCACTACTTCGACCTGAACGCCTCCCAATTGGGCCTGGATATCCGTCAGTAGAGCGTCGATTTCCAGGCCAGTCGAACTCTGCTCTCCCAAGGCCACGCAAAGTGCTCGCTCGAAGGACTCTACAGTGCCCTGATTGCCTCGCTGCCGGCTTGAGGAGGCTGCGAGCCGGCTTTGCCGCGGAGCGTCCTTCAGTTCAAAAAGACTCGGCAAATCCGGCGGCCCGGCGACGAGGTCTTCATTCGGTGTTCTGTGAGAGCTTCGCCTAGGTTGCGGAGGGGTGCTCCTCTGATTTCTAGATGCAAATGAATTCTCAGTATCCGCCTTTAACCGAAACTCGTCTGCTTGAACCTCCACTCTCCCAAGCCGGTCATCAATGTTACGCAAGCTCCTTTCTATGCTAGCCGCCCGCTCCTCAAGTTTTAGCAATCGCGCGTCTTGGTCTCCCGGCTCCGGGCGACTCCAACCGCGGTCCTCTGCTCGATCGAAGGTATCATTCAGCGTTGGCTCTTCGTCCTTCTCACCGCGAGCGAGTTTCTCCTTTAAAAACGCCCATGCTCGCTGCAAGACCGTTTTCTTTACCGCAGCGCGACCTTTAGACTGATCCGAGGTACGCTTAGTTATTCGAATTGTCATACCGCCCCGGATCCGCTTGGCTTTCCATCCAGCCGCTTGAGCTGCTCCACCCAGATGTGCTCAAGAAGAAGGATCAGAGGAGAAAGACGAGGAGCGACGCTTTTTGCGAGTTGTTCTCGAATGTGGGTGCTTACCAGATACGATAGCCTGCTTTCGACGTACTTACGCCGTTCCAGCTCCGACGATCCGAAGAGTTGGCGCACGTGGTCTGTCATGCCTGGCGCTGCCAAGAGCGGGCTCACGAACTGATCCCAAGCACCGTTCTTCTTCACTGCACCCTTGATCGTCGGCCGCTTGCTCTCATCGTCGAGAAGCTCGTCGGCTGCGATAGCAGCTCCGTCGGAGAAGGAGACATCTACACCAAAAATTGTCTGCCTTCCCATCTTGCCTTCAAGCTCGGCTGCTGATCGGACGGAGGGGAGTAGCGCCGCACCGAAGCTTGTCGCCAACTTAAGCGCGTTACGTACTTCATAGCCCGGCCCGTAGACATCGAATTCACCTTTAGGTGGTGCAAACGGCAAAGATGCCCTCAGCTCTTCCAGACGCTTCTGCACATAGGCCAGCGGGTCGTGCTCACTTCGGCCAGACTGGAGACGCAATAAGCCCCAGCCTTGACCCAGCAAGAAGACATCGGCCTGTGCGCCCTGCCCCTCAGGCAGGGAACCATTGCGTCGCATCTCCTGCTCCGCCGCTGCCATTAACTTAAGGACGTACGCCAACACACCATCAAACAGAGCCCGATTTCGCATCGCGAAGAGTTGTGCGGCATCGCGCCTTTCTCCCTGTTGATCAGCGGTTAAGTCCCGCCACCAAGGCGGCATTCCTTGCCCAGAGGAACGCAACTCGCCGAGCACAATCTGGCGAGCGACCTTTTTTCTGTTATCTGCCTGTGACCCATTCGAGAGAGAAGCCTTGCCGTGCTTCAAGATCCCCTCCAAGAGCACAGGGTCAGCAAGCAGGCTATCGATCACGTCATTGCCGGCGAGGCGAACACTATCGACGATGAACGGTTCTCCGAAGTCCCGTCCGGGCTCTACTATCCGAATGGCGATGTCGGTTGTGCCGCCTCCGAAATCGATCACGCATTGCAGGTTACCGGCCTGCTGACCGGACGCCTGCAGCCCGCTTATCGACTCATTGACGTAGCCCGTGACACCGATCTGCATACCCGTCTCGGTCGCCAATTGGGTTCTCAGGTCCTGCAGAACCTCGTCGTAACCACTGAGGTGCCCCGACTCGAAGGCTAACGGATAGGTAGCTCTTAGCTTGACCGACCGGATTCCTTGGGCTCGCAAACTTGCAAAGGCCATCCGGAGAACCATTCTGAGATACGTTAGGCGATGAATCTTCTCCTCATCCACCCATTTGAAGTCACGACGGATATCCATGTTCTCCAACTGTGCTGGATCTACGGAGTCATGAGGGATGGTCCACTGCTCGCTTTCTTTAAAGAAGAGAAGCTCTGAGGGAATACACCAATAGGGGGCCGAAAGCTTAGGCCAGAATGGAAGGAGGCAAAGCGTTTTTGCAATCTCCTCTCGTTGTTCAGGCCTTGCAGGTGCGAGTAACTCCAAGGGGGGCGCATCCTGGTCCATAGGAACTGCTTGTGGCTTCGGTTGGAGGCCCTTCCAACAGATGGCCGTGTTGCTGGTGCCAAAATCAAGCGCGACGATCGCCTCCGCAATCTGCCCCGGGTACAGCGGGCGCCGCTTGGGCCAGATGTAGCCGAGCGGCTCGTTCCGTGCCGAACGAAACTCCAGGGCTTCGACTCGTCGGGGTAGATGGAGCATGCTGCGGGCTATATCTAAACCACGATGCTCTCCCAGGTTGCGGCTCTTCCTGGGCCCCGCACCATAACAGCGAACTTTGGGCGGCTTTCCTTTGGTCTTGGTAATCCCGTAGACTACTGTCTCCGCTTTCCATTCCGGATCCTCGAAACCAGGCCAGACGAGGAGTGTCACATTGTCTGGCTCCGAGAGAACCGGCTCCTGGAAGGTTTCCGCCTGCCAGGAAAATGGACGCCAGCCGCCACGTAGGCGCACATTCCAGAAACCTTTCCTGGTCTCATCCTCTTCGACTCCTCCAGCATTCCAGTCGATACAGACCGCCTCTTCACCATTGATTGGGAGGGCTTTAACATTGGCGGTCCGAGGTAACTCCACAACCTGCTTCAGAAGAACCTCGTTTCGCTTAACAACCCGTCCTTTCACGAGGATCTCCGCTTGGTTGAAGCGGAATCGAGCTTCTCCCATTCCATCGGCTCCGCGTCGAACTTCGACACGCTCACCATTGGGAGGAAGCTGCAGGTCCTGGCGCCCTTCGTCGGTGGGATCATCCGACCAAATCACGTATTCGGATTCCAGCTCATCGAAGAAAACACCACGCTCCATCAGGTCATCCCACCCGATGAGCTCGACGCCATCCTTGGGGCAAACGACTTTCCGCTGCGGGACTTGACCACCTTGCAGAACTCGTGGGCCTTCAGCATAGCGATGATTCATCCAGTCGTGTCCACACCTGGGGCACCCCTCCTCCGCTGACATGGAGACATCACCACTGCGGCGTAGCTCGATCTCTTGGACGCGTTTACCTGAGAGGCGAAAGGCGCGGCCACTCCGGATGGGGGCCACCCCGGAGTGGGCAAGATTCCGGAGGCCGTGCTCGAAACGGGCCAACACGCGCCCGTAGGCGAGGCCGTCCTGGTCGCCCTCGATGAATTGCCTCAGATACGCGCGAAGCTGGCTCACGAGGGCGACGGTCTCTTCCTCTTTCAGGTGCTCAGCAGGCTTCAACCCTTCAAGGTCGATCTGTCCCAGGGCCTGTTCAATTCGGGGACGGACAAGGCCGAGGCTGTAGGAGTGAACAGGGAACCAGAGACAATCCGGATAGTTGACCGCAGCGATCGGGGCACCCGCCAGCCTGGCGTCGCGCAGCACGACGAGGGCGGGCATGGGCCTCGCCTCGGCCTCCAGGTTATTGCCAAGGAGGCGTAGAAGCCGGGAGCCGCCGGCAGAGCCTCCCTCTCCCTCCGCGGGCAGCGGGATCTCGTCCGGCTTGAGCAGTCCGAGAAACTGGCCGACCACCAAGGTCAGCAGATCGAGAGCCGCCTGGCGACACTGCTCCCGATAGGCTGCGTCGCTGTCCTCGAGACGCAGCAGGCTGTGGTTGAGCCGGATGTTGAAGGCATGGGCAGGCCCCCAAATCGTCGGGAAACCTTCGGCCGTCAGATGGAAAGGGAGGATGAGCTCGTTCTCATCGAACTTGTCGCTGCTGATAGGGAACCGGTTCACGTCCCGGCCCGGCTGGACCTCCCAGCGAATGCCACGCAACCAAGTCTTCATTGGGCTCGCCTCTGCTTGTCTTCCAGGAAATTTTCGAGCTCCTGGCGAACGGTGTAGAAACTGCGACGGATTACGGAGCCTGGATCGTCACCATATTCGATCGGTTGCACACGTCGCAAAACCGTCCGGAAAACGTCATGGAGCGGTCCCCACAGGTGAGGCTCATGGACGGAGAGTTTGCCGATGTCCCGCGCCGGGGGAACGAGCTCCTCCGGGAACTGGCACGCCTTGATGTCGAAGGAGTTCTCTCGCACGGCCGCGAGCCAACTCAATGCCTCTTTCTGCATTGTGAAATGCTCGTTCCAAGTGGCAGCCGGCTCGGTATGGCGGTTATTCGGACCTCCATAGGAGCCCTGGCTCTGTTGGACCAGTTGCGAGAAGAACGGTGGATATGGCTCGACCACGTCCCAGCCGCTCGGTGGCCCTGCCGAGAGGACATTGAGGATCGACTGATGGAGGGCAATCTCCCCATTCGTCGTCTCGATGTGGCGCGCGAGAGGTTGCGGCCTCCGGCTGCGGCCGAAAGGAAAATGGAGATGCTGCTCCAAGCTGCCGTCCGGTGTTACCAGCCCGAGGAGCCCCTGCGTATCGCTCAACTCTTCGCCGTGCAGGAGCTGATAAGCCACATAGCCCGCCAGGAGATTGACCGCGTGCGGGTGCTCTGGCTGCTGCTCGACCCCTGTGCTCTTCCGGCTGGCATGAGGATAGTGTCCGACAAGGAACGCGTTGTGGAACATGCTCTCGAGATTCCGCCGATAGTACTCCACCAGACAGCTCGAATTGCGCTCAAGATCGTGACTGGTGACGTCAACTTTCTCCTTGTCTTCCGGAGTCACCTGGTCTGGAAGCCCGAGGTCGAACCAGCGCACCTGAATGACGCCGCCAAGGCGGAGCTTCAGATCCTTTTTTGCGCACCAGTCCTTGATATAGGAGGTCAGCACCGGCATAACCCCTGAACCGGTACCGCCGAAGGTGGAACCCGCCACCACGATCCGCTGCTCACCTCCCGCTGAAATCCATTCCTTGAAGAGCTTTGAAAGGCCGGTGGCCCCATCGCTCAGGAACATCCGAAAGGTTGAAGCTGCCACCGACGGATGCCCATGGAAGCCGGTAACAACCCGGACCTCACGCTGGCGTTGATTGAACAGTGCAGAGAAGAGGTCAGTCTCGACACCGGGCACGGGCCGCAGGAGCGACTCGAAAGTCTGCGCCTGGGGATCGTTCAGCTCTGGAAGCGGCCTGACCGGTTCCCAGGCGACCTTGTCACGGAAGCCAACTCGGGCCTGCTTCTCGATCAGAGACGCCGTGGTCGGCTGGCCGCTGTCGCCTTGGCGGAGGTCGGCATCGATGGTCATCAAGCGGGCCGGGACCAGATTGCACAGGCGGGCCAAGCGGAGGTAGGACAACATCGTATGCTGTCCCGAACCTCCAACGGCAATCAGGATTGGTGCTCCCATCACGCCCTCCTCAGGCGGGCGACCTGCCCTGAAAGCAACCGCAAGATCCTCGACAAAGCGAAGAAGGAAAGGAAGGTAACCAGGAGCACTTCCAGCGTAGAGGCCAACCAGAAGTTCGGGACCATGTTCCCGACGAGAGACATGACTCTTGAGGCGACGTTGGCCGGCAGGCCGCCCTCCGAGGCGACCGCAGCATGGAGACAGGAACGATCAAAGAGATAAAAAATGGCCGATGCGGCTACGACGACGCCCAGAGAAACCAGGACGCCGACCGTGAACCGCCTCCCTGTCCCCGGCGTGCCATGGTAGAGCTCGGCCTGGAGACGCCGCGTCAGAAGCGCCGAGACCGAGACGCCCAACACCGTAGAAAGTACAGCGAGACCAAGGACTACAGTTTTATAGGAACGGACCGCCTCCACCATGGCAGCCTCTTCACAGTTGCCTTGCAGAAGAATGTTTCTTTGGTTCGCCTTCTGGACCTGGTCCGCGATGAACAACCCCATCGCGGCCAAGGCAAGGGCTGCCAACAACAGCCACCAGATCAGGTCTCTTGACATTTCGACTCCCTTCCGGTTCTCCGCATCCTAGAGGCTACTCGGGCTGCTGCTAAGATTCGCGGCTCGATGCGCATCGCCCTGAAGTTTCTTTTGCATCTTGCCCTTGCCCAATAAGACACCAACTGGAGGTTCTTGTTTAGCCTCCTAGACATAGACCGAAGAACTCAGGCACAAAGAGGCCTCCGAATCATCGCCGCATAGCGATAGGTGCTCGCCGGAATAAGGGCACAGATCTATGTTAGCGACTCATAGACTTGCTCTACTCCGACCTCCTGATGCCGGCATCGGAGCGAGCGAAAACGCCTCTCCCTCCCAAATGGCTCTCTCCTCGTCGGCTCCGGACACCTTAAGACGGACTGCCAACCCCTCCTTGGAGCGGACCAGGGCCGTGCTCCGCGGAAACTCTCCCGGGGGCCAGAGGAATCGACCGATAGGATCGCCCGTCTGCCCGGCAATCCGGACTTCCAACGTGATCTCGGATTCCCGCGGGTCATCGGCGAGCTCGATGGCCTCGCGCAGGGCGACGACTCGGTCGACATCCTCGATCACTTTGGAGAAGACCTCGTGCTGGTCCACAGACAAGACGATCCGGATGTCGGGCCGGCTCAAGAGGATCCCGGTGCGCGGGATCCCTTCCAACCCCAAGAGGGTCAGCATGATGGGCTTGGGCTTTTCGTGCTTCGGCAGAGCCGCCCGGTCAATGTTGCGCAGGAGGATCTGCTTGCCGTAGCGGCGGCCACGGTCGAGGGAGCGCACCACAATTTCGATCATGGGGGATCGCGAGGAGTCGAAGGGACCGATCTGCACCTGGCCGAAGCTCGCACCATCCTTCTCCATGATGACGGGACGGGAGACCGGCAGCAGTTCGTGAGTCGGGGAGCTTCGGACGACGACTTCCGTCAGTCCTGCGAAAGCGTCGTCGAAGTCGACCACGATCTGTGTGCAGTCGGCTCCGGGGTCCGAGACGCGGCGGGCAGCGCGGAAATGCACGGGTGAGGTGATACCGGCGAGGATGGCCCGGTGCTGCTCGAGGATGGCGTGGTGCCCGACGTCGACGCTGGGGCAATCCTGGATGAGGCTGCGGGTGTTCTTGAAGAATTCGATCTCCCGCAGGTCCTGGCTGGCTTCGAGGATCGCTCCGTCTCCCCGGCTGGAGTGGACGCCTTCTCGAAAGGCGTTGAGCATCATGAGTTTGGTGATGGCGTCTTGCAGGAACGGACTATTTTCGAGGTCCATGCTGTCGAAAAGCTTCCCGAGCGCCGCCCAGTTGTCCGCGTCGGGAGAGCCAGCCGCCCGAAGACATGAATACTCGACGTCCGTGGGGTGAGCCGTCTTGTTCAGGCGGGCCAGGGCGGGGTTCTGGCGCTCCGGGAGAAGGTCGTGAAGGAGAGGCGAATCCAGTGGAGTGCCCACGCCTCTCTCCACCCCGGCGAGCCACGCATCGATGGGCGTGCTTTGAAGCTTTTTCTTGAGCAGCCACAGCCAGCCGAGCTCGCTGCCTCGGTGAGGAGAGGCCACGGTCACCAGCTTCGCCAGGTGGTGATCACTGAAATGCTCTACCAGGTAGCGGCGGCCGGCCAGCCCTCCGGCGCTATGTCCGACCAGGACGACGCGGGGCGCCTGGGTTGCCTCTCGGACCTTCGCGACGAGTTTGGCGATGTCTCGGGTCCATCCGTCAAGGCCCTGGAACGAGGACGAAACCGCGAGCAGGAAGAAGTCGGCGCCTGCGGATGAGCCTTCGATCCTGGCCTCTCCCTTGCCGTCGATCCGGACGGTGCCGCCGAAGCGCAGTCCCTTCGACTGGAGGAAGTCCGTCAGGCGCGCGTCTTTCCAGGTCTCCGCGCCGCTGCCGAATCCATGCAGGAAGAGGATCGGCGCCGGAACGCGGCGGCCGACTCCAGGGTTCCCTTGGATCTTCCCGCACTTCGGAATGCACAGATAGACGATGAGACAGAACAGCGCCGCCGTCGCTCCGCCGACCACAGCCATCGCCCGCCACTCTTTGCGGCCCATGCCCCTGTAGACACGCTCCGGCGGATTTTGTTGAGGGGGCGCCCCGACGAAGTACTTCGCCCGGTCCGCTGCAGAACTCGGAACGACTCACTCCGATGGCGTAACGCCGCCGCGTTTCAGTCCGTTCCCGCCGCTACCGCCACGGGCACCGGCCGTGGCGCCTCCTCCCTACACCCATACACGAACACCGGCATCCCCTTCTCCACCATCTTCGGCAGGAGCCGGGACGCGAACATGGGGATGCGGATGCAGCCGTGGCTGGCGGGATAAGTCCGCATGTCTTCGCTGCCGTGGATGGCGATTCCCCCGACGATGTAGAGAGGGTTGTACATTTCTCCCAGAGGGCTCTTTTTCCAGCCGGCGGCTTTGCTGAAGATCTCCAGGTGGCCACAGGGGGTGAGGGCGTGGGTCTCGGGGTAGCCATTTTCGTGGAAATTCTTGCCACTTCCCGAGGAGATGGGGAGGATGTTCGCCACTTTGCCGTCAGAATCGACAAGGAAAAGGACCTGCCTTGCGATGTCGACTTCGATGTGGCGGCCGGTTTTCGGCTCTCTGGGCAACGGAGGCACGGCCTGGGTGAGGGCGTTGTATTCGGCCCGGGTGAGGACTCCGGTGGGCTTGGCTCCGGAGACTTTCTGGAAGGCGATGAGGGCTTGACGGTCGGTGACGGTCCAGGTGCCGTCGATCGGGCCGGTCCAGTAGCCCAGGTCCTTGAGCTTCTGCTCGGCCTGGCGGACTTCGGATTGGGTCAGCGGTTTGATGGACGCGGATTTGGTGGCGGCTGCGGCGGGGAGTGACAACCCCAGGAGCGACAACAGCGCCAAGGCGGTGGCCCCGGCGGACATCTTCTTCGTCTCGAACATCTCATCCCCCGGCTCTGGCCCCCAGCGGCCCCCCTTGGCCGCCGGTTCCTCAACATCATTTTATATACGCTCGGCGAGCGGCGGTGTCATCAGAAGTAGACCCAGGAGAGCCGCCCGCTCGGGCATGCGACTGATCTCGACGTGCTCGTGGACGGCGTGCGCGCCATCCCCTACCGGTCCCAGGCCGTCCAGGGTGGGCACGAGCTGGCTGGTGAAGCTGCCGTCGGAAGCTCCCCCGGAGGTTCCCTCGCCGAGCTCGATGCCGAGCTCCCTGGCGGCTTTTTGCGCTTGATTCCAGAGGACGCGGTTGCCCGGCGTGGCTTCGAGTGGCGGCCGGTCCATCCCGCCTTCGACGTGGATGCTGGTGCCAGGCGTGACGGGCTTCAGGGTCCTCACGATGCGGTCGATCCTCTCGGCGTCTTCCAGGGTGAGGACTCGCACGTCCAGCTCGGCCGTCGCTTCGGCGGCGATGACGTTGCGGCGGGTTCCGCCCTTGATGACTCCGATGTTGATGCTCACGCCTTTCTCCCGGTCCGTCAGCTCGTCGAGCCGGCGGATCACGTGCGCCATTTCGAGGATCGCGCTCGCTCCCTTGTCCGGGTCGAGCCCGGAGTGGGCGGCCTTTCCCTCGATCCTGAGGTCGAACCGCAAGGACCCTTTGCGCCGGGTCTTGAGGCGGCCTTCGGAGCCGAGTGCGGGCTCCAGAACGAAAACCCTTTGCATACGGCGCGCCAGGCGGAGGATGCGCACGGTGGAGTCGCCGCTGCCGATCTCTTCGTCGGAGTTGATGAAGAAGGCCGGGATGAGCGGCGGCTCCGCGCCGAGCTCACGCAGAGCGCGGAGGGCAAAAACTCCCTGCACGAGGCCGCCTTTCATGTCAAAGACTCCAGGTCCGGTGAGCTTGCCGTCACGGATCTCCAACGGCATGGTGGCCAGGGTCCCGTGCGGCCAGACGGTGTCGCAGTGGCCGATGAGGAGCTGGGCTCCCTGTGCTCTTCTCGATCCTCGGGGTGGGGCGGCCCAGAGCTGGCCGCCGCTGGTGCGGCCTTTCAGACGGCGGACGGCCAGTCCCGCCTTTGCCAGCTCGACGGCGAGGCGGGCGAGGACGGGCTCCTGGGAGGCGGGATCGACGGACGGGGTTTCAGCGCGGGCGAGGTCGCTCAGCAGGGCGACCATCTCTCCCTGGAGCGCTCGCAGATGGGAGAGCAGGATCGCCGGGGAGATCGTCGTCATGCCGGGTAGGATAGCGCCGGTTCAGGACGCCCCGCCCTCCGCGGTGCCTCCTTCGAGGCTGCGCCAGGTGGTCTCGTCCTCGTCGAAGATCGGGAGCGAGGGCTGGCGGCCACGGGCGGCGTTGACGTGCCAGCCCCAGAGGAGCGCCCACTTGAGATAGGTGCCGTAGGCCTGGAGGAGGCAGAAGACGAGGCCGTGCAGGCCGTCGAAGATGCCGAGTTGGAAGAGGTAGGTGCGCAGGAAACGCCAGAGCGAGCGGCCGAAGACCTCCTGGAAACCCGACTTCTTGCCGTCCTTCCAGTTCTGCGCCGCTCCCCAGAAGCTGTACTTCTCGATCCGCCGGATGTATTCGTCCAGCGTGTCGGTCATGTAGTGCTCCATGGGATGACGGAGGATCGGCGCCTCGCCGCGGGTGATCATGTCGGCGTGCACCCGGCGGTTGGGATAGCGGGCGGTGCCGGTGCGCACCAGGCGGACCACCCGGTCGTGCTGCCAGCCGGAGAAGCGGATGACCCGCCCCATGAAGTAGACGCGGCGCTTGATGGTGTAGGCATCGTATTTCGGCCCGGGGCGCACGAGGCTTTCGATCTCCTGCTGAAGCTCCGGAGTACAGCGCTCGTCGGCGTCGAAGATCAGGATCCAATCGTTCTTCACCTGGTCCATCGCCCAGTTCTTCTGCGACGCCGAGCCGAAGTAGGTGCGCTGGGAGAAGCGTACCTTGTCGAAACCGCGCGAGATCTCGGGCGTCCGGTCGGTCGAGAAGCTGTCGACGACAAGGATCTCGTCGCACCAGAGGAGCGACTGGATACACTCCCCGATGTTGGCCTCTTCATTGAACGTGGTGATGATCGCGGATACGGCGGGGCGAGGAGACGGGGCAGGGCTCGGGGCGGACATACTGCCGGAAGCCTATCATGCGCCCCGGAAGGACGATCCGCTCCCCCTCCTTGCTCCAATGCCGCTCCAGGTTGGTCTAGAATACGACCGATTCCCTCAACGAGATGGGCTCCGGGGTGCACTTGCGAGAATATCTGGTCTTCACGATCCTGCTTCTGATCAAGGTCTTCGGCCGGCTCTTCTACCGGCAGGAGGTGCAGTGGCTGGGCGATCCGCCGCCCGACCGCTGGCGCCATCACCGGCTGGTGGCGGTGCTCAACCACACCAGCCTCTACGAGGCGCTGTTCGCCGCCGTCTGCCCGCCGAGCTTCCTGTGGCGCATCGCCCGCCATGGGGTGATCCCGATCGCCCGCAAGACCGCCGACCGCGCCGTCGTCGGCCGCTTCTACAGCCTGATCGCGAAACGGGTCATCTCGATCAGCCGCGAGCGTGACGAGACGTGGCGCGAGGTGCTGCGGCAGATCGATCCCGACGCCATGGTGGTGATCCTCCCCGAGGGCCGGATGAAACGCGCCACCGGCCTCGACGCCGAGGGGAAGCCGATGACGGTGCGCGGCGGCATCGCGGACATCCTGGAGACGATCGGCGAGGGGCGCATGCTCCTCGCCTACAGCGGCGGCCTCCATCACGTGCACACACCGGGCGACCGCTTCCCGCGCCTGTTCAAGACGATCCGCATCAATCTCGAGCTCCTGGACATCGGCACCTACCGCGAAGAGCGCATGGCGGAAGCCGGCACCCCCCGCGGCTTCAAGCGCGCCGTGGTGGACGACATGGAACGGCGCCGCGACGCCCACTGCCCGCCGGAGGAGAAGCCAAAATCGGCGTAGATCGGCGCGTGCTGCCGAGGCTGTTGTCGCCGCTGCCTCTGCAAGCCCTGTTCGCCTACCGCCTGCGGCGCATGGCGAGCTCCGGTCTCCGTGCCCGCCTGGAGGCGATCGGCGCGGCGTTCACCGCCGGATACCAGGCCGCGCTGGAGGAGCGGGAGCCGGCGGCGATCGCCGCCCGGCTGGACCGGGTGGAGCCGGAACGGCAGGGATTTGCGGCGGAAGGGGTCGGCATGGGCCTCGCTCTCCTCGACGGCCTCATACCCGGGCGCCGCGATCGCCTGCGCCGTTATCTCGAGGGACCGGGAGAGCGGCAGTCCTACATGCTGCATGCCGGAGCCGGCTGGGCGCTCGCCTTTCCGCTCCTCTCCGGTCGCGCGCTCCTCGCCCGCCTCGATCCGCTGCTCGGCGCGATCGCGCTCGACGGCTATGGTTTCTACCGGGCCTATTTCTTCCCGCGGCGCACGATCGACCGCAGCCGTCTGCCGCGCTGGATCTCCGCTGCCGCAGGCCGGTCCTTTGACGTCGGCGTCGGCCGCAGGCTCTGGTTCCTCGACGCGGACGATGCGGACATGGAGCGCGTCCTCACCCTCGCCGCCCGCTTTCCCGCCGACCGCCGCGCCGACCTGTGGACCGGTCTGGGCGAGGCGTGCAGCTTTGGCGGCGGCCGGGATGCCGGCACCGTCGCGGTGCTCCGCCAGGCCGCCGGCCCTTTCCTCCCCGCCTTCGCTCAGGGGGTCGCGTTCGCCGCCGAGGTGCGCGACCGGGGCGGCTTTCCGGCACAGCACACCGAGCTCGCCTGCCGCACGGTCTGGGAACGTTCCGCGGAGGCCACCGCCGCCATCGTCCGCGACACCGGGCTCGGCTTGCCAGGGACCGGCCCCGACGCCTTCGAAGCCTGGCGGCAGCGCATCCGCGGGCGGTTCACTTCTTCCGCCGCACCGGCTTCCTCTCCACCTCGCGGGCGATCTCCGAGTTGACCTCGCCGCCCATGATGATGGAAAAAGCGGTGAGATAGAACCAGACCAGCAGCACGATCACCGCCCCCAGGGAGCCGTAGGCGCGGGTGTAGGAGTTGTAGTAGGAGAGATAGTAGCGGAAGCCGATCGACGCGCCGACGAAGAGGGCGACGCCGGTCAGCGCGCCCGGCGTTCCCCAGCGCCTTCTGGCCCTCCCTTTCGCTCCCCCGAGGTCCGGAGCGAAGTTGTAGATCATGTCGAACGACAGCACGAGGAAAGCGGCCACCAGCAGCCAGCGCGCCAGATGCCAGAGCGCCACCAGATAGGGGCCGAAGGTCAGGTGCTCGGAGAGCGCGTCGGCAATCGCGCCGCCGTAGATGACCAGACCGAGCGCGCCGATGAGCAGCACGGCGAAGCCGATGATGAGGCCCAACGCCACCAGGCGCCGCAGCCACCAGGGCCGCGTCTCCGCCAGATCGAACGCCCGGTTGAGGCTCCGCGACACGGCGATCATGCCGTTCGAGGCGACCCAGATGGAGATGAGGAAGCCCAGCGAGAGCTTGCCGCCGCTCCTCCGCGCGGCGATCTCCGCGAGCGTCCGGTTGAGCAGGTCCGTCACCTGTCCGCTCGGCGAGAGGTGGCCGATCAGCCAGAACAGGTTCCAGCGCACGCCCTCGCTCAGGCGCGTGAGGTAGGCGAGCAGAGCGGTCAGGAACAGCAGCAGGGGGAAGACCGAGAAGAGGAAATAGTAGGCCAGCTCGGCACAGCGCCCGGGAACCTCGTCCTCGCCGAGTTGGCGCCAGAGGCGGACGCCGAGCCCCCACCAGGTGAGGCCGCCACGCGTCCACAGCGATCCCTTCGATGTGATCATCGGCTCACTTTCGCCCTTCTTTCGTCTCGTGCTAGCATCCTCCGCTGCGGCAAATCCAGAGGATCCGGAGGAGACCTACGGTGGACCGTAAGACAGCACAGGAGCGGATCGCCCGGCTGCGGTCGGACATCCGCCACCACGACTATCTCTACTATGTCAAAGACCAGCCTACCGTTTCCGACGCAGCATACGACAAGCTCTACCGCGAGCTCGTCAAGCTGGAGGAGCAATTTCCGGACCTGGTCTCCGCAGACTCCCCCACCCAGCGCGTCGCCGGCCAGCCGCTGACCAGCTTCCCCACCATCGAGCACGCGGCGCCGATGCTCTCCCTGGACTCGGACCAGGACGAAGCCACCCTGCGCCGCTTCGACGAACGGCTGCGCAAAGGGCTGGCCGCTGCCGGCACCTCCGACGTCGAATATGTCCTGGAGCCGAAGCTGGACGGTCTCTCGGTCGAGCTGGTCTACCGCGACGGCGTGCTCCAGCACGCCGCCACCCGCGGTGACGGCCGGCGCGGCGAGGGGATCACCGCCAACGTGCGCACTATCCTGAGCGTCCCCCTGCGCCTGCGCGAGCCGGCGGCCGGCGAGCGGCCGGTCCCCCCGTTCGTGGCCGTGCGCGGCGAGGTGATCATGCACACGGAGGTCTTCGACCAGCTCAACGAGCGCCTGATCGCCGAGGGGAACGAGCCGTTCGCCAACCCGCGCAACGCCGCCGCCGGCGCCGTCCGCCAGCTCGATCCGCAGATGACCGCCGCCCGTCCGCTCGACCTCTACGCCTACGACATCCTCGCCTCCGAAGGCGTGGAGGTCGCCACGCAGTGGGAGGTGCTGGAAGCGCTCCGCGGCTGGGGATTGCGGGTCAGCGACCTGGTCGAGCGCACCGAGACGCTCGACGGCATCCTCGCCTACCACAAGGGGATCGAGGAGAAGCGCGACGACCTCGGCTTCGAGATCGACGGCATCGTGATCAAGCTCAACGATCTCGCCGCCCGGGAGACGCTCGGCTGGACGTCCCGCCATCCGCGCTGGGCGTTCGCCTTCAAGTTCCCGCCGCGCAAGGAGATCACCCGCATCCTCTCGATCCTCCCCAGCGTCGGCCGTACCGGCGTGGTGACCCCAGTCGCGATCATGCTGCCGGTCGAGATCGGCGGCGTCACCGTCGCCCGTGCCACGCTGCACAACCGCGAGGAGGTGGCGCGCAAGGACGTCCGCGAAGGCGACCGGGTGCGCGTGCAGCGCGCCGGCGACGTGATCCCGCAGGTGATCGAGCGGATCGAGGAGCCCGAGCGCGCCCCTGAAGACCGCGCACCGGCCTGGACCATGCCCGCGGTCTGCCCGTCCTGCTCCACCCCGCTCGTCGAGCGCGGTCCGTTCACCGTCTGCCCCAACAGCTTCGAGTGCCCGGCGCAGCTCGCCGGCCGCATCGTCCACTTCGCCTCGCGCAACGCCCTCGACATCGAAGGCTTGGGCGACGAGACCGCCAAGATGTTCGTGGCCCAGGGCCTGGTGCACCAGCTCCCCGAGCTGTTCGACCTCAAGGCCGAGCAGCTCGTCCACCTCGAAGGCTTCGCCGAGAAGTCCGCCAACAACCTCATCGCAGCGCTCGCCAAGGCGTCGCATCCCGAGCTGCAGCGCTTCCTCTACGGCCTCGGCATCCCCGAAGTCGGCGTCTCGGTCGCCCGCGACCTCGCCCGCCACTTCGGCACCTTCGCCGCGCTGCGCGGCGCGGATGAAGCCGGCCTTCAGGAGGTCCCGGGCGTCGGTCCGCGCATGGCCGAGCAGATCACCGCCTTCTTCCGCGAGCCGAAGAACGCCGAGGTGCTCGACGCCCTGCTCACCAAGCTCCAGCTCGTCGAAACGGCCCCTGCCGTGCCATCCGACTCCCCCGCCGCCGCCGTACTACCTTTGGCGGGCAAGAAGATCGTCTTCACCGGCGGCCTCACCCGCCTCTCCCGCCGCGAAGCCCAGGAGCTCGCCGAGCGCCTGGGCGCCCGCGCCACCGGATCGGTGAGCAAGTCCACCGACTGGGTGGTGGTCGGCGAGGACGCCGGCTCCAAGGCCGACGACGCCCGCAAGCTCGGCGTCGCCATCCTGGATGAAGACGGCTACCTCGCCCTGGTCCGGGAGCATGGAGTGGAGATTTGAGCTACGAAAGGGGATCGCACCGTGGATAGAAGAGCATTTTTGGGAACGCTGGCACTGGGTTCCCTGGCGGTCTGCGCCAAGGGGCTGCTCGACAAAGGCGGCGACATCGTACAGACGGCACAGGCGGCGGCATCCGCCGGGAAAGGATCGAACGTGATCGAGAAGATTCACAAGACGGATGCGGAATGGAAGAAGATCCTCACCCGGGAGCAGTATTACGTCCTGCGCGAGAAGGGGACGGAGCGGGCCTTCACCGGCGCGCTGACCAACAACCACGAGAAGGGGATCTACCTCTGCGCCGCCTGTGACCTCGACCTCTTCAGCTCCGACGCCAAGTTCGAGTCCGGCACCGGCTGGCC
>DATARD010000105.1:0-30519 GCA_036264355.1 Thermoanaerobaculia bacterium
CGAGCGGCTGGATGAACTGATAGAAGAGTCGGAACCGCCGATCCTCGAAAGCGCCGTGGATGTGGTGAATCCACTGCATCTCGCCGTAGCGCTGGGCCACCGTGGAGTCATCCATCTCGTGCTCATGAACGCGGTTCTTCCCGCCTTGCTTGGCGGTGTAGCAGGCGGCATCCGCCGCGTTCATCGTCTGCGGCAGGTCGCCGCTGTTGCGGTCGATCGGCACGAAGCCCATGCTCACGCCCACCTCGAAGATCTGGTCCTTGCAGCGGAAGCGGAATTCGCGGATCGTGCGGCGGATCTCCTCGGCGATCTGGCGTGCCTGGCCGAGGGGGCAGTCCTCGAGCAGAACGCCGAACTCGTCACCGCCCAGCCGTGCCAGCGTGTCGCTACGCCGCACCCGGGAGCGCAGCAGGGCGGTGATCTGTTGCAGCAGCTCGTCGCCGGCTTGGTGCCCGCAGGAGTCGTTGACCACCTTGAACTCGTCGAGATCCAGGTAGAGGAGCACGTGCTCGCGGCCGTCGCTCCTGGCGTTGCGCAGAGCGCGCTTGAGGCGGGTCTCGAACTCGCGCCGGTTGATCAGGCCGGTCAAGACGTCATGGTTCGCGAGATAGACCATCTCGCGTTCCTTGCTGCGGAGCTGCGTCACGTCCTTGAACACGACGACTGCGCCGTCCGGGCGGCCGGCCGGGGTGAAGACCGGTGTCGCGGCGTCGCGGATGGCGCACTCGGTGCCGTCGGCGCTGATCAGCAGGGTCTGGCCGGGAGACTCCAGGGTCTTGCCTTCCTTGAGACAGCTTTGGATTGGATCGGCCAGGCGGATGCGCGTCACCTCATCCACCACCTGGAACACCTCGCCGAGCGGCCGCCCGACGGCGTCGTCGGCGTGCCAGCCGGTGAGCCTTTCGGCCGTGGGGTTCAGATAGTCGATGCGTCCGGAGGCGTCGGTGCGGATGACGCCGTCGCCGATCGAAGCGAGCGTGCTCTGCAGGCGCTCCGTCTCGCGCTGGAGAGCCATCACCTGCTCGTTCACGCCCTGACCGTCCTGCGGTGCAGGCTCGGCAAGAGGGCGGGCAAGCGCAAGCTTGGAGAGAACGTTCATGGCGGCTCGGAATGAACGAGCAAGATCCACGCCAGAGCTGGCGCAAACATCTCGAACGTCGTAAAGACGGGGTCAGGAAAGCGGCTCGGGCATGGCGATCCCGTAGCCCTGCACGTAGTCGACGCCGATCTCCAGGAGCAGCTCGAGGGTCTCTCGGTTCTCGACCGATTCGGCGATGGTGCGGATGCCCATCACCTGGCCGATCTGGTGGATCGACTCCACCAGCGCCCGCTGCACCGAGCTGCCCAACATGTCGCGCACGAAGGCGCCGTCGATCTTCAGGAAGTCGACGTTCAGGTTCTTCAGATAGGCGAACGAGGAGAGTCCGCTGCCAAAGTCGTCGAGGATGAAGCGGCTGCCGAGCTCCTTGAGTGAGCTGATGAACTGGACCGCCTGCGCCAGATTGCTCACCGCCGCGGTCTCGGTGATCTCGAAGCAGATCCGCTCGGGTGACACGCCGGTCACCTCGATCTCCTCCAGCACGTATTCGAGAAACGCGTCGTCGCCCAGCGACTGGCCGGAGAGATTGATCGCGAAGCAGGTGTCATCGCCGTGGGAGAGGGTACGGCAGGCGAGAGCGACAAACGAAGCGTGCAGCACCCAGCGGTCGATCGAGGCGATCAGGTGATAGCGCTCGGCCGCCGGGATGAAGGCACCGGGCGTCGCGATGTGGCCGTCCTCGTCGATCATGCGGATGAAGATCTCGCACAGCGGCGGCTGGTTGCTGCGCGCGAGGAGCGGCACGATCGGCTGGAAGTAAAGACAGAACCGATGCTCGGCGAACGCCTTGTGGATGCGGTGGATCCACTGCATCTCGCCGTAGCGCTCGGCGAGCGCCGTGTCGTCCGGCTGATACTCGTGCATCCGGTTGCGGCCGCCCTCCTTGGCGACATAGCAGGCGGCGTCGGCGGCGGAGAGTACCTGTGCCATGTCGAGGGTCTCCTCGGTCACCGGCACCAGGCCGATGCTGACGCCGATCTCGAAAATCTGCTCCCGCCAAGCGAAGCGGAAGCTCTTGACGGCGAGGCGCAGGGTGTTGCCGATCTCCCGCGCCGCCTCGCTCGTGGTGTCCTCCAGCAGCACGCCGAACTCGTCGCCGCCCAGCCGGGCCAGGGTGTCGGTCTTGCGCAGGCGCGCCTTGAGCAGGGCGGTCACCTGCTTGAGCATCTCATCGCCGGCGAGATGGCCGCAGGTGTCGTTGACCACCTTGAACTCGTCGAGATCGAGATAGAAGAAGGCGTGGACGCGCCGTTCGTTGTGCGCGGTGTCCAGGCACTGCTGCAGACGGCGTTCGAGCTCGCGCCGGTTGATCAGGCCGGTCAGCGCGTCGTGCCGCGCCAGCCAGATCATCTCGCGCTCCATGCCGCGGACCTGGGTGACATCCTTGAACACCAGGACGGTGCCGGTCACCTGCCCCTGGCCGTCGCGCACCGGCGCCACCGAATCGCGGATGGCGCACTCGCCGCCGTCGCGCCGGGTGAGCAGCGAATAGCCGGGCAGCTCGATGACCTGGCCTTCGTGCAGGCAGCGCTCCACCGGGTTGGGCAGCATCTTGCCGGTCGCCTCGTCCACCACCCGGAAGACGCTCATCACCGGCTGGCCGCAGGCTTCGGCCGCGGACCAGCCGGTGAGCCGTTCGGCGACCGGGTTCAGATAGTCGATGATCCCTTCGGCGTCGGTGCGGATGACGCCGTCGCCGATCGAGGCGAGAGTGACCTGGGCGCGGTCCTTCTCGCGGGCGAGCGCGGTCTCGGCGGCCTTGCGCTCAATCTCGGCGGCGGCGCGCGCGGCGAAGATCTTGAGGATCGACATCGCCGGCATGTCCTGCCCGAGCGGCTTGACGTCCATCACCGCCATGTGTCCGAGCGGGCGGTCGGCGGAGTCGAAGAGCGGCACCGCGAAGTAGCTCTCGATCCTCTCCTTCTGCAACCAGGCGTCGTCCGGAAACAGCCGCCAGACGTCCCGCGGGTAGTAGCTGAAGGAGCGCCCCGAGACGTTTTCGCACGGCGTCCCTCGCGTATCGTATTCGGCCATCTCGCCGTACTCCTCGCCGGCCCAGGAAGCGAGAGGGCGCGCGCGGTTGACGTCGCCGCCCACGACTTCGCAGATCATCGCGAACTTGGTGCCGAGGGCGCCCGCGAGATGGCGGACGAGCGAGAGCAGGAAGTCGGATCCGGTCGCCGCGGAGGTGCCCTCCACGAGCGCGCGCAGGCGTTCCTCGCCGATTTTGCGCAGGTTGATGTCCTGGGCCACGCCGATCATCCGCACCGGCATGCCCGCCTCGTCGCGCAGCACCCGGCCGCGGTGGTGGAGCCAATACAGCATGCCGTCCGGCGTCGCGAACCGGACCTCGACGGAGAAGTCGCGGCCTCCCTGCTGGCTGAGCCGCAACGCCTCGGCCATCAGCTCCTGGTCTTCCGCATAGACCGCGGTGCGGAAGGCCTTGCCGGTGGTCCACAGATCGGCGGCGTTGCACCCCAGCACCTCGGCCGCGTGCGAAGAGACGGTCATGGCGTCGGTGAGCAGGTTCCAGTCCCAGGTGACGATACCGGCGGCGCGCTGGGCCAGGTCGAGACGGGCGCCGCTCTCGCGCAACGCCTCTTCGGCCAGCTTGCGGTCGGTGATGTCGACCGCGGTCACCAGGCCGGTGGGCTCCTCGGAGTCCGTTTCGAGCCGGGCGGCGGTCAGCTCGACCCAGCGCTCGCGGCCGTCGCGAGTGACCACCTTGATCTCGTAGTGGTCGGAGACCGATTCGCCGCGCAACCGCGCCGCGATGCGGTCGCGCACCAATTGCTGGTAGTCGGGATGGGTGAGCTGCCACGGCGTCATTGTGACCAGCTCGTTCATGGAGTAGCCGGTCATCGCCTCGGCGGCAGGATTGGCGTAGAGGTAGCGTTCGGCCGTGAAGACCAGCATGGCGGACGACGTCGTTTCCGCCAAAGCGCGGAACCACGCTCCACCTTCCGGATTCCGGCGCTTCTGTTGTGGAGCTCTGAGAGGCAGGCTCATAAAGACGACACGGCGATGGAGCTCCAACGGTTGTTCATGACCTCATCAGACAAAGGGATCTTGAGGATACGGGGTTGACCGGGCTCCTTGCAAGGACGCGCTTCCCATGGGCCTTCAATATAGAGTGTGTAGCAGGGAGGAAGGAGCGAGCCGTGCCGGACCAAGAGAGCCGCGAAAACCTGGAAAAGGCGCCCGAGGTCGTCCCGGAGCCGGGCTGGACGCCGATCAATCCACTGCGCCTCGAAGGCGGACCGAGGTCCTTCGTCTCCGGAGAGCCGGAGGGAGACCGCCTGCGGGTGCGCTACTTCCGCCGCGAGAGAGACGGCCGTCTGGTCGGCCGCGCCTGGTTCGGTCCCGGAGCGCAGGGACCGCCGGGCCACGCGCACGGCGGCAGCATGGCGGCAGTGCTCGACGAAGCGATGGGAGCCGCTGCCTGGTGGGATGGCCATCTGGCCGTGGCGGTCCGCCTCGCGACGAGCTTCCAGCGCATGCTCCCCCTGGGCACCGACGCCCTGCTCGAAGCCTGGGTGGAAAAGATCGAAGGCCGCAAGGTCTGGACCCTCGGCCGTCTCCTCGACGACGACGGCGAGCCCTTCGCGGAGGCCGACGCGCTCTTCCTGAAGCTCGACCCCGCCCGCTTCATGCCGCTGATCGAGAAGGCCGCGAAAGCGATGAACGTATCGGTCGAGGAGCTGCTGCGGAGCTTGCCTACTCCCGAACCGCCAGAGCCTTGAACCGTTCTACCCCGTAGCGGTCCGCGGCGTCCAGCAGATCGCCATCGAGGCTCGCCAGCGGCAGGCCGGCACGAACAGCCAGGTCGAGGTAACTGGCATCGTATGAAGATAGTCTTTGTTCGCGAGCCAACCCTAGGAGCTCGCCGAGCGGGCGAGTGCCTGCGTCAAGCATAATCGGAAGGCTTTGGAGCAACTCGACGAAGCGGAGAGACTGCGCCGGAACTAGACGCTTTTTCCTCTCTCCAACCAGCAGGACGTTCGCCACCTCCAAAGACCAGACGGGAGGCACGACCGCCTCGCCCTCAGCCAGAGCCTCAAGGACGCTTTCGGAGTATGGTGTCGCCTCGTCTTCGAAGCACCATGCCATCGTCAGGGAGCAATCCAGGGCGAACCTTTTCACCCGCGGCGCCCCTCCTCAATCATCTCCCGGAGGGAGAGGTCGCCGAGAGTGATTCCGCGGCGGAGCTCTCGTAACTGGCTGATGACCTCCCGGACATCCGGCTTCTGCATGGACGGCACAGGGACAAGCAGGGCAACCGGCAGACCGTTCTTCGTGATCGCGACTTGTTGTCCCCGAGTGACCTCTTCGATCAGTTGGGACAGGTGAGTTTTGGCTTCATAGGCGCCGACGGTCCGCATGGTTCCCCCCTCACGACGAGTCGGCGACCAGTCTACCACGGGAGAAACCGCTACTCCCGAAGAGCCGGAGCCAGCAGGCTCAGATCGGCCACCTTTTCCTTCGCCGCCAGCGCCATCAGATCCTTGATCCCGCCTGAGAAATGCCAGGAGCGGAAGCCGGCCTTCTGCATCAGCTCGGCGAGGTGAGCGCTTTTCAATCCCACTTCGCAGACCAGGATATATGGGCGCTCGCGGTCGAACGACTCCCAGGCTGCCAGCGCGCGTGGAAAATCCAGATGCAGAGAGCCCGGCCAGTGCCAGGCCTTCCAGGCGGGGAGCGAGCGAAGATCGAGGACGGTGGCGCCTTCCGGAATGCCGTCGGCCTCCAATCCGGACGGCCCCAGGCTTGCCGGGTCCAGATCGCGCAGGCGGTGCGTCTCACGGGCCGCCACAATGCGCGGGATCATCTCCGGATCGAGATCGGCTTCTTCCTTGATCACCTGCGGCAGGTAAGCACGAGTGGTGGGCTGGCGCGGCACCATGTCGCAGTACTCGCCGACCGCCGAGGCCAGCTCGTAGAGACCGGCGCGGCGCGCGATCGCCAGAATTTCTTCCTTGTTGAAGCCGAGGAGCGGCCGGAGCACGGGGATTTCTGGCGAGACCTGCGAGATCACCCCGAGATTCTGCAACGTCTGCGATGACACCTGCCCGATCGCTTCGCCGGTGACGATACCCAGCCGGCGGAGGCGCCGCGCGAGGAGCGCCGCCGCGCGTACCATCTGGCGCTTGAGGATGATCTGCCAGTTCTGGCTGCGCGTCTTCGCCTTGATCTCCGCGGCGACCCCTTGGAAGTCGATCTCGTAGAGCCGCGGTTTGTAGCCGTAGCTCCACAGGTCAGCGACCACCTTCATCACCTTGAGCACGCCGAGGCGATGGGCCGCACCGCCGAGGTTGCAGAAGAGATAGTCGAGCTCCACGCCGCGCTTGAGCATCAGCAGGCTCGCCACCGCCGAGTCGAAGCCGCCGGAGACGAGAGCGAGGGCCCGCCCCTCGACCCCGACCGGCAGGCCGCCCCAGCCCTTCGCCTTCTCATGGAAAAGGTGGACCTTGCCCGGCTCGACCTCGACCCACGCGACAGCCTCCGGATCGTCGAGATCGACCCGGGCTGCGCCGCCGCGGTCGAGCAGAGCCCGGCCGAGCGCTCGCTCGACCGCCATCGAATCGAACGGAATCAGCTCGCGCTTCCCCCGCCGGCTGGCGCGCACCGCGAAGCTCTTCCCCCGCACGGTGGGAGCGAAGAACGGCAGAGCCGTCTCCACCAGGTCCCCCAGCTCTGTCCACGGCAGCGGCTCGGCGATCGAGACCGACTGGAGACCGAACACCCGCGACAGCACCTCCGCGGCTCCCGCATCCGGAGTCTCCAGATAGGTGCGGCTCCACGTCCGCTCCAGGCGGTGAGGAATGGCGTGCGAGGTCAGCGCGTCGCCGACGTTCTTGAGCAGCCGCGTCTGGAACCGCAGCCGGGTCTTGCGCGCCTTCGTATAGAAGTCGCCGGAGTGGCGGAGGATGAGGAGGTGGCCGGTCATAGTGCGCTCGGCAAAGAGCTCATGGCTTGGGGATCTTAGTTCATCTCTCCCGGGGTTACGTGTGCGTCAGGGCCGCCCAGGGCCCGGCCCACGCCCCCGTCTCCGCCGCAGCGCCCCAAACGAGCTGAGTCTCTCCCCAAGAGGCGGCGAAGTCTCCCCCGGCCTGGGCAGAGAGGCCCCAGGCTCGGGGGGTCGCTCCCCAGCCGAGGGGCGTCAGCGCCCATCGCCGCGGGGATCCGCCCCAGCCCTGGGGAGTCCCCCGTGGGCTCTGGGGAGTCATGCCCCAACCCTGGGGCGCCGCGGCCCAGCCCTGGGCACCGGCTCCCCAATCCGGAAGAGATCAGCCCCAAGAGAGGGGATGAGACGCCGATCTCGTAGCAAAGGGCTGCCGTGCTTGCGATGAGAAGTCGCCCGCGCTCGCCGCGGGTACGGCAGAGAGGAGAGTCATCAGCACGAGGACGTAAATCGGAAAGCGGCTTCGTCGGAGCATCAGGAGCCTCCTTCAGGCGCGGCTTCCTGGCTCTGTCCCGTCGTGGGACGGAGGGTGCCGCCCCAGGTACCGCTGAGTCTGTCAGACTGGAGAGAACCGCTGTCGCTCGTTACCGGAATGCAGCATGAAGCAAGCAAGTGGTGATGCCCAGCAGCACGATTTCTTCATATCGAACAGTATAGCGATCGCCGGGGATTGGGCGAAGCGTCTGGCACCTAGCCGGCAGCCGGAACCCAGCGACGCAGTGCCGGCACGTGCTCCCACGGCGGCATCCATTACTGTCGCGGCTCAAAGGCATGCCAGACGAATTCATGTTTTTCCAAAGAAACTGCGAGAGGCACGACGTTTCTCTTCGACCTCTGCCGCATTCCAGATTGCCTCCTCCCGCAATGACCTCACAACACCGCCATAACCTGGAAATAGTGAGGCAGCAGTGACCAGAATTTAGGTTGCGGCCAAGGGACGCCCCTCCCCGGCTGCATCATATGCGCTTCGCGGAGCGAGCGCAGGGCGGACCGAAACTCCTGTGAATCTTCTGGCAATCGCAAGCCACTTGCGTCAGTTTCCTCGAAGAATCGGTAAATCGCTTCGATCTCGGAATAGATCTGAGTAGAATTGTCCCAGTCGGCGAAGGAATTTACTCGAGACGGAAGCGGATCTAATATATATAAGCAGTGAGTTTTCTCGAAAAGCCGACGGACAAAGTCCCCAATCAGCATCTGATTGCCCTCGAAACACCCAATCGTTAGGCGCGGCACGGCGGCGCCGAGGACGCTCTCCTCGCGACCCTTGGCGGCTGTCGCCTCGATCTGAACGATGGCGTCGACCCGCGTGCAAGTCTGCTCCGATGACAGGTGCTCCCAACAAGGCAGGGGGAGAGAGAGTCACGGTCAGCGAGCCGCCGGCACCCTCCTGGCAGCCTCAGTTGCACGACGCACCCTCACCTCGGGCTTCGACGGGTATAAGATACCTCAGCGGGAGGCCAACGATGACCCAGGTCCAGGTGGAATTCGACTCCGACGTTTTTGCGACTTTGCGGAGATCTCCGGAGGAGGTTGTCCAGGAGATGCGCTTGGCGGCGGCGATGGTCTGGTATTCCCAGGGTCGTATCTCCCAGAGTCGCGCTGCGGAGCTCGCGGGAGTGAGTCGAGCCGATCTCCTTGACGCCCTCTCGGCGAGCGGCATTTCGGCTTGCCAGGAGACGCTGGAGGATCTCGCCGAGGTCCTGGAGCGTGGATAGGGCGCTGGTCGTCGATGCTTCGCCGTTGATTCTCTTCTCCCGTATCGATCGCCTCGACCTCTTGGTCTCCCTCGCGAAACGCCTTGTCTTGTCCGAAGCTGTGGTCCGAGAGGTCCTGGCAGGTTCCGCTCGCGACGGGACGGCCGACAAGATCAAGAACCTCCCCTCGGTACTCCGAGTTGACGATCGGCCGGTTCCCGATCGAATCCGCCTCTGGGATTTGGGAGCCGGGGAGTCCCAAGTCTTGGCGCATGGTTTGGAACGGCCGGGGTCGGAGCTTGTCTTGGACGATCTGGCGGCTCGCCGCTGCGCACGCAGTCTGGGCCTTCCCATGATTGGCACTCTGGGCGTTGTCATTCTCTGCCGGCATCGAGGCATCATCAGCGCAGCACGCCCCATCATGGAAACGCTCTGCGAGGCTGGGCTGCGCCTGAAGCCAGCATTGATGGAAGAAGCGTTGGCCAAGGTGGGCGAATGACCAAGACCAGCGCGTACGATGTCGTGGAGCACCTTCGCACGCCTGAAGAAATGGCCGCATACCTTGACGCTTGGTTCGAAGAGGAGCCAGATGACGCAGCAGGTATTACCAGAGCGCTTGGGGACATCGCACGCGCAAAGGGAATGACCCAAGTCGCCAAGGATGCGGGTCTAAGCCGGTCTAAGCCGGGAAAGTCTGTATCAGGCACTCAGCGCGGAGGGGAATCCGAGTTTCGCGACCATCTTGAAGGTCGCGAGAGCACTTGGGGGTAAAGCTGCACGCGGAGGCGGTGTAGGCGCCCGGAGATAGGTTCCGCGGGGGAGAGGTGGAAACGGTCCGTCCGGACCCAGGGCAAGCTCAATCTGCCCCAGGACAAGTTCAATCTGGACGAGGGCAGATTCAATCCTGGCCCGCGCTCCTAACTTGCCAGTGGCGATGCCAGCACAGGAGTTTCGGTGCATCTGGTCGACGCCGAGTACGCCACCTCCCGCATCTCGGCCGGAAAGCTTTCCCGCTTGACGAGTCGCCCTTCTTGCTCAACAGGCGCCCCTTGACGCCGACCGAGACAGCTTTCCGGCTGAGCGGGAGACCTTTTTGTTCAACGGGAGACCGTTCTTGTTGAACGAGAACGCTCTCCCGTGAGCAAGTGCTGTACGACGGTTCAACGAGAAGGCTCTCTTGTTCAACGAGAAAGCTCTGTTCCCCTTTGACGAGTGACCGATGCCCCGGTAGAAAAGCGATCGACCCCCGCGGCCTGAATGGCCGCGAGAATTCCTACCGGATCGTCTCTCGGTTCAGGTTCTCTCGGCCCTACAGGCCGCAGGGCTTGGGGGGGTTGTTGACCCGGGGCATCGGCCTGCGGCCTCAGCCCCGGGCTGAGGTCTCCCGGCCCGTTGGGCCGGACGGGCCGAGACAGCTTTCCGGCTGGGCGGGAGACCCTTTTTGTTCAACGGGAGACGTTCCCGTTGAACGAGAGGGCTTTCGCGTGAGCAAAATACTCTGCGGCGTCTGAAGCCGCCGTGCGTGCGTAGAGACGCCAACGATATAATGAGGCGCCAGCCATGACTGACGCTGACGCGGTTCCCGGCGATCTCGGTCCCTATCACTTCGAGCGGCGTCTCGGTGCCGGCGGCATGGGCGAAGTCTTCCTGGCCTTTGACCGCCGGCTCGACCGCCGCGTCGCCATCAAGCGCCTGCTCTCCGGCCGGGAGGCCCCGAGCGGACGGGAACGGCTGCGCCGTGAGGCCAGAGCCGCGGCGCGCCTCAGCCATGCGGCGATCGTCCAGGTGTTCGACCTGATCGAGACCGACGCCGAGGACTGGATCGTGATGGAACTGGTCGACGGGCCGCGGCTCGCTGACCTGACCGGGAACGGCCCTCTCGGTCTCCTGCAGGTCCTCACCCTTGGCCGGCAGATCGCGGAAGGGCTGGCGGCGGCCCACTCCCTGGGACTCGTCCACCGCGATCTCAAGGCGGAGAATGTGCTGATCGCGCAGGCGGGCCAGCCCGTTGCCAAGATCCTCGATTTCGGTCTGGTCCGGGACCTGAAAGGCGAGGATTCCCTGACGCGCTCCGGGGCGGTGCTCGGTACGGTCCGCACCATGGCTCCCGAGCAGGTCCGGGGAGCCGCTGCCGGGCCGCCGGCGGATCTCTTTGCGCTCGGCGTGTTGCTCTATGAGATGACGACCGGCCGCTCGCCTTTCCAGGGCGCGACCACCGCCGAAACGATGCACCGCATCCTGGCCGAGCCTCCGGCGCCGCTCCCTCCCGAGGTGCCCGAGGAGCTCGCGGCGCTCATCGGCCATCTGCTGCAAAAAGTGCCGGAACTGCGCCCTGCAAACGCCGCGGCCGTGGCGCTGCGGCTCAAGCGGCTGGCCACCGTCTTCTCCGCCGCCGCTCGCGAGCCGGAACGGCCGGGAACGGCGACCGAGCTCACCGCCTTGCCGGTAGCCGGCGCCGGCTTCAGAGGCTCCGGGAGCTTCTGGAGCTTCCGCCGGCAGCTCACCCCGAAGCTCATCGCCGCAGTCGCGTTGCTCGCCTTCGCGGTCTTCGTTTTCCCCCGGTTTCTGCCGGAGGGGCCGAGCGGCGGCCGGATGCCGAAGCCTCTTTCTGCTGCTGCACGGCCCTTTCCTCCCACCAGCGGGCCGCTCTCCGCGAGCGCGTCGGCTGCCCTGGAGAAAGAGGCCTGGGCGGCTCTCGACCGCTACGATCTGCCGGGCCGCCTCGACCGGGCGATCGCTCTCTTCCAGCGCCTGGTCGAAAACGATCTCGGCTCGGCCGGCGCCCATGCCGGGCTGGCGCGGGCTTACTGGCGCAAGCTGGGAGAGGACGGCGGCGATGCGATGTGGCTCAACCAGGCTCTTGCCGTGGCCCGCCACGCCGTCGAGCTGGACGGCAAGCTCCCTGCCGCACGGGTGAGCCTCGGCTTCGTCCTGCTGAAATCGGGCCGGAAGGAGGAAGCCCGGACCGAGCTCGAGCAGGCGCGCACGCTCGATCCCCGCAACGCCGACGCCTACCGCGGTCTGGCCGAGGCCCACCAGGCCCTGGGCCAGACCGGGCAAGCCGAGGCGGCCTTCCGGCAGGCGATTGCGCTGCGCCCCACGGACCGCACCTTCCACGACCTGCTCGGCACTCTCTACTTCCATGGCGGCCGGATGAAAGAAGCCGAGGCGGAGTACCGCAAGAGCATCGAGCTGGCGCCGGACGGCGTCGTCGGGCTGCGCAACCTGTCCGGCGTCCTGATCGCCGGCGGCCGACTGCCGGAGGCTTCGGCGTTGCTCCAGCGAGCCATTCAGGCGCAGCCGTCGCCGACGCTCTACGGCAATCTCGGGACGGTCTACTTCTACCAGGGCCTCTATCCCGAGGCCGCGGACGCCTACAAGAAGGCGCTTGCCTTTCCGGAAGGCGCGCTTCCTGCCAGCGCCAAGCGCCATGCCATGTGGGGCAACCTGGGGGACGCCTGGCGCCAGATTCCCCACCGCCATGGCGAGGCGCCGGAAGCCTTCCGCCAGGCCGCCCGCCTGCTCGACGCAGAGATCCGGCGAGATCCCGGGAACGCCCGGCTGCGCAGCCAGTTGGCTCTCTACCTGGCCAAGGCAGGACAAGGCGACGCAGCCCGGCGCGAAATCGCGCAGATCGAAACCACCGAGGGCCGCCCTTTTTTCCGGCTGGCTCTCGCCTGCGAGGTGCTGGACGACCGGGCACGCGCCCTCGACTTCCTCCAGCAGGCGTTCCACCGAGGCTTTCCGCCCGATGAAGTGGAGCGCGAGCCCGACTTTCTCGCGCTGCGAGGCGACACCCGCTATCAGCGTCTCTTGAGCCAGCTCGGCCGCTAGCCGGTCTCGCCGACGAAGATCTCCGGGTCGTGGTCGTAGGTGCGCAGCTCAAAGGCGCCCTGACCGGTGTCGTAGGTGACCTTCACCACGAGACGAAAGAGAAACCGTCCGGCGTCCTTGCTGATGGGAAAGAAGAGCTCCCCCGGATAATACGGAGCGGTCTCAAGGCCGGTGTCGCTCGCGAGCACCCATCCTTTTCGAGCGCTGGTCGCCACGCTCTTGATCCCGGGGAGATCTTGAAACAGCCTTCCCGGGCCGATCGAGATCGGGTTGTCCAGGATCGGATTGGTCGACGAAAAAGGGCTCTTGAGAAGGGTGGGGTCCGCGGGATCGAGAAAGTGGAGATCGAAGATCTTGAGCTGGAAGGCGGTCTTGTCCGTCGCTCCCCGCGAGTAGTCGAAGATGCGGAAGGCGATGCGGTCCCCCGGCTGGAACTCGGTGTCCCACGCCGGCGCCCATACGCCCGGCCGCCGCGACGCATCGTAGCGGGCGAGACTCCGGACGAGCGAATAGGTGCCATCGAGACCTGGGCCGATGTTGGCGTCCAGGCCCATCTCCAGCACATAGCTCTGTGGCTTTCTCGACTTCATGGACTGTTTCCTCCCTGATGAGACTGAAACCATTGTCCCGCATCCGAAGCAAAGTCGATGCCTTCTCGACTTCGCTCCTGGCTGAGACGTAGAATCCGGACGGTCAACCGCCATGCCTCCTCTGCCGGCCAACGCGTCCAGCCTGTTCCACGACAGCACCCAGCAGTCCCATTCACGCGCCTTGACGGCAGAGCCTGGCAGCGTCCGCTGGCCCGGCTTGACCGTGCTGTATCACCCGGACCTCCGGCGCGCCGGCGAGCGCGCCCTGCTGTCCGAGCTGGCGGCCGGGCGGCCCGAAAGGCTTTCGCGGCTGGAGCCGCTCTTCGCGGCGCCGGTGGCGGACGCCCCGGCCACGCCGCTCGCCCATCGCCGTCTCAGCCGGCAGCCCCTGGTCTTCGAAAGGCGTGGTGAAGGAATCCTGCTCCGCGTGGACGGCGGCCTCACTCCGGTCGCCGCCGACGGCGAGCCGGTGTCCGGCGAGCGTCTCTTCCGTGCCGAAGAGATCGACCGCGGAGTCGTGCTCCTCCTCGCCGGCCGGGTGGTTCTCCTCCTCCATCGGCTCGACCCCTATCTCGATCCGACCCTGCCGCGTTTCGGAATGGTGGGGGAGCACCCGGCCTTGACCGCCGTGCGCCGCAGTCTCCAGCAGGTGGCGGGCACCGCGGTGCCGGTGCTCCTGCGGGGGGAGAGCGGCACCGGCAAGGAGCTGGCGGCCGAGGCGCTCCACCAGGCCGGCACGCGCCGTGACGGTCCTTTCCTCGCCGTCAACATGGCGGCCGTCCCGGCCTCGCTCGCCGCCGCCGAGTTGTTCGGTGCAGCCCGCGGCGCCTTCACCGGCGCCGACCGCCGGCGCGATGGCTTCTTCGCCCGGGCGCATGGCGGCACCCTCTTTCTGGACGAAATCGGCGAGATGCCGGTCGAGGTGCAGATCCTTCTCCTGCGCTGCCTGGAAACCGGAGAGATCCAGCCCGTCGGCGAGGCGCCGCGCCGCGTCGACGTGCGCCTGGTGGCGGCCACCGACGCCGATCTGGAGAGCGCGGTGGCCGCCGGCCGTTTCCGCGCGCCTCTCCTCTACCGGCTGGAGGGCTTCCGCATCCTCCTGCCGCCGTTGCGCGAGCGCCGGGAAGATTTCGGCCGCCTGCTGGTCACATTTCTCCGCCAGGAGCTTCAGGCGGCCGGCGAGCCCGAGCGCCTGGAAGCCGATCCGCCCTGGCTGCCCGCCGAGGCCGTCGCGCGCCTCGCCCTCCACCCCTGGCCGGGCAACGTGCGCCAACTCCGCAACATCGTCCGCCAGTTGGTGATCGCCAACCGAGGCCGGAGCGAAGCCCTGCTGGATCCGGCGCTGGCCGCGGCCCTGCTGGAACCGGCCGCCGCGCCGCCGCCGCTTTCACCGCAATCGCCGCCCCCTGCCCACACCGAGCCGCGCAAACCCGCGGACGTGACCGAAGACGAGTTGATCGCCGCCCTCCAGGCGACCCGCTTCAGACCCCATGCAGCCGCCCGCCTGCTTGGCATTCCACGGCCTTCGATCTATCACCTGATGAACAAGAGCCCGCGTCTCCAGACCAGCGCCAACCTCACCCGCGAAACCCTCGAAGCCGCCTGCCTCCGCTTCGGCGCCGACGTCGCATCCATGGCCGCCGCGCTCGAGGTCTCCGAGCAGGGCCTCCGCCGGCGCCTCCGCGAGCTCGGGCTGCCATAGCACCGTCGACGTTCAAGAACGTCCAGAAACGTTCATTCTCGTTCAGAAATGTTTTTGATTCCCTGCGGGCGGGGGCATTCCGCCGTGTCTGTGGGTGGCATTCGAATTGCTCTCGCTCCAGGATGTCACGCAGTACCCCGATCGATCAACTTCCCCGTCGAGGGGACGACGCCCGGGCGCTGCCCGGGAGAAAAGAGAGATCCATGCCTACGCCTACGACGCCCACGACCGTGTATGTCTATTGCATGGGAAGTATTGCCGGACCGGGCTTTCTCAACGGATTGACCGCCTCGAATTCAGTCGATCTGATCTCCAACGCGAACGGCGGCCAAGTCTCGGGAACCGTCTGGATCATGGCGCCGGCGAGTAACAACACCTATTCCTTCCAATGCCAAGGGACAGATGCGGGCAACCAGTATCTTTCCGGCGATCCCACGCACCAGGCCGTCGAGCTCGCACAGACTCACGGCGGATCGACCACCGAGTGGATTCTCGCCTCGGTGGCGGCAAGCAATCCGCAGCTCTACACCATCCAACTCGCCGACACCTCCGACGGCAAGCTCTACATCAATGGATACACAGTCGATGGAAAGTTGAACCTGGCCGCCGACCCGACTCTTTCCGGCGCGCACTGGCTGGTCCTGCAATCCGTTTAGCGCGGCTTTCCGGCTCCGGAGGCCCGGGTTCGGGCCTCCGTCAGCGTTCTGAGAAGCCGACGCGCCCTCTACACCCCCCGCAGCATCTCCAACAGCTCCTCCCGGCTGAAGATCTTCGCCAGCTTCGGATCGTCCTCGGCGACGACGCTGGCCATCATCTGGCGCTTGCGGTCGATGATGGCGGCGATTTTTTCTTCGAGGGTGCCCTCAGTGACCAGCTTGAAGACCTGGACGGCACGCTTCTGGCCGATGCGGTAGACGCGGTCCGTCGCTTGGTCCTCGCGGGCGGCGTTCCACCAGCGGTCGTAGTGGATGACGACGGAGCCTCCGACGAGGTCGATTCCCGTTCCTCCGGCTTTCAGGCTGCCGAGGAAGACGCGGCAGGCGGGGTCGCGGTTGAAGCGGTCGACGAGTTGGCCGCGGTTGGTGCTGGCGCCGGTGAGGGTGACGTGGCCGACGCCGATTCTCTGGAGTTGGCGCTGCATGAGGGTGATCATGCCCAGGAACTGGGTGAAGACCACGACTTTCTGACCGCTTTCGAGCGCTTCCTGGAGCAGCTCCTGATAGAGATCCCACTTGCCGGAGGAGTACTCCTCGGCGCGGTCGAGGTCGCCGAGCGCCAAGACGGGATGATCGCAGATCTGCTTCAGGAGGTTGAGCAGGGCGAAGACGTGGATGTAGGGCAGCGGCTCGTCCGCTTTCTGCAGCGCCGCGGCGAGCTCGGCTCCCTTGCCGTCGACCGCGTCACGGTAGAGCTTCACCTGATCGTCCGACAGAGGGCAGGTGCGCGTGTCCTCGATCTTCGCCGGCAGCTCGTCGAGGACGCTGGTTTTCAGGCGCCGGAGGACGAAGGGCGAGATCACGCGCCGCAGGTCGCGCAGGCGCTGGTCGGGGCCCTGCTTCTCGCCGAAGTTGCCGAAACGCTCCTCGAAGGCGTGATCGGTGCCGAGATAGCCGGGCAGGATGAGGTCGAACAGCGTCTTCAAATCGGCCAGCGAGTTTTCGATGGGAGTGCCGGTGAGGCCGATCTTCACCTGAGCGATCAGGTGCGAGGCGGACTGCCAGGCCTGGGTCATGCGGTTCTTGACCTGCTGGATCTCGTCGAACACGGCGAGGCGGAACGGGATCGCCGACAGCGCTTCGCCGTCGCGGCGCAGCACGCCGTAGGAGGTGACCACGACGTCTTTCGGCCGCAGGCGGAGCGGCAGCTTGCGCTGGGGGCCGTGGTAGACGACCGGATTCAAGCCCGGCGCGTGCTTGTGGAGCTGGTCGCGCCAGTGGCTGACGACGCTGGTGGGGCAGGCGACGAGAAACGGCTCGCCGCCGCCTTCGTCCAGCAGGCTGATCATGAGCGCCATGGTCTGCAACGTCTTGCCGAGACCCATGTCGTCGCAGAGCAGGCCGGCCAGACGGTTCTCTGCGAGGAAGCGCAGCCAGTCGACGCCGGTCTGCTGATACGGCCGCAGCGGCGTCGCGAGCCCCGGCGGCGCCACGAACGGCGCGGCCGGCGCGAGATGCAGGAGGCGCTCCAGGATGTCCGCGCCGGTCGTGCCTGCCGGCGCGGAGAGCTCCAGGGGCTGCTCCGCCAGGGCCTGGAAGCGCAGCAGCTCACCGGCCGAGAAACGGACCTGCTCCTCGCGCTCCTTGGTCTCCTCCGCGAGCAGGTCGTCCAGCGGACGGAAGGCCGGCGCGTTGAGATCGATCCAGCCGCCGGCAACCTCTAGATAGGGGAGCCCCTCCCGCTTCGCCTCCAGCAGGCGCGCCAGGGAGATGCTCTGGCTGCCGAAACCGTAGTCCACGGCCAGCCAGTACCAGCTCCTCTCCATGGCGTCTTCGAGGTCGAGCGAGGCGACCGCGAGGCGGTCGTAGGTCTTGAAGATGCGGCGCCTCTGAAGCGGCTCGTCGAGAACGAGCGTGCCCGCTCCGAGGTCGGCGCCGTGGGCGGCGAGGAAGCCGGGCACCTGGCTGCGCGCCAGGGTCAGCCGGGCCGGCGCGTGGAACTTCCGCTCCTGGCCTTCCTTTTCGAGCTCGGCGAGCAGATTCAGCTCCTTGAGCCAGACCAGGTTGCCGTAACGGAACTTCTGGAGGTCCTCCTGGGAGAACAGCCGCGCCTCGCCGCTGGCCTGGATGGCGCGCAGCATCGGCCGCACCGCGATGAGATCGAGCTCCGTCTCTTCGCTCATGTGGAGGATGGACTGGAGCGGGATCGGCCGGATCGCGAGATCCTCTTGCTCCGGATAGATCTCGGCGAGCAGCCGGAGAGCGGCGCGGACGCGGTCGCGGGGGACCGTCACCTGGACGACCGGATGTCCTGATGGGGCGGCGTCCGCTTGCCGGTAGGTCAGGGTGAAGCGGCCGGACTCCTGGTCGATCGACGGATGGAAGGTGCCGGACTTGGCGCCGTTCGTCCCGTACTCCCGCGTGCAGTGATAGGCCAGCCGGTGCCAGAAGCTCTCCTCCCACGCCTGCCGGTGGGTGCGCATGCCCGCCTTGGCGAACGCGCGCTCATCCGGCGTCGCCTGGAAAAGAGCCAAGCGCTCCAGCAGGCCGGCGCGGTCGAACACCCCCTCGCCGGCCACCTTGCCGGTCCGTTCCAGGAAGCGGAGCTGCGCCGCGGAATCTTCCAGATAGAGCGCCAGCTCCTGGCCCGCCGGGGAGGTGACGCGGACGAGATGCTTCCCCGCGTCCTCGATCCGCTGCACCCGCACCTTGGCGGCGGCTTGCTGATCGCCTTCGTAGAACAGCTTGGCGAGGCGGTGCCAGACCGAGGCGGTGAACTTCGCCTCCCACACCAGCACGGAGGAGGTCTTCTGAACCTCGGCGACGGCGCGGGAGAGGTCCTTCAGATGGTCGCAGGTCTTCTTCCTGCTCGCGGCACAGGTGCACGAGCGGAGTGGCTTGGAGCTGCCCGGCACCACCTCGACATAGATGGCGGTCTCCGCTCCCCGGCCTTCCGGGACGAGACCGATGCCGTAGCGATGGAATTCGAGATGCGTAAACGGCGGCATAAATCCCCACAACCAAAGAATCGCCGTCGTGCCAGACGGTTCCGAGCGGGGCATTCTAGCCGAAAGCGGCCCCCTGAAAAAGCAAAAGCCCAGGATCTCCCTGGGCTTTGCCGACCTTCCCTCCAAATCAGACCTGCATTGTGACCTGCAACCGCCTCCCTCCAACCCGATGCCTACAAGACCTTCAGACCTTCAAGTGCTACAGACCTTCCAACGACACCCTCCATCACGACTTGCCTCAAGACCTTCAGAACTTCAGAACCACAAGCGGAGAATAGCGGGCTGTTTCCCAAAGATCCTCAATCCGCGGCTCAAACTTCCTCAAAAAACCTCAAAACGGGTCTTCCGACCCCCCTGTTTTTCCGTTTTTACGCCTCTTCACCGGCTCGATGCTCGGGGTACGTCGCCGCAACAGCGAGGCTGGTGCTCTAGAATGGCAAGAGGCCGCAAGAGGCCGCGAGTCACCACATCCTTCATGACACAAGCCCGCTCTCTCAACCTCGCCGACATCCGCGGTCTCACCCGGCTGGCGATCGACGCGACGACCGGAACGACGGACTTGGTGGAGGCGATGCACTCCACGATTTCCCCGATTGCCCGCCTCCTGAGCCGGTCCGGCAGGGCTGCGCATGGCCGCACGCGCGGCATCAGCGGTCTGGTGTACGGCTGCATCCGCGGTGTGACCCGTCTGGTGGGGTTCGGCTCGGACGTCCTGCTGGCGCGGCTCACGGCGAAGCTCGGCGAGCAGACGTCGTCGCGCGGACGCGAGGCGGTGCTCGCCGCGACGAACGGAGTGCTGGGCGACCATCTGGCGGTGAGCGGTAATCCGCTGGCGATCCCCATGTCGTTACGGCGCGACGGACGGCCTCTTCGGCTCGAGAAACAGGCGCTGGCGGCGGCGATTCCGGAGCGCAGCGGCAAGCTGGTGGTGCTGGCGCACGGCCTGTGCATGAACGATCTGCAATGGCATCGCCGCGACCACGACCACGGCGCGGCCCTCGCCCATGATCTGGGATACACGCCGCTCTATCTCCACTACAACAGCGGTCTTCATGTCTCCACCAACGGGCGTGCGTTCGCCGATCTGCTCGCGGCTCTCGTCGCGGAGTGGCCGCAGCCGGTCGAGGAGATCGTGATCCTCGCCCACAGCATGGGCGGGCTGCTCACGCGGAACGCCTGCCATCTCGGCGCGCGGGACGGGCACGACTGGCTGCGGCACCTCCGCAAGATCGTCTTCCTCGGCACGCCGCATCACGGCGCGCCGCTCGAACGCGGCGGCAACTGGGTGAACATCGCGCTCGAAGCGACTCCCTACGCCGCGCCGTTCGCGCGCCTGGGGAAGATCCGCAGCGCCGGCATCACCGATCTGCGCCATGGCAATCTGCTGGAGGAGGACTGGGCCGAGCGCGACCGCTTCGCGCACGCACCGGACACGCGGCGTTCGGTGCCGCTGCCGGACGGCGTGCCGTGCTTCATGGCGGCCGCGACGACCGGCAAGCGGTCCGGCGATCTCAACGACCGGCTCCTCGCCGACGGCCTCGTCCCCGTGAACAGCGCGCTGGGCCGCCACCAGGACCCCGGCCGGTCGTTGCCGGTGCCAGAATCCCGCCAGTGGATCGGCTATGGAATGAACCACATGGACCTGCTGAGCCGGCCCGAGGTGTACGAGCAGATCCGGCAATGGATCGCAGGCTAGCTACCAACGCCGCGGCGCGTCGAGCACGCAGCGGACGGTGTCGCGGGCGATCAGCAGCTCTTCATTGGTGGGGATGACGAAAAGGCGCACCCGCGATCCCGTGGCGCCGAATTCCCCTTCCTTGGCGTCGGCGAGCGCCTCGTTCCGCGCCCCGTCGGCCTGGATGCCCAGGAAGTCGAGGTCGGCGCAGATGCGGCGGCGGATCTCGGGAGAGTTCTCGCCGATGCCGCCGGTGAAGACGATCGCCTCGGCGCCGTTCATCCGCGCCAGGTAGGCGCCGATGTACCGCTTCACCCGCAGACAGAAGATGTCGACCGCCAGGCGCGCACGCCGGTCCTGGTGCCCACTCTCTTCCGCCAGAAGATCGCGCATGTCGTTGGTCAGCCCAGAGATGCCCAGGAGGCCCGAGCGCTTGTTGAGCATCCCGTCCAGCTCCTGGAAGCTCATCCCTTCCTTGTGATGCAGGAAGTCGAGCACCGACGGATCGAGATCGCCGCTCCGCGTCCCCATGACCAGCCCTTCGACCGGCGTCAGCCCCATCGACGTTTCGAGCGACTCTCCCTTGTGGATGGCGCAGGCCGAGCAGCCGTTGCCCAGGTGAATGGTGATGATGTTCGTCTCCTCCGGCGCGCGGCCGGTGATCTCGCGGAAGCGGAAGGAGACGTAGCGGTGCGAGGTGCCATGGAAGCCGTAGCGCCGCACCTTGTGTCGGACGTAGAGCTGATACGGCAGGGCGTAGAGAAACGACTCCGGCGGCATGGTGGAATGGAACGAGGTGTCGAACACCGCCACCTGCGGCACGCCCGGGCCGAAGATCTCGCGCGCGGCGGTGATCCCCTTGAGATTCGCCGGGTTGTGCAGCGGCGCGAGATCGATGCACTCCTCGATCTGCGCGATCACCGAGTCGTCGACCACCACGGAGCGGTTCAGCTTCTCGCCGCCATGCACGACGCGATGGCCGACCGCCTGGATCTCCGCCAGCGAGCTCACCTCGGGAATCGCCGCCTCGGCCATCAACCAGCGCAGCACATGGTCGAGCGCCTGGCGATGGTCGCGCAAGGGAGCCGTCTGGCGCTGCGGCGGCTTCGTTCCGGCATGCAGCGTGAGAAGCGCCTCGCTGCCGACCCGCTCGACCACACCGCGGGCCAGCTCGCGGTCCGCGTTCTTTTCGATGGCCGCGAGGTCGGTCGCGATGACCTGGAACTTGAACGAGGAGCTGCCGCTGTTGAGGACCAGGATGTTCATAGGCTCCTTACACGCTCCCGCGAGGCACCACCCACTCCACGGACTGACCGGTGACGGAGGCGATGAGATCATAGTCGCTGTCATAGTGGAGAACGGTCAGGCCGGCGGCCTCGCCCGTCGCGGCGATGAGAAGATCGGGGATCGGCACGCGGTGGCGGCCGGTCTTGGCGAGCTCGCCCTGGATTTCGATCGCGCGCTGGAAGGTCTCCTCGGTGACGGGCACCACCTGATAGGCGAGCGCACGGCGCTGCCGCACCTTCTCGTGCTCCTCGCCGTTGCGGGCGCTGAACAGCACCTCCAGGTCGATGATGGAGCAGGTGGCGACCTCGCCGGCCTCGATGAGCGGCGCCAGGCGCAGGCGCACCGGCTCCAGAGGCATGCGCGCCAGGGCGCTCTTGTCGGCGAGGTAGCGTGCCTTTACGGGCGCCATGCCCCAGCCATCAGGGAAGAATTCGCGAGGTCCAATCCGCTCATCGCCGCCAGAGCCGCGACCTCCTCCCGCCGGGCCTCGGCCTTCAGGACCTCCCGGAACGCCTCCTCGATGGTGTCTTTGATGGTCGCCGTCGAGAGCGCTCGCTGCACCGCCGTCAGGAGCTCTTCGTTGATCTCTACGCTGGTTTTCCGCACTGGCGTACTCCTCCTTCCAGGAGGGAAAGATATCACGAAACGGGGGAGATGGATATCTCGAAGGTGCAGGAGAGGGCTGAATGCGATTCATGCCCCTTATAAGACGGAATTCAGACCTCCAATCTCACACGTTTTTTCTTCCTGCTATGCTGCACGGGCAAGAAGCGGGAGCCTTTCGCCTCGCCAAGTCGTTTTGTCACAAGAGTTTGACAGGAGAGATTCAGATGTCGATTCGGATGGACCGTGAAATTACCCAGGACTTTGAGCGTGCTGCCGGGATCGAGTGGCTGGAGACCAACGGGCTGGGCGGCTGGGCCGGGACGACGGTGTCCGGCGCCCACAGCCGCAGGTACCATGGCCTGCTCGTCGCCGCGACGCCGCCGCCGATCGAGAGGACGGTCCTCCTCTCCCGGCTCGATGAGATTCTTCACCTCGCGGGTGACAGCTTTGAGCTGGGGTGCAACCGCTTCCCCGGCGCCGTCGCTCCGCGCGGCTTTGAATACCTGACTTCGTTCCGCAAGGACCTTTTCCCCGTATTCGAGTACCAGGCGGGCGGCATCCGCCTGCGCAAGACGGTGGCTGCCGTCGACGGCGAGAACACCACGCTGGTGCTCTATGAGGTCCTGGAGTCGCCGGGACCGCTGGTGATGTCGCTGCGGCCGTTCCTCGCCGCCCGCGACCAGCATGCGCTCACCGCGGCTCCCGCGGCGCACGGCGAGGGAGGGCCGGCCCCCGCGACCAGCTTCTCGGACGGCCTGCTCCGCGCCCACACCGCGGAGGACATCCCGGAGATGTTCGTCCTCGTGCCCGGCGCCGACTTCCAATCCAATCCGCAGTGGTGGTACCGCTTCGAGTACGAGCTGGACCGCCGGCGCGGCTTCGATTTCCAGGAGGACCTGTGGACGCCCGGCATCTTCTCGCGCGAGCTCGCGGCCGGCGGCCGGCTGGGGGTGATCCTCTCCACGGAGGATCCGCGCGGGCGCGACGCCTTCGCGCTGTTCGAGAAGGAGCGGCGGCGGCGCGAGAAGATCCTCAAGGTGCTGCCGGCGGAGGACGAGCTGGTCCGTTCGCTCGCTCTGGCGGCCGATTCGTTCATCGTCCGCAAGGGCGCCAACCAGCGCACGGTCGTCGCCGGCTACCCCTGGTTCGGCGAACGCAGCCGCGACACCATGATCGCGCTGCCGGGCCTCTGCCTGGTGACCGGCCGCGCCGACGACGCGAAGAAGATCCTCCGCACCTTCGCCAAGGCGCTCGACCACGGCGTGCTCCCCGACCGCCTCGCGGCGCGCGGCGCCGAGCCGGCCCTGGGCGCGGTGGACGCTTCGCTGTGGTTTGCCGTCGCCGCCTGGAAATATCTGCTCTCCACCGGCGACGAGGCTTTCGTGCGCGAGACCCTCCTCCCCGCCGTGCGCAAGGTGATCCACTGGTATCAGAAAGGGACGCGCCACAACATCCGGCTGGATGCGGACGGCCTGCTCCTCGCCGGTACGCCGGAGACCGCGGTCACCTGGATGGACGGCCGCATCGACGGTCGGCCGGTGACGCCGCGCGACGGCAAGGCGGTCGAGGTGAACGCGCTGTGGGTGAACACGCTGCGCATCCTCGCCGAGCTCGAAGCGCGCCTGGGCGAGGCGGCGGACGCGAAAGCGTTGACCCAGAAGGCGAAACGGGCCGAGAAGCGGTTCCAGGAGCTGTTCTGGAACGAAGCCGCCGGCCAGCTCGACGATGTCGTGAGCGAGGCGGGCCGGGACACCGCGCTGCGGCCGAATCAGATCTTCGCCCTCAGCCTGCCGTTCCCGCTGCTGCCGAAAGACAAGGCCGCGCGGGTGCTGGAGACGGTCGAGGCGAAGCTCTACACGCCGGTCGGGCTGCGCACGCTGGCGCCGGACCATGCGGACTACCACGCGGTGTACTCCGGCGATTTCGACTCGCGGGAAGCGGCCTATCACCAGGGCACCGTGTGGGCGTGGCTCCTCGGCCCCTACCTGACCGCCCTCGTCCGGGTGCACGGCGCCGCCGGCCGCAGGAAGGCGCGCGAGGTGGTCGCGGCGCTGGAGCCCCGGCTCGCCGAGGCGGGCGTCGGCTCCATCTCGGAGGTGTTCGACGCCGAGGCTCCGCATTCGCCGGGCGGCTGCATCGCCCGCGCCTGGAGTGTGGCCGAGGTGCTCCGCGCCTATGTGGAGGACATCCTCCCGGCGCCGGCCGCAGCGCCGGCAAAACGGACGCCGAAGAAGCCGGCTCGCGGCGGCCAGGAAAAAGCCTTGACGGAGCCCTTCAATCCGCCCCGGCCGCGGGCGGCACCCAGCGGTCGAGGAGCTCCGCGAGCTGCTCCAGGACGACCGGCTTGGTGATGTAGTCGTCCATCCCCGCCGCCAGACACTTCTCCCGCTCTAGCACGGCGTTGGCTTCAGTGAACGCCAAGCGTGAGGAGCGGTTCCTTCATCTCCCGGCTGCCCGCCTTGAGGGAGAAGAGATAGGTCAGGAGGCTGAACGTCGTCTTCGAATCGAGATCGTCGTCGGCGATCCAGAACCAGGTTTCGCGGTAGTGCACCTGCACCGCGGCTCCGGCCGGCGGCTGCTCGGAGGCGTGGATGTGGAGCAGGCTGCCCGTCGCCTCCACCCAGTCGAAGCGCTTGCCGCCGGCATCCTTGGTCACCGTGACCTTGCCCGCCTGCTCGTCGCGCGGCAGCGCCTCCACCCCCTGGGAGAGATAGAAGAGGACGGAGAGAAGGGAGCGCCCGGTGACGGCGACCTCGTCGCGGTCCTTGGGCCGCAGCTCCGGCACGACGCGGAACGTGGTGGCACCCGGATCGAGCCCGAGCAGCTTGCGGACGTCGCGCTCCACCTCCTCCAGCGGTCCGGCCGGCGGCGGGTCGAGATGCAGGATGATGGTCTTCTGGTCCTCGCTCATCTCCGCCTCCACCAGGCCGGCCTTCTGGAGCTGGCGGAGCTGGCGCGCCATGCGCTGGAAGTCGGCGTAGTCCGGCACGTAGTCCGGCGTCGGGCCGGCGGCGGCGGGGGCGTTGCGCAGGCTGTTGACCTTCTGCACACAGCAGAGCAGCAGGCGCTCGATGCTCCATCCGGACTGGGAGAGGAGCACGATGTTGGCCGGCGAAATGGGCGACAGCAGCCGCGCCACGAAGTCCTCGCCCTGGAGCGGCGCATAGGTGATCGTCGGCTGCTCCGAATACGCGGTGTTGAGCCCGAGCGTCAGCTCCTCCGGCTCGCCGCGGTTCGCCAGCTTGCCGGTCGCCGTGCCGCCCGCGCCCAACTGGTACTGGGTGACCACCGAGCCGACTTCCAGAAAGAGCGGCGTGTCGCGGTATCGCAGGCGGACGAGGTTGAGCAGGAGCTGCTCGCTCGCCGAGTGGGCGAGGGCCTCGTTGTAGGCGAAGCGGGCGGGACGGATCGAACGCGGTCCCACCACGGCGCAACCGCTCAGCAGGAGGCCGGTCAGCAGGAGACCGGTCAGGGATGCCACGAAAACAGCTCTCCGGATCATAAGGGCTCCCAGGACGTTGATTGACTGCTTCAGTCTATCCCGGTTGTAAGATAGCGCTCCAGACCGATAGAAGAGGAGACCGCGATGAAAAAGCGTCAGAGTCAGAAGAAGCTCACCCTGCACCGGGAAACCCTGCGGCGGCTCGAGGCAACCGGGCTGCGGCGCGTCCACGGCGGCGTCGCGATGGCTGCCCATGAGCCGACCGACACCCTCTGCGACACGGTGGCCTCCTGCACCGAGCTCGAGGAAGACTGTTGCGTCACGACGGGCATCTGACAGGCGAGCCCGGATGGCCGATCAGCCCGAATCCCTGCCCGAGTCTCTGCCTGACTACCGGGCCATGTTGCAGGTCGCCCTCGAAGAGGCCCGCCGCGGCCTCGCCGAGGGCGGCATCCCGATCGGCGCGGCGCTCTTCCATCGCGACGGGCGCCTCCTCGGCCGGGGTCACAACCGGCGGGTCCAGGAAAACGATCCGTCCGTGCACGGCGAGACCGACGCCTTCCGCAAAGCCGGCCGCCAGCGGCGTTACCGCGACACGATCATGGTCACCACCCTGGCCCCGTGCTGGTATTGCAGCGGCCTGGTGCGCCAGTTCCGCATCGGCACCGTCGTCGTCGGCGAGTCGGTCAACTTCGCCGGCGGCCTCGACTGGCTGCGCGCGAGCGGCGTCGAGGTGATCGACCTCGAATCCGCAGACTGCATCCGCCTCCTCGGCGACTGGATCGCGGCCCATCCGGAGCTGTGGAACGAGGACATCGGAGAGGACTGAGGCCGGCACGGATCTCGCAGTCTGGCGGATTCGGAGGTGAAGTCATGATCCGCAAGCTCAAGAGTGGCGAATACCGGCTGTACTCGGAAAAGAAGGACGCCAAGACGGGGAAACGGAGGAACCTGGGAACCTTCGCGAGCCGTGAGGCGGCGGAAAAGCACGAGCGGGAGGTGCAGTACTTCAAGAAGGGGTAGAGGATCATAGAATAATGGTCGTTGAACTGCGCAAACAGGGCTCGCACTACCCGGACCTGACCAGGGGCAGCCCTATATGGTCTCGGAATCGAAGCTGACGACCTTCGGATCCTCAACGATCAGGGAAAGTCATATTTGTATCCACACGATCTGTCCGTCGTTTTTCGATGCTCGCGAGCCGCGGACTGGGCGAGTTGGCAACGCGACGTGGCTTTTTTCGCATCACGGAACGATAAGGAACTCCTCCGGCGTGACGGCGGGGACCGGAGAGGAGCCGAAGTCGGCCACGTTGCGGGTGATGATGAGCTCACAGCCCGATGCTTCGGCTGCGCTCGCCAGCGCAGCATCCTCGAAGTCGGAGATTTTGAGGCTCCTGGCTCGAATGAATTGTGCACGATCCTGCGGTACGACCTCGAGATGCTCCAGGGCCCAGTCGACCAGGGTACCCGCTTTCGCGGGGCCCGCATATTTGGCGACGATGTAGTAGAGGGTTGTGAGAAGGTGACCCGGCAGACAGGCTTTATTCGGTCCCTCGACCGCCTGGCTCAAGACCGCGGCAGAGGCCGCGTAGAACGGCTCACGTTGTTGTGCCACGTCCAGGAGGACGTTCAGGTCGACCATCACCCTCATTTGTACTTCTCGAGGACATGCTCCCGGTATTCGGCTTGGGCGTCGACATCTGGAGGGATCAGGCCCGCGATCTTCTCGACCTCCGGATGGATGACGCCGGCTCCGCCGCGAAGAGACCTCAGGTACCGGTCGATCAGCTCTGTCACTGTGATGCGGTGCGCTTGAGCATATTGCTTGGCGAACTCCAGATCGCTCTTGGGCAGACGGACGGTCAGCTTGACGGTCTCCATGGCCTCTCCTTCCCTGTACGGCTATCTTAGCAGCTCTGTACGGCTGGGCACGTCCAGGGGTTGACCTTCTCCCGCTCGGAGACGATCGTCTTTGGCCAAGAGACAACTGTCTTTCGGCCGGAGACGATGATCTCCCGGCTAGAGAGAGTCGTCTGCCGCGTGGAGACGACCTTCTCTGCACGGGTTTCGGTTTGCTCCGGCCGGGGGACGATGCTCTCCGAGGCGGAGAGGATTCTCTTTTGCCGGGAGTCGACTTTCTTTGGATGGGAGATGATGGTCTCTTCCCTGGAAACGGTCCTCTGCGGGTCGGAGTCGATCGTCTGCGCGGCAGAGGAAAGAGGATGCGGAGGGCGTTGCGCGCAAAAAAAGGGGGGCGGCCGAGATGGCACGCCCCCCTGGAGCTCGTGGATGGTTTCAGCCGTCGGCGCGGAAGACTAGGCCTTGGGCTTGGGCTCTTCGACGACCCCGCCGGCATGCGCCACGCCGCCGGCCGGCGGCTTGATCTCGGGGGCGGGCGGCTTCACGGCCGGCGTCTTGCCGCGGAAGGGGGCCAGGTCGAACTCGACCAGCTTCTCGCTACGGGTGCCGTAGTGCTGCTTGACGCCGTGACGGAGGAAGCTCGCGATCTTGGTGCCCTGGTCCAGCAGCACCTCGATCTGCCGGGTGAGGTCCTGCTTGGAGGCCGTCTGGATCTTCTGCTCGGACAGCAGAGCCTGAGCTTGGGTGAAAATGGTCTCGATCTGCACCCGATGACCATCCAGGTGGGGGATGTCCGTCGCGTTGGCCTTGAGGCCGGCGGCAAGAACTCCCCAGTGGTTGACGACTTCTCCGAAGCTCTTGCTGTTGGTGCTCTTGTGCGGCATTGTCTTCTCCTTCTGCGAGCCTTCCGGCTCAGTTGTCTCGGTCACCTTCATGGTGCCGAGTGGATAGGCCAGTCCGAAAAACGACCCAGATGAGCTGCGTGATACCGAAAGAGAACTTACAAGAGACTCTACGGCCAAGTCAAGAAGATCGTTGTGCCAGATTGTCACAACGATCTTCTTACAGGCTGTCCCCCGGCCGCGACGATTCTGGTATGGCGTCCAGTAGAATGCCGCCGTGCCTCCCGCCTCCCGCCGCGCCCGCTTTCTGGCCTTCCTGATCTCCACCTGCCTTGCTCTGCTGGTGGCCGAGGTGGCGTTGCGGATCGCCGGGGTGTCCTATCCCAACTTCTACGGACCGGACGCGCGCCGCGGGTGGGCGCTGCTGCCGGGGAGCGAGGGGTGGTGGACGAAGGAGGGGCATGCCTGGGTGCGCATCAACGGCGACGGCATGCGCGACGACGAGCATCCGCTGGCGAAGCCGGCCGGCGAGGTGCGCATCGCCTGGCTCGGCGACTCGTGCACCGAGTCGCTCCAGGTTCCTCAGGAGCAGACGTTCTGGAAGTTGCTGGAGAAAGAGGTCGCCGCGCGGTGTCCGGCGGTGGCGGGGAAGAAGGTGACGTCGCTCGATTTCGGCGTCTCCGGCTATGGCACGGCGCAGGAGCTGCTGACCCTTCAGGACAACGTCTGGAAGTACCAGCCGGACCTGGTGCTCCTGGCCTTCTATACCGGCAACGACGTGCGCAACAACTGGCGGCCGCTGGAGCTCGACGGCTCGCGGCCGTATTTCCTGCCGCGGCCGGACGGCACGCTGGCGCTCGACGCGTCGTTCCGCGAGACCTCGGGCTACCGGCTGCGGCGGACGGCGCCGGCGCGGGTCCTCTACTCCCTGTTCAATCACGTGCGCCTCATTCAGCTCGCCAAGCAGGCCAAGAGCGCGCTCGACGGCTGGATCGGCGCGTGGAAGGCGAGCACGGTCGAGAAGGGGACGGCGGAGCACGAGCTCGGCCTCGACAACGCCGTCTATGCGCCGCCGGACGCCGGCCACCCCGAATGGCAGGCCGCCTGGACGGTGACCGAAGCGATGCTCAAGGCGGCGCGCGACGAGGCGGCGGCGCACAAGACGCCGTTCGGCGTGGTCAGCCTGACCACCGGCATGCAGGTGCATCCCGATCCGGCGGTACGCCGCGAGTTCATGCATAAGCTGGGGATCAACGACCTCTTCTATCCCGACGAGCGGATCGCCGCCTTCGGCCAGCGGGAAGGGATCCCCGTGCTCACCCTTGCACCCGGGTTGCAGCATTTCGCGGAACGCGATAAAATCTACCTCCACGGCTTCCCGAACACGGCGTTGGGCGAGGGGCACTGGAACGCGCGCGGACACGCGGCGGCGGCCCGGGCCATGGCAGAATGGGTGTGCGGGAGGCTCTCCGGCTGACCGTCCGGCTGACCAGACTTGCCCGCGGTCCGACCGATAGGCCAGAATAGCCGCATGAACCGCTTCAAGCCGATCCATGGATTGTTCGTAGTCCTCCTGTTCGTGGGGGCTGTGCTGGTCGCCGACATGGCGCTCGACGGGCGCTTCGGCGGCTCCAACTTCGAGCGGGTGCGGCCGGATCATGGGCAGGTGAAGATCGCGCTCGCCGACCTCAAGCCGCAGGAGGTGCGGTTCTACCGCTTCCTCAACTCCGGCAACCAGGAGGTGCGCTTCTTCGTCGGGCGGGATGCGGCCGGCACGGTGCAGGTGGCGTACGACGCCGACGAGACGTGTGCCAAGCTGAAGCGGGGCTTCCGGCATCAGGGAGAGTGGGTGATCTGCAACAAGTGCGAGAAGTCCTTCCGCCTCGCCGAGGTGAACGCCGGAGGGGGTGGGTGCAAGCCTATCCCGCTGGAGCATCGCGTCCAGGGCGACCAACTGTTGATCGCCGAGAGCGATGTCCTGAAGGGTTGGGGCCTGTTCCGCTAGGGTCCGCCGCTCCAGGAAGCAACTGACGTGAAATCAGAGCTTTGACGGCCCCGCCCGGGATGGTGTATCTTCGCGCGGTCCGGAAAGGGTAGCCATGTCCTCAGCCGACTTCGTGCTCTACGAAGAGGAGTTCAAACACCTGGAGGAGGCGCTGCGTCGCCTGCGCCAGGAAGCCAACGCCAAGGCCGTGTTCTTGATCGACAAGAACGGGCAGCAGATCGCCTCGGCCGGGGAGATCGAGCAGTTCGACACGAC
>DATARD010000119.1:0-9172 GCA_036264355.1 Thermoanaerobaculia bacterium
CAGATGCCAGACGAGTGTCCCGGCTTGGCCCCCTTGTCTGGCAGGGGCCCCCCTTTTGCTTGCAACCCCCTCCCATCAACCCGACTCCCTGAACCGAAGCTTCGGGTTCATCCTCGCCTTCCTCAAATACCGGATGAACCCTTCAACCCGCGCGACCGTGAGCCGCTCCTCTCGGGCCGCCTGCTGAAACAGCAGAAGTGCCGCGAGCGCCTCGCGGTGGATGTCCTGGCTCTCGAAAACCGCGTACATCTCCTCAGCGAGCATCTTCAGCTTCCGCACCGATCCCTGCTTCACGTAGGCGAGCCCGAGATCGAGGGACACCATGGCCGCGTCGTAGCCGTTGCCCTCGGCGACAAAAACCGACCGGACGGCGCGGAACGCCTCGATGGCCCTCTCGAGGTGGCCGAACCCCAGGGCGATCTTCCCCTCGACCCACGCCAAGCGAGATTGGGTGAGAGAGTCAGGGCATCCTGCATACGAGTCGCGGCCGGCGTCGAGCGCTTCCTGGGCAGCGTGGTCGTCGCCCATGTCGCACAAGGTCAGGGTGAGGTTGTGATGGACGTAGCAGTAGAGGCGCGGCTCGATCTCCGGGTGAATCTGGGAGAGCGCGACTCGGAATGTCTCCAGGGCTTGCCGGTACTCCTGCCGGTGATAGAAGAGGATGCCCAGTGTGGCAAGCGGGAAGACCGCGGTCGCATGATCGCCGGCGAGCCGGTAGAGCGTGACGGAGCGGACGAGAAGCTCTTCGGCATCCTTGAATCGGCGCTGATCTTTCCGAAGTGTCCCCTCGAACCAGTCGATCTCGGCGTAGGTCAGGGTGTCGGTCACTCCGGACACGGCGATGAGATTGCGGGCAAAGGCGAACTGCTTGTCCGCTGTCGGGAGATTCCCCTGTGCACGCAGAGCATTTCCTGCGTAGATGAATGCCCGCACTGAGAGGATCGAGACAGTTGGGCTCGTGGGCGTATGGCTGAGGACCGCCTTGGCCGTCTCTGCGAACTCGTACACGACCTGCGGCTCCGCGGGGATGTGCTTGCGGGCCTCGTCGAGGATGAGCCCTGCCAGGAGCTCTCCGCGGAAACGGCGCTGCGCCCTTCTGATCCTGTTCAAACGGTCGTCGAAGGCGAGCCTCCGAAGCTCGCGGAAGTCCCGCATGGCTTCCTGCTCTATGCTTTTCAAGCCCTTGGCCTGGTGCTCCAGAAGAGCGGGGAGAACCTGCACGGTCGAGTACCTCTCCTCTCCGCTCCTGCGGCGCTGCCAGGCATCGAGCTCCGCCCGGCAGGACGGGCAGATGGACAAGAGGTGCTTCAAGCCGATCTCGGCAAGCGTCGCCGGAGGAAGCTCGCCCCGCGAGACGGCGTCGAGCATGTCCTGCGTGATGTGGATGTCCCCCATGCACCCTCCTTACGAATCTTTGTTCTGGCAGTATATGCCAAGATGGGCGGTGCACATGCGGGCGGAGAGAAATAAAGGGTGCCTGCGCGGGCACCCCTTACCGCTATCAGTAACGAAGTCTACCTGCCGAGAGGATCCAGCTCGGGTCCGAGATCACCCTCTGTACTGCTGTGCACGGAGCCGCGGTCAGGGGGCGGCACCAAGCCAGAGACAAATTCAACGACCGTCCGCCACAGAGAGGAGAAGAAGCTGGAGCGCGCCGGCTCCGGCCTGACGGTCTGTTGGCCGAGTGCGGGAAGCGTGAGGAGGAGGAGAGCGAGGAAGACGGTGGAAGCGCGACGGCGGATCGTGTGGAGCATGGCTGACTTCTTTCTAAGGTGACAACCGCTCTCGTCTCGACGTGGGGGACGGAGGGATCACCTCAACTCTAGAGTGCGGCCAAGCTGATACTCCTTCCAGAGGGCCGGAGACTGCAGGGAGCATAAGTCGGGCGTCGGGAGCGTGAGCCGGGCGCTGGGAAGCGTGAGGCGGACTCGCGGCTGGCTGCGGAAGGGCTTCTGGTCGAGACTCCAGCAGCTTCTCCGACCGGTTGCCGTAATGCTGCCGGACCCCCGCAGCCACGAAGGTCAACAGCCTCGGCCCGTGCTCCAATCGCGATCTTCGTGTTTCGATGCTGTGCGGAATTAGTGCCGCGGTACTCTACACGTTATGGCCAGAGCGGAAGATGCACGGGAGGTCACGGCGCTCCTCGTCGCCTGGGAAGGCGGCGATCCGGAGGCTCTCGAACGGCTGCTGCCGCTGGTCTATGACGAGCTGCGCCGGATCGGCGAGCGCCAGCTCCGCGGCGAGCGCGCCGGGCAGACCCTGCAGCCGACGGCGGTCGTTCACGAGGCCTATCTGCGCCTGGTCGACCAGAGCCGCGCCAACTGGGCAGAACCGGTCGCAGTTCTACGCCGTCGCCGCCCGCATGATGCGGCGTGTGCTGGTGGATCATGCGCGCCACCGGGACCGCGTGAAGCGGGGCGCCGGCGCACCGCGCGTCAGCCTCGACGAGGCGGACGCCCTCGTCCCACCCCGAGACGTCGATCTCATCGATCTCCACGATGCTCTGGAACGCCTCGGGCAGCTCGACGCGGAGCAGGCCCGCATCGTCGAGCTGCGCTTCTTCGGCGGCCTCACCATTGAGGAGACCGCCGAAGTGCTCGGCAGCTCTCCGGCGACGGTCAAGCGCGACTGGGCCTCCGCCCGCGCCTGGCTCTATCGGGAGCTGCACGGCGCGCCGCCATGACCCCGGAGCGCTGGCGCCAGATCCGCGAGGTGTTCGACGCCGCCTGCGCGCTGCCCGCCGACGAGCGCGGCGCTTTTCTCACCGGTCTCTGCGACGGTGACAATGAGTTGCGCCGCGAGGTCGAGTCGCTCCTCGCCGCCTCCGCCGCCGATCCGGAGTTTCTCGAAACGCCGGCGGTCCTCTCCGGCCTGGACCTCCCGGAGGAGCCAAGCCCGCGCGAGCGGATCGGACCCTACCGCGTCGTCGGCGAGCTGGGCCACGGCGGCATGGGGACGGTCTATGCCGGAGTCCACGAGCAGGGCGGTTTCACCCGGCGCGTTGCGCTCAAGGTCATCCGGCGCGGCATGGACAGCGATCTCATCCTCCACCGCTTCCTCACCGAGCGGCAGATCCTGGCCAGCCTGGAGCATCCGCTGATCGCCCGTCTCTACGATGCAGGCACCACCGAGGACGGCCTGCCCTATTTCGTCATGGAGCAGATCGACGGGCGTTCCCTGGTCGCCGACTGCGACGCGCGATGTCTGCCTGTCGCCGCCCGCATCGAGCTGTTCCGCCAGGTCTGCGCCGCGGTGCAGTACGCGCACCAGCGCCTCATCGTGCATCGCGACCTCAAGCCCTCGAACATCCTGGTCACCGCCGACGGCGTTCCAAAGCTGCTCGACTTCGGTCTCGCCACCGTCCTCGATCCCGAGATCGCCGCGGCGGACGTCACGATTGCCGGCGCCCGCCTGATGACTCCCGACTACGCGAGCCCGGAGCAGGTGCGCGGCGACCGCGTCACCACGGCGACCGACGTCTATTCGCTCGGCGCCGTGCTCCACGAGCTGCTGACCGGGAGGCCGCCCCGCGCCGGGGAGCCGGAGCGGCCGAGCGCCGCCGTCCTGACGGCGCCTGAAGAGGTCAGCCGGGCGCGCGGCACCACCGCGCACCGCCTCCAGCGGCAGCTCGCCGGAGATCTCGACAACATCGTCCTCAAGGCGCTGCGCCAGGAGCCGGAGCGGCGCTACGGCTCCGCCGAGCAGCTCGCCGAGGATCTGCATCGGCACCTCGCCGGTCTGCCGGTGTCGGCGCGGCCCGACACACTGTGGTATCGGACGCGCAAGCTCGCACAGCGCCACCGCGCCGGCCTCGCCGCGGCGGCGGCGGTCATCCTCGCCGTCGCTCTGCTCACCGTCTTCTACACCGTCCGCCTCGCCCGCGAGCGCGACCATGCCCGGCGCGAGGCGGAGACGGCGCGCCAGGTTTCGGTCTTCCTGGCGAGCCTTTTCGAGCTGTCGGACCCGGAACGCGCCAAGGGGGCCAAGCTCACCGCCCGCGACCTCCTGGACCGCGGCGCCCGGTCGATCGACCACGACCTCGCCGGTCAGCCCGCGGTGGCGGCGGCGATGCTGGACCTGATCGGCAACGTCTACCGCGACCTCAACCTCTATCCGCAGGCGAAGCCGCTGCTCGAGCGTTCGCTCGCCCTGCGCACGCGGACGCTCGGCGCGGAGAGCGCCGAGACCGCGGAAAGCCGGCGCGACCTCGGCACCCTGCTGCACAGCATGGGCGACGACAAGAGCGCTCGCGCGCTCCTCGAACAGGCTCTGAGAACCCAGGAGCGCGTGCTGGGGCCGAGCCACCCGGAGGTGGCGAAGACCGCCACCACCCTCGCCAACGTGCTCAAGGCCACCGGCGACTACTCCCGCGCCCGCGCCCTCTTCGAGCGCGCCATCGCCATCCAGCAGGCGGCCCCGGGAGGCGCCACGCTCGACGCCACCAAGACGCTCTCCAACTACGGCCTCTTGCTGCAACGGCTGGGCGATCCGCAAGGCGCCAAGGCCCTCTTCGAACGCGCGCTCGCGCTCCAGGAGAAGCTCCTCGGACCGCAAAGCCCCACCGTCGCCTCGACGCTCAACAACCTCGCCTCCACCGAGCGCCAGCTCGATGACCTCAGCGATGCCATCCGTCTGGAGGAACGCGCGTTGGTGATCTGCGAGGCGGCCTACGGCCGCGATCACCGCGTCTATGCCGCGATGCTCGGCGAGCTCGGCAACATGATGAACGCGCGCGGCGACCGGGCGCACGCGCTGGAGCTTCTCCGCAGCTCGGTCGAAGCCTACGAAAAGGCCCTCGGCCCGGATCATCCGGACACCGCGAACGCCGTGCGCAATCTGGCGATCCTGTACGCGGAAGGCGGAGACCATGCCACGGCGCTCGGGCTGTTCCTCCGCGTCCTGTCGATCCGCGAAAGGGCCCGCGGGCCGGAAGATCCGTTCGTGGCCCAGAGCCTGGAAGACGTCGCCCAGGAGCGCCTGCATCTCGACCCCGCCGCGCCGGTCGAGCCGCTCCTCCGCCGGGCGCTCGCCATCTGCCGCGGCAAGCTGCCCCCGGCCATCTGGACACCGGCGGCGTGCTCCTCGTTCTGGGCGGCTTTCTCTGCGAGCACCACAAGGCGGCCGAGGGCCTCCCCATGCTCCAGGAGAGCGCCGCGATCCTCCGCCGCACCCTGCCGCCGGGAAGCTCCGACCTCCGGGACGCCGAATCCCGGCTGCGCGCCTGCTCCGGCGCACGATGAGGTGAGCTGAGCCAAAATTTCCGCGGCTGACGCGTCTCCTGCTGGTGGTCACGACACCGTGGTCACGACACCGCCACCGAGGAGATCGTCATGCCAAGACTCATCGCTTCTCTCGCTCTCGCCTGGATGCTCGCCGGTTCGGCCGGCAACCCGGTGCTCGCCGCACCCCATCCGACGCAGTGCAACACGGCGATTCTGAAGATGAAAGAAGTCCAGTACTGGTTCGGCCCGCAGAGCGCGCCGGCCGGCCAGTGGCGTTGCACCGGCACCCACTGCGCCGAATGGGGATGGCTCTACTATCCCAACCGTAAAGATCTTTACAATCTCCCCGCCATCGTCTTCAACCCGGGCTCCGGGCAGCAGAAAGGGGAGCGCGCCTTCTGCGCCATCGCCGAGTTCTTCACCCAGCAGGGTTATGCCGTCTTCGTTCCCCTGCGCCGTGGCTACGCGGCCACGAACGGCGACTTCGCCTCCACCGGACTCTATTTCTCGGACTACCAGGACACCTGCGCCGCCAACCTCCAGTGCCTGGTGCCGGACGGCTCCGGCGGCTGCGCGAAGTGTGAGTCCGGGCTCTGCGCCGCCGCCTGCACCGACGCGGCGCGGCAGCTCAAGCTGGTCGAAGACCTGCAATCCGAAACCGCGGAGGTGCAGGCCGCCTTCACCTATCTGAAGAACACGCCGTCCATCCGTCCGCCGGGCACCAAGCCTGACCCCGCGAAGGCATACCTGGTCAATCCGAGCCTCATCGCCGTCATGGGCCACTCCTTCGGCGGCATCGTCTCGCTCTTCAACAACGCCCTCGACGGCCGTCCGACCGCGGTGGTGGACATCAGCGGCGACGCCCTCTCCTGGGGCGGCAACCCGACGCTGGACACGGATCTGGAGAACGCCGTGCTGACGGCCAAGAAGCCGTTGTTCTGCTTCCAGCCCCGCAACGAGATCCACATCGAGCCGACCCAGCACTTCTCGCAAGTCGCCCTCGACAGCGGCCAGCGCACCCAGGCCGCGCTCTTCCCGCCCTCCATCCCGAAGCACGCGGACGGCACCCCCTGCACCAGCCAGGAGATCGCCGAGCAGGCGACAGACTGCACCGCCGACGACGTGCACATCAACTTCGTCATCGACCCCGGCCAGGTCGCCCATTGGGGTCCCGCCGCCCTCGCCTTCCTGCGCCTCTACGGCGGAAGCTGAGGCGCCCTCCAGGCGCACCCTCTCCCCAGGCTGACGCGGACCCGGCGCCAACGGGCCCAGACGGGTCATCCGTCGAGGCTGGCCGGTTACCGGTTGAGGCTGACGGGTCATCCGTCAGGGTTGACGGATGACCGGTTGGGGCTGACGGATCATCGGTCAGTGCTGACGGGTGACTGGTTGGAGCTGACGGGCCATCGGTCAGGGCTGGCGGATGACTGGTTGGAGCTGACGGATCATCGGTCAGGGTTGACGGGTAAGCGGTTGGAGCTGACGGGTCATCGGTCAGTGCTGACGGATGACTGGTTGGAGCTGACGGGTCATCCGTCGAGGCTGACGGATGACCGGTAGCCGGGGTGGCGGGAGAGTTCATTGACAATCCTCTTCGGATCTCCGCCATGGGGAGATCTCGTTCAACGAGACGGCTTCGGCTGCGTGGTACGATGGACTTCAAGCGACCGAAATGTCAGACCTGATCTCACGCCTCGCAGCTTTTCCCGCCTACGGTCTTGGCGGGGTTGCCCTACTCATTCTGTACGTGCTTCAGTCCGAGCTTCGCTTCGGCGCGCGCGCTCGCAGTCATCGCGCGGGCGCCTCCGATCGCAACAGCACCCTGGTCGTGTCGATCTCTTCGGCGGTCCCGGTGCTGGGATTTTCGCTGGCCATGAAAGCCTATTCAGCCGGCCCCGCGTCCTGGCTTCCGGTCTGGTTTCGCCAAGCGGTCCTTCCCGGTCTGCCCTTCGTCGCCTGGGCCGGCGTCCTGATCGGCGTTTTCGGTCTTGGGCTCCGCCTGTGGTCCGTGTTGACCCTGCGCGAGCGCTACACGAGGACGCTCCTCGTCCAAACCGATCAGGCCATCGAGCGCAGCGGTCCGTATCGATGGGTCCGTCATCCGGGTTACCTCGGATCCCTTCTCTGCTTCAACGGCATCGCGCTCGCATCAGGAAACTGGGTGGTGTTGTTCGCCTCTCTCCTCTCCACCCTGGCGGCCTACAGCTACCGCATCAAGGTCGAAGACGAGATGCTCGTCGGCGCCCTCGGCCCCGCCTACGACGAGTACCGGCACCAGGTGAGAGCCTTGCTCCCGTTTTTTCGCCCGTCGCGCGAAGCAGCTTGAATGCGCGACGCCCCGCCCGACAGGTGGGCTGACCAGCGTGCTGGTTCTCGATTCGGGCGGAGTCACCCGGCTGGCCGAGCGGTCTCAGCAGACGGTCGCGCTGATCTTGGCTCTTCGGGATGAGGATTTGTGGCCCCCCTTTGTTCCCTCCGTCGTGCTCGTGGAGTGTTTACACGGCGAGGCCCTTGCTCAATACACGCACGGCGTCATCGTGGAGAGGATCTGAGGACGCTCAACCCCACGCGATCACAATCGCCCCGATGACGATCAGAGAGCCACCGACCCAGTGGTGCCACGTCATGGATTCGTGCAGGAAGACCGCCGCGAGCACGATGGCGACGACGACGCTCAGCTTGTCGATCGGCGCGACCTTGGACGCCTCTCCGAGCTGTAACGCGCGGAAATAGCAAAGCCAGGAAGCGCCGGTCGCCAGGCCGGAGAGGACGAGGAACACCCAGGTCCTGCGGGTCACGGCGGCCAGGTCCAGGTTTTGCCGGGCGAATGCCACGGACCAGGCGAAGACGAGGATGACCGTGGTGCGGATCGCGGTCGCCAGGTTGGAGTCGACGTCCTTGACGCCGATTTTGGCCAGAATCGCGGTCAGGCCGGCGAAGAGGGAGGAGAGGAGAGCCCAGAGCAGCCAATTCATCGTGTTTCATCCTCCCTTTTCCACAGGGCACCGCGCCTTTGATGGACCATCGGGGCCTGCGCTAGCGTAGCCAGTCTACTGCCAAGCGAATTCAATCCCGCCAAGGTCCGCGCCTACCGTTTGATCGGCTATGAAAACCGGCTCCTCCGCGCCGAGGATTTTCACGACGACGCCAAGGACGCGGGAGACATGGGCGCCGGCCATTCGGTGCCGCGCTCTACGAGCTGGTGCCGCCGGCGGCGAGCCGGTTGCCGTCGGCGGTGGCGGAGAAGTGGCGGCGGCTGTTCTGCGCCGGCTCAGGTTCCCATCTTCCCTTTCAAGGAAGGCCGATCACCGTCACGTTGCCGTAGGAAGCCGCGAGGCGGTTGAGGTCATCGGGGTCGGTCGTCAGGACGAGGCCACCACCAAGCTCGACCGCCGCGGCGATCACATGAGCATCCGCCAGATGCTCCGAGCCGGCACGGGCGGACGCCAGGACGCCGCCCACGATCTTGGCCAGAGGGCGATCCGTGTCGCGCACCTGGAGCCCCGTCTCGCGGGACAGGCATGCGTCGACCAGTTGGTTGTGCCGGGGTCCACGATAGAGCTCGGCCAGGATGACGCTGGGCACCACGACCTCCCGCCGAAGGCGCGCCGCCGCATGGAGCGCGGCGCGAACCTCCATCGCCCGGCGCCCCTGTTGCTGAGCCAAGGCAACCAGAGCCTCGGAGTCGAGGACAACGCAACGGCTCATGTGAGGAGACCGACGTACTTCTCGATCAGGGACTCGTCTACCGGCCCGTACTTCGCATCCAACCCGGCGAGGAGCTCGGTGAGAAGCCGGTTGCGCCGTCGCCGCTCGAGCTCGGCCCGAACGGCCATGTTGACCTGCGCAGAGAGGCCCTCCTCCTCCCGCTCAAGCTCCTCCACCAGATCCTCATCCAACGAGATGGATACCTTGCGCTTGGTCAGTGGCATACTCGGAGCGTACCAGAG
>DATARD010000321.1:0-3866 GCA_036264355.1 Thermoanaerobaculia bacterium
GCGGCCGAGGACAGTTTTCCCCATCGCCTCCCTCTGGGCGGCGGCCTCTTCCTCGATCTCGCGGACGAGATCGGCGATCTTCTTCTTCTGGTCCTCGGGCGAGAGGTGCTCCCAGCACGGCAACGGCGAGAGGGTCACCGCCTCGGGCGTCGCGAAGCGATCCCGCTCGTTCTCCTCGCCCCGGCGCCGCGCGCTGTACTCCTGGGTGCGGTCAAACCAGGTGCCCTCGAGCGGCTTGCCTTCCAGGAGAGCCCGGGCAGCGTGCACGCCGGGCCATTCCAGCACCTTCTCAACCAAAAATTCCTTGACTCCATGGCTGAGGATGTACTTGAGGCGCTCCCGCTGCGCCTCGGGCTCGTCGCTCACCTCGATCGCCCGATATCGTCGCGCCCAGACCTTGTCCCCCCAGTCCGCCAGGCGGCACACTTCCCGCGCCAGGTTGGAATTCAAGTAGCACATGAAGTCCGAGAGCTGCTTGGCGTCGTTCACCCGCACGAGCAGGTGGAAGTGGCCGGAGAGGAAGCAGAATGCGATGATCTCGACCTCATGGAGGCGCTGGGCACGTCCCAGGACGCCGAGAATGATCTCGTTCAATGCCACGCTCGGCCGCAGAAGAAAACGGGCCTGGACAGTCCGGACTGTCACCTCGAAGAGACACTTTTTCCGAGGGACGTGGCGTAAATGGCCGCATACCCCCATATAAGACGGAATTTGGGTCTCCAATCTCACACGTTTTTTCGATCAGGAGTGCATTTCGTCTCTACAGAGAAGACGAAAGGGGAACGAGCCGTTAGAGGCGGCGGCTGTGGCAACTACTCGGCAAACGACTCACTCCCACCGCGACAGGGATACGCTGGACGCCGGCGGAGTGGCTCCCGCCGCGACAGGAGATGGCCCCGCGGAGGCGAGGGGCGGTTCTGCCGCGGCGGGACGATGTCCCGGCGTGGTCAGCCTTTCCCCCGTCGCGACGGGCGGTTGTCAGGTCTCTACGGGAATGACTCCTGCTGTGACGGAGCCCTCTCCGCCGCAACGGTACTCCTGCCGGCCGTGACCGGCGGGACCTCTGCCGCTTCAGGAATGACTCTGTCTCGGCGGGGCCGGAGCTCCAGTGGAAAGTCACGCTGACAGCCGCCCCGGGAGAAGGTGTGGGAGCACCACTTCAGATGACCGGCGCGGCGAGCCTCAGGCGGTCCTCCGCCGTTTGGCCGTGCTTGGTCTCTTCCGGGCAGCACGCTTGGGTGGCGCACCTTCGTCGTTCACCTCTCTCAATCGATCGAGGATGAAAGAGTTGATCGCGAAATCCGGCTGAAGACGGCGCAGAACGCCCAGGAGAAGCTTGAGATTGGCGTTCGTTGCCGACTGGTGAAGCGTTGCGATCTCCTCCATGGAGGGAATGACGCTCTCTTCCTCGGCCTTGAGACTTACCATCGCCTTCTCAGCCTCTACCCGCAGATGCTTGCGGAAATAGAAGTAGGCGAGGTCTGCCGCCTCGATAGGATCAACATCCATCTGCGCGCACAGATCAATGAACAGATCAATCCTCATCCCTTGTCCCCTCGTCTCGAGAGCGCTCAAGGTGTTGGTGTGAAACCCTGTTTTCTTGGCAAATTGAGTCAAGCTCAACTTCTTTCGCTTCCGGCAAATACGAAGTGCATGACCATAGAATCTCGCGTCCATGGAGAGAGAGCCTAGGCATCGAGTCTTCTCTTGTCGAGCCAGAAAAAGCATAACCGTTTCCACAGAATCCAAGACGGGGCGCATTTTTTCTTGCTTTCCCAAGAGATGGGGTGGAAGGACAGCATGAATTCCTGGTCTTTGTGCAGGGAGACAGCGGAAATCACGAGATGAGACATTTTTCACCGCCGGAGATGCCCTGGGTTCCGTCATTTCTTTTGGTCCGGCTTTTCACATGGGCTGCGCGGACCAGAGACTCGCTCAACCCGCCACCAGACAGACCTCCCCCCTCTCCGGCCTCTTCGATCTCGCGGACGAGCTCGGCGATCTTCTCGTTCTGGTCCTCGGGCGAGAGGTGCTCCCAGCACGGTGCGGAGAAGGTGCCACGGGAAGAGAGAAGGGAACCTCCCCCGACCACCGCCGCCGCCCGCCTTCGGCGCCTCGGCAGCCGCCGTGTTCACGATACGGACGTCGCCTGTAGCCTTATAGATGGTCTTCCGGCCCGCTCTTGCGTCTCTCCCCTGGCCCCGGTGGCCTCCTGAGATCCGCTCAGCTTGCACACCAGGCACACCTCCTCTCTCCGGCCCGACCGGACGACGATCTCAAAGCGGAATTCAGGCGGAGGTTGGTGACCGGAGGCTGTCAGCCACCGACGAACGGCAAAGCCGGCGGAAAGCACCCCGCCGGAAAGATCGCGGCGTGATCCCCAGCCCGCAACTTCTCCGCCGCCTCCCGGTAGGCGGCGACGAAGGCGCGGTAGCCTTCGTAGAGAGCGAGGCGCACCTTCCGCGAAGCGGCATGGACGAGTGGCGCGTACGACTTCTTCGGACGGTTGGGCCGCTCATGGGGATGCTGCTTGAGGACGGCCGCGCGGCCGAGGACAGTTTTCCCCATCGCCTCCCTCTGGGCGGCGGCCTCTTCCTCGATCTCGCGGACGAGATCGGCGATCTTCTTCTTCTGGTCCTCGGGCGAGAGGTGCTCCCAGCAGGGCAGCGGCGAGAAGGTCACCGTCTCGGTTGTCGCGAAGCGGTCTCGCTCGTGCTCCTCTCCCCCGGCGTCGCGCGCCGTACTCCTCGGTGCGGTCGAACCATAGACCCTCCAGCGGCTTGCCTTCCAGGAGAGCCCGGGCGGCGTGCACGCCGGGCCATTCCAGCACCTTCTCAACCAAAAATCCCTTGACTCCATGGCTGAGGATGTACTTGAGGCGCTCGCGCTGCGCCTCGGGCTCGTCGCTCACCTCGATCGCCCGGTATCGTCGCGCCCCTACAGAGAAGCCGAATGGAATCGGCCCTATGTGAGAGTCGCTGTGAATCCGCTGTGGACCAGAGGCCAGTCAGGCCACCACGCTCGCGGACGGCGACGGCGATCAAGGAGTCGGCCAGAGGAAGGCCTTGGTCTTCAGGACGCCGTCCGGAGGCGTTCGAGGAGCCAGAGGTTCACCAAAGTCTCCGGCAGGATGCCTTGCCGTTGAGCCTGTGTCTCGATCTGCGAATAGAGATCGGGCGCAAGGGTCACCCGCCGTCGGCGCTCAACGCGTACTTTCAGGTCCACTTCCCGGGTCTCATCCCAGTGGTCGGCGAGGCTGTGGGTATCCCAGTAATCACCGATCTCGGCGACCGTGGCCGCATCTGAAATGCTGGTCCTGCTCTTATTCCTAGCCTCGCCCATGTCTTCGCCGCTCTTTCTTGTCCATGTCCCGGGCGGCACCTAGTGTAGCATTCCCGCAGTCCAGGGATCGGGGACGTCGACCGGCCCTTTGACCTTGATCTTCAGCTCGATGCTCCGGGGCAACGGCTCGAGACCCTCCAGCGGCTTGCCCTCCAGGAGAGCCAAGCAGCCGGGAGGAGAAGCAGTGCCGGCGGGCTGCACACATCGAGTCTGGTCTGCCGCGCACCGGGGTCAGGCTGCGTGGGCGCCAGGTCAGTCCGGAACAGGCTCGACCCGACCAGGAGCTCACCGGAGCTCCCGAGGCTCCCAGTAAACCGGGAAAGCCGTTTTCCCGACTTGGTGGACGACAGACCAAACGAAGAGAGATTTCTGCCGCGCGCAGCCGCGGCAGAAATCTTGGGTTGAGCTCAATCCGGGCAAGACTGGTCGAGTCAGGCGCCTTGCATTTTCAAGCGGCTGGAGGGGCTGAAGAGGACGATTGGGGAGCCGTCACCGGTCTGATTCTGTGGGTGGCTGGGGCCTGA